>NZ_LNQO01000004.1:0-354589 GCF_001456905.1 Gordonia sp. SGD-V-85
CCTGAGGTGCGAGGAGCGATAGACGGTATGAGGGCCTTGGGGCCGAAGGCCTCAAGCTGCAAACACATCGTGGGTTGCTGCTGCTGAGTTCACACTCTGCGGTAGCACCACATTGCAGATCAGGAGGCCTCCGGTGATTGTTCAGGGTACAAGTGTCGGATTGGATGTTCACGCACGCTCGGTGGTCGCTCATGCCATCGATGAAGACACCGGGCAGGTGATTCGGCAGACCTTGGTCCCCGATGCGGCGACCATCGTCAGCTGGCTACAAGGCCTGGCCCCGCCGGTGCGGGTGGCCTATGAGGCCGGTCCGACCGGCTTCGGATTGGCGCGGGCGATCACGGCGGCCGGGATGGGGTGTGTGGTTGCCGCGCCCTCGAAGCTGCAGCGGCCAGCCGGGGACCGCGTCAAGACCGATGCCCGAGACGCTGCACACTTGGCGAAGTTGCTGCGCCTGGGCGAAGTGGTGGCGGTCAGTGTTCCTGAGGTGGGCACCGAAGCCGCACGGGATCTGGTCCGCGCCCGCGAGGACGCCCGCAGCGACCTGATGCGCGCTCGGCATCGATTGTCCAAACTGCTTCTGCGACAGGGGATCGTCTACTCCGGCGGGAAACCCTGGACCGGTGTTCATCAGCGGTGGCTGCAGCGTCAACGTTTCGAGCTGCCGCTGCTGCAAGCCGCCTTCGACAACGACCTGGACGCGGTGTTGAGCGTGACCGCCCGCCGTGACCGCCTCGATGAGCTGATCGAACAGACCGCGGCCACCGATCCGTGGCAGGCGGTGGTCACCCGGCTGTCGTGTTTGCGGGGTGTGTCGACGCTGACCGCGTTCGCTCTGGCGGTCGAGATCGGCGACTGGTCACGGTTTAGCGGCGCCACGATCGGCTCCTACGCAGGATTGGTGCCCTCGGAATACTCGACCGGCGGGACCCGCAGTCAGGGATCGATCACCAAGGCCGGTAACGCCCACGTGCGGCGGCTACTGGTCGAGGCGGCCTGGCAACACCGACGCCCCTACGCCACACCCGGACAGACCATGCGCCGCCGGTGGGAGGCGGCCTCACCGGCTGCCCGCGCCCGTGGCCATGCCGGCAATCGTCGGCTACACAAGCGCTGGCAACAATTCGACCGCCGCAGCAAACATCCCTGCGTGGCCAACACCGCGATCGCTCGTGAGCTCGCCGGCTGGTGCTGGTCGCTGGCGGTGCTCGACGACTAACCAGCACTGACACACAATCTTGGCCACCCGTCGCGGGACTCCCGCTGTGGTGAACAGGGAACGAATCCACGGCGTCGCTATGTGCGCCAGCACTTTTGGGTGCACGGTACGCACGTTTACATAGACCCGTCGGCCAGCGTTTTCATCTCCTGTCGAACACCGTTGAGCGGTAACCAACCCGCGTATATCAGTCCGACAACACCGTCGCGAGTAACGACCACCACACACCGCGGCGGGTGGCCAACCCCACAACAGCCCCTGAGAAGGAGGCAATTTCGCCATGGGACTTGACAGAGCAGCACTACATATCAGCGACGAGCCACGAAGGCCTGGCGAGACGATCTCGCCAGCCCTTCGTGGCTCGCTTCGCTCGCACCTCAGGGAACAGTGGGCGCAACCGCATCGAAGGGACGTTGTGCAACCAGTCGAGATCAACGCCGGGACGTGGTATCTGCGTGCGCTTCGTGCGGACGAGCGGATCACCGACGTCCCGGCGTTGTCTCATCTCGAGGTCGACGACCCCGCCGCGTACGTCGCTGCGGCGCAGCGTGACTGGGAGTCGGAGACACGATTCGTCTGGGCGATCTGCATCCCCACCACCGGTGAGCTCATCGCCCTGATCGGGGTCACGCCGAACGGCTCGTCGGGCCGCCTGTGGGGCGAGGCACGCGACGGCTACGACGAGGCGCTGGACACCGCCGTCGGGCCGGTCTCGAGGTTTGCCGAGGGTGCACTCGGTCTGGTTGTCGGGCAAATGCTGTCGCGCGGGATCGGCTGAGACGCGGAGTCAGCACACGACCATTCGTCGTACCCGGGGCGATCTTCGTCCATTCGGCGATCTGCGCGCCGCTTCAGATGACCCAGGTCTTGCTCACCGCCGAACGTTACGGTCAGCAATCTCCGCAGGTCGTCTTGATCCAGGAAAGGTCGTACCGGATTTCTCCTCGGTCGCCGCAGAATTCGCATACGGTGCTCGACTCGTCGGTTGTCGCGTCGACCAGGAGCTCGCAAAGGCTCCACGTGAAATCGTCGACCGAGTCTCCGTAATTGAGGTAGCAGCGCACAACCCCGAACTTCTCCTTGATCTGCGCGTAGGTGAAGTCGTCGGTGACGGCTGAGAGCCGGCGATGGAGGCGAACCAAGAGCGGATACCAGCCGGCGTTCACAGTGCAGTCGACTACCGGGGACGCCATCGCGGCGGGGAGTCGGACGGGTTCGGGCGCCATCAGGCGACGCCTCGCTCGGCCTCCGCGGGCCCCTCGGAATCCACGCCCGTCAGTGCGCTCCTGGAGTCGGATCGCAGGCGATCGGCGGCGGTGTCGGCTCGGCGCATCTCACCGATCTTGCGAACGATACCCGCGAAGGTGGCGGCCTCGACCGAATCATCTGAATGTGCGCGGGCTTTCGAGTTGGTCATGTCGCCTCCGCTCGGTTCGGCCGACTCGACGCGTCGGCTTCCGTCAACAGAATGCGACGCAGCACCGACATCTGTCAGAGATCGTCGTCCAACTGCCACAGCTCACTCCACGGTTGATGTCACCGGCACCGAGTAGGTTCTCGGCGTAGTAATGACGACCCGGACGGGACACCCCGGAGGAGATGACCGCGATGGGCACGATGAAGACGACTGACCAGTGGATCGATTCGTCCTGTGAGGGCCCCGATCGGTTCACTCGGATCATCGCAGAGTCGCAGGCGCAGTCGCTGATCCCTCACTCGACACCCTCAGATGAAGCCAGAGCTCTCGCGTGGGAGTTGGTCGACCGGCGCGATCGGATCGCCGCCGAGTTGTGGGACTGCCGGACATCGGGAATCTCTGTGCCGGTTGGGAAGACGGCACTCCGCTTGGCATCCGGAGCGCTCTACGACGCCGAGCAAGCGGTGGTCGACGAACTCGTCTCGCGGATCCCGGCGAGAGCGGTTCATGAGCGGATGAACTCCGCCGCCTACCTGGCAGCGGATATCGACGCTGCGACAGCCGAGGCCGCAGTGCTCGACACACATGAATCCGTCGGTCGGGCAACGCAGCACGAGGCCACCGATACCGAACTGCTCGGCGATCCCGCCGACTACGCCGGAATCGACCCCATCGAGGACGTGGCGATTCCACCCCGGATCGAATGGACCGAAGCCGACCGCAAGGCCGTGCTCGACGAGGCCATCGGAACGTACGGAATCGCTGCCGGCGAGTGGTACTCGGTGGAATGGCCGCCGACGGAGGGCTCCCTGTGGGACCCCGGATACCTCGTCACCTCGGACTGGGAGCCATGCGACGAACACGCCGACGATCCGGACAGTGACGCAGCACTCGACTGTGTCCGATGCGAAGACTCGGTCACCACTGAGGTCGAAGCGATGGCCGTCTGGAAGTTCACGACCAGGTTGACTCACCACCGAATCGGGTTCGACAGCAACGGTTCTCTGATCGTCGATCGGGTGGCGGAGGAGATGGACCCGACATTCGAGGTACGCGAGATCACGCAGGACCCACGCCTGATCCGCATCGGCCTGCCACGCGGACATCGCTGACCTCGATCTGAGGATGACCTGTCGGTGCGTCGTGGTTGCATCATCGGATATTCGAAGGAGAAACAAATACACCCTTGACTCGAACATATATTCGAGTATCGTGGAGGTATGTCATCGGGGGCGGGGGCCGGGTCCACTACATCTGTGGACCCATCACAGGAGTCGGTCGAGCCGCGCTTTCGTCCCGACCATGAACTCTCCGCTGCCGAACTCGTCGAGGTCCTCAACCACTGCGCGGGTTTGGCGGCAGCGTCGGCGCATCGAATGATGGTCGTTGCCAGCCTCATTCACGACGAACGCGAGATGGACTACGCGCAGCGGCGCGCCGAGACGCACAGCGGCGAACTCGACTCCATCGAAGCCTTCGAGCACCTGTCCGCGCGGGTGGCCGCTGGTGAGAATCCCTACGAGCAGTTCGGGCCCAACGGTCTCGAACAGGCCATCGCCGAAGTCGGTGCCACCCTCACCGTGACGCCGGCCGAGGCGAAAGATCTCATCGAAGCCGGCGACGCACTGCGCTACCGACTCTCCTTCACCGGACACGCACTCGCGTGCGGTCGAATCGACAAGCGCCGCTTCCTCATCGCCCTCAAACGCACCGACCTCATCACCGACGACGAAGAGATGCAGACCGTCGACGCCCATCTCGCCGAAGCGATCTTCGCCCGCCCACCGATGTCCACGGCCCGGTTCACCGCCATGGTCGATTCCATCGTCGCCAAGTGGGCACCCGACGCGATCCGCCGACGCAAGGAACGAGTCAAAGCCGACCGCAAGGTGACCGTCACCCCCGACCGCTTCACACCCGGGCAGTCCCGGATCTCCGGCACGCTGCCCACTGCTGATGCCGCCGAGTTCGACGCCCGCCTGACGGCGATGGCCACCGCGGTCCACGCCGGTGACCCTCGAAAGTTGGCCAACCGCCGAGTCGATGCTCTGAAAGCGCTCGCGCGGGGCGAAGCTTCTATCGCGTGCGAATGCGACGACTGCCGACCTGCCGCAATGGACATTGAAGCCAACACCACCGGCGACGTCGACGCAGCGACAGTGGACACCGCCGACCACACGACTGAGGCACCCGCGCGCCACTCCGGGAACGATGACACCGACACCCCGGACAGCGACACGGTTGTCGCCGACCCTCCGGGTCCGGACGCGTCGCCGTCGTCATCGCCGGCGCCGCGCGCGACCTTTCACATCGTGGTGAACCTGTCGACCCTGTTCGGTCTCGACAACGACCCCGCTTTCCTCGACCGCCACGGCATCATCGACGCCGACACCGCCCGAACACTCCTCGCCGAAGCCCGCCGCACCTACATCCATCCCGCACCCGACGCACCCGACGGTTCACCGGCTCCCGACGCGGACAGTTCGACAACGCGATACACCCCCTCGAAGAAGCTCCAGGCGCTGGTGCGCGCCGGCGAACTGTGCTGCACCTTCCCCGGCTGCAACGCCCCGGTCTGGCAGATCGATCTCGACCACACCGAACCCTTCGACCACACCGACCCGCGTCGCGGTGGCCCGACCGATGCGCGCAACCTCAAACCGCTGTGCCGGTTCCATCACCGCATCAAGACCTTCACCAGCTGGCAGGACCACCAAGACGAGTCCCGCACCGCCTGGTTCACCACCCCCACCGGGCACATGTTCGTCGGCAACGCCTTCAGCGGACGCGACCTGTTCAACAAGCTCTTCCCCAGACGGTCACCCGATCATCCCGCCCGCGACAGACTCGACACGCAGCGCGACAACGACTTCCGACGCCACCAACGCGCCGAGAAGCGCTGGAACGACGCCAACCCGCCGCCCTTCTGAACACCGCAGAGGCCACATCGCCGGTCAGGACTACCTGGACACGGCGGGTGACGTCATGCGACGAATGTCGATCCGCACGACTCGCCCACCCTTCACGGCGATGTCGATGACGGCGAGCGGGTGACCGCCCGGTGCGATCACATGAACCATCCGACCTCCCAGCCACATCGGCGTGCTTGCCCGGATACGGTCGGCGAAGAATCGGGTCTCCTCCGCGACCGCCCGGGCGCCCCGGACCACGGTCGGTGTGTCCGGCGGTACCAGTGACCGGTCGGCGACACGGATGCAATCCTCGCCCAACAGCGCGACCATCGCATCAAGACTGCCGCCGCGCGCCGCGGCCAGAAAGGCGTCGACGACCAGGGACGCATCACCCGACGGCAGTTCAGGGTCCAGCTCGGAGTTCAACCGCGAAGACGCGATCCGTCCGCGTGCCCGGCTCGCATGCTTCTTCGCACCGTCCACACTGGTGTCGAGGATCGTTGCGACCTCACCGAACGGAACCGCAAAGAGGTCATGCAGCACATAGGCCACGCGTTGCGACGGCGTCAACCGATCGAGGACCACCATCAGCGCACGTGACACGTTCTCGCGCTGCAGGTAGAGCTCGTCGGCCGCGACAGCCTCCGCGGGGAGAGCGTCGGCGAACAGCGGATCTTCCTGTCGTCTGCCGCGGGCGCGCAACTGATCGAGACACACCCGGGTGAGTGTTGTCGTCAACCATGCGGCAGGGTTGCGGATCTCGGTGCCGTCGACACGCAGCGAGTTGAGCCACGTGCTCTGCACGGCGTCCTCGGCGTCGTGGATCGAGCCGAGCATCCGGAACGCCATGGCGGTCAGCTGCGGTCGTAGATCTTCGAACTCTGAGGTCGGTACCACCGGATGTCACCTTCTCGTGGGGTAGGACGTCGGTACGGATGAGAGCACCACACTCACATCGTCCATCCGACAACCCACCTCAGAGGAGGACACATGTCGACCGTACCGACCCGGCCACCGCGCGGCGGAACCCGACCAGCGAAGGGCCCCCGGCGATGACCACCACCCTGTTCGTCGCCACGATCATCTGCATCGTGGCCAATGGCGGTATCGCCATCGCCGACTTCGCCCGGGCCGAGTTCGTGCTGGCCAATTCGGCCGAGGTCCACGTCCCACCTCGGTTCCTGCCCCACCTCGCGACACTCAAGGCCGCCGGAGCAGCAGGGCTTGTCCTCGGGTTGACGATCGAACCCTGGATCGGCGTCGCCGCCGGAACCGGGCTCACTCTGTTCTTCGTCGGCGCGGTCATCGCCCATGTGCGGGCCCGCGTCTTCTACAACATCGCGTTCCCGGGCGCCTTCCTGCTCCTCGGCGTGGCGGCTACGGTCTACATGATCCGACTGACCACAGGCGCGTGACCCGTCACCGGCGTCGAACGCCTCAGCCCATCAACGCCGACGCCGAGGGGTAGCTCTCGGCGAATCCGTCGGGAAGCGGCGCGATGAAGACGTTCTCGGTGCGGGTACGAGTGATCCGCCACCGGCCGTCGTGCTTGCGAAAGGCGTTGTTCAGCCGACTCGACCGCAACAGGGCCGAGCCGTCGCCGAAGAGCCACGGCTGCATGTGAATCCACTGTCCCTCGGCGTCATCGCCGTCGACATGGACCTGCTCCGAAGTCAGGTAGTGCGCGTTGAGCACCAGTGCCGGGTCCCGCTTCTCATCCCAGAAGCGCTGGAAGTGTTCGCGGATCTCCGGCTTGCCCTCGGCACGCCCGAACTGTCCGTCGTAGTACTCGCCGACGCCCTCCCACACCGCGTCGTCGGTGTAGAGGTCCAGGATGCGCTCGATGCGCTCGGCGTCATCCGCGAGACCGGGTTCGGGACACGGGGTGTCACAGAGGAACATGTATCGAGCCTGGATTCGTCGGATCTCGGCTTCGGCCTCCAGAATCTCGACCCGCGCGACGAGCGCCGAGATCCTGGCATCGTCGTCGCTCATCGGCCAAGCACCTCGACCACCGCACGCGCCTCCGAGATCCAGGCCTCGACCTCAGAGCCGTTCACGCCCAGCGGCAACTGCGACAACCGGAGCGTCATCGAGTATCCGCCACGTGCGTCCCGGATCGGCAGCACGACGGAACCGACGTCATAGGTCTGATCGGGTCGCACCTCGCGGAGGCGATAGTCGACGGCCGACTTCCCGATGGACTCGCAGATCTCGCGTTCCTGCGAAGGCGTCAACCGGCCCCGCTCATAGGATTTCGTCGCCTCTCGCATCTCCTCGTACGCAGTCGATGAGGCATCGGGCAGAAAGGACACCAGGTAACCGTGCCGCCGCACGAAGTCGAGACGGTCGCGATGTACCTGTCGCACATCATCGTCGGCATGCCGGAGCTTCGCCAGCCACCGCTCCCGGGTCTCGTCGTCCTGGTCGAACACGTACGTGTCCCCGATGGGCGGCACCATCGGGATGCGGTACGCGAGGCCTTCGTCACGGTCGACGCCCGGCGCGGTGGCCGACAACACGACGGCCATCTCGTCGCGGCTGACCGCGGTGAGGACCGACACCTCGCAGCCGACGGACGTCGCCAATGCCTCCACCTGCGGGCGCGCCGCGTGTGCGGCATGGATCGTCGGCAGGATCTCGTGGTCCATCCGGGCCATCAGGGACGTCGACACGAAACTGCCGTAACCACCCTGGAAGAAGATCAGCGGCGACACCGGGTTGGTCACGGCCAGATCCCGCACCTCACAGAGCGTTATCCAGTGATCGCCTGCTTCGACGACGTTGCTGATGCGGGTGTCGATCCAGGCCACCGAATCCGCGAGAACCGGATCGCCCGACGGCGAAGGGAACCAGTCGATGCCCGCGAGCTTGTCCTCCCAACGCTGCGCGATGGTGAGGACGACGTCCTCCTGTTCACCGCCGAGGATGTTGATGCACAACGACTCGCAGGCCCGCATCTTCTCGAAGGTGCGCGAGGTCTTCATCGGCATGAAGGACACCAACGGCGGGTCCATCGACACCGAGCTGAAAGTCCCGACGACCATGGCCAGCACGGAGCCGTCGTCACCGCGTCCCGTCACCACGACCACGCCGGTGGGATAGTGCCCCATCACATTTCGGAAGATGCCTGGGTCGATGGCACTGATCACATTGTCGGACATGTCTTCTCCTGGGATCGAATCGTCGCGGTGGTCGGGCACTCAGGCGGACCGGGCCTCGACCGGCTCCTGGACGTAACGCTTCTGCAGAATGGCACCGAGTCGCTCCGGCCGGAGGAAGGCGATGCACAGTGCGCCGCCGACCAGCAGGACGATGCCGGTGATCGTGAACGCCTGGTGCACGCCGGCCGCCATGTTGTCGGCCATCTCCGCGCTGGGCTTCTCACCCTTCGGCGGCGACACATACCCCGCGTCGGTCATGAGCCAGCCGACCAGGATCGGCGAGATGACCGCGCCGAACGACGCCACGCCGCCGAGGGTGGCCATGAGGATCGGTCGCTGCCGAGCGCCGACCGCATAACCGATCGCGGTGGCGGTCATCGGGAACGCCAGGCTGCATCCACCGGCGAGGCACAGCAGCGCGACCGCCGTGATCCCCGACGACGCCTGGATGGCGATGAAGCACAACCCGGCCAGGACCGCGGCGCAGCCGAACGGGACGGCGATCGCCCGATGTGCCGAACTCCCCCGGTGCAGCATCCGGTGCCCGAGCGCACCCAGTCCGAGCAGGACGAGCGCGCCGACCACCCACGGCACGGTGGTCACCGCACCGACCTCACCGAGCGACAGCCCGACCACGGTGCCCAGGTACTGGGGCAGCCAGGTCGTCAGGAAGCCCTGCACCCAGAAGTTCGACGCCCCGCCGATCACGGCGGAGATGAACGCCAAGCTGAGCAGCGCACGCCAGATCTTGACCGGCTTCTGCTCGTCGACCGCGGAGGTCGCGACCTCCTTCGCATCGTCAACCGTCTCGTCGGTGTCGAGTGCCGGCTCGTCCGGCGACGAGGCCTTCTTGGGACGGTAGGGACCGTCCGCGCCGATCGCCCACCAGGCGATCACCCACACCAGGCCGATGATTCCCAGAACACCGAACGCCCAGCGCCAACCCCACACGGCGATGACCCAGGCCAGCAGCGGCGCCGCGAAGACAGGTCCCAGCGTGGAGCCGGCGGCGATCAGGTTCGACGGCAGCGCACGACGGGTGGGCGAGAACCAGGTGTGCGCGGAGGTGAGCGACATGGCCGTCGCGGGTCCCTCGGCGCCGCCGAGGATGATCCGCGTCACCAGCAGGATGGCGGCGCCGCCGCCGAGCAGCATCGGGAATTGCAGCACCGCCCAGGTGACGCCCATCGCGAACAGGATCCACTTCACCGAGATCTTCGACGCCAGGAACCCGGTGACGACCGAGACGATCGCGTACAGGAAGAAGAAGGCACTGCCGATGAATCCGAATTCGGTTGCGGTCAAGCCGAGTTCGGGCATCGCGTCGGCCGAGACCAGGCCGAGCACCGCCTTGTCGGCGAAGGCGATGATCTGGAACAGCACGAGCATGCCGGTGACGATCCAGGCCCGTCTCGACATGCGGCCGAAGTCGATTCGTCGATCGGGGGCGGTCGGCGACGACGGCGTCGTCACCGCGGGTTCTCTGAGGCTCATTGGGTTTCCTTGGACTGGCAGGGTGCGAAGACGCCGGGCTGTCGGGGGCTGGCAACGACGTTATGGCCACCCGTCCCTACGGGGATACGAGGGAAATCTTTACTGTCGCCGCGATGCGCGACAGGGCAGACTGGTCCCAGCACATGAAGGAGGAACGGTGAGCTCGGCCTACTGGAAACAGCCCATCAGTGAGCAGGCGACCGCGGTCCACGAGAAGGTGGTGTCGGCGGAAATTCTCGCGGAACAGGTCCGTGAGGAGATCGTCGGCACCGACACCGATCTGCGCGCGTGGGTCGAGCTGTCCCCGGGCGTCGTCGACGAGGCACGACGGCAGGATGGGATACCGGGTCGCCGGCCCCTGCGAGGCGTCTCGCTCGGGGTCAAGGACCTCATCGACGTCGAGGGTCTGCCGACCCGTGCCGGTTCACCCGTCACGTCGTCGTCGCCGGCGGCGTCGGATGCGCCCTGTGTCAGTCGTTTTCGCGATCTGGGCGCGGTGATCCAGGGCAAGACGGTCACGACCGAGTTCGGCTACTTCTCGCCCGGGCCGACGCGCAATCCGCACCACCCCGGGCACACGCCGGGCGGGTCGTCGAGCGGTTCGGCCGCCGCCGTCGGGGCTGGCGTCATCCCGGTGGCGCTGGGTACGCAGACCGCCGGCTCGTTGACCCGGCCGGCCGCCTACTGCGGCGCCGCGGGCATGGTCCTCGCGCACGGCTCGACGGATCTGTCCGGCGTCACCGGACTCTCGGAGTCGCTGGACTCGCTGGGCATCCTCACCCGCGACATCGCCGACCTGCAGTACGTGTACACCGCCTTCACCGGCCGCTCGCCGATCGTTCCCGGTCGCTCCACCGTCCGGACCGTGGTGGTGTGGGGCGGCAGCGACCTGCACCCGATCGACCCGGCAATGGCAGACCTGGTCGACCGGCTGCCGGACCTGCTCGAGCGAGCCGACGTCGAGACCCGCGCACTCGAATTCGACGATCATGTCCGCACCCTGGCCGACGACCACGTGACCGTCATGTCCCATGAGGCGGCCGAGACCCTGGACGATGTCGTCCGGGACCATGCGGCCGCGCTCAGCCCCGCGCTGCTCGACCTCGTCGACGCCGGCCGCGCGGTCCGGCCCGCGGACCACGCGGCCGCCCTCATCCGCCGCGACCGCTCGCGGGATCTGCTGGCCGAGACGCTCGGCGATCACACGGTGATCGTCGGTCCCGCCGCACCCGGCCCCGCACCGAGCGGCCTCGACGCGACCGGGTCGCCGGTCCTGAGCCGACCGTGGCAGCTGCTCGGCTGCCCGGTCGTCGTCGTCCCGGGGGCGACCACGGACTCCGGGATGCCCCTCGGACTACAGGTGATCGGCTTGCCGGGGCGGGAGTCGGCCCTGTTCGAGGTCGCCGCGGTGCTCGAGAACGAGCTCCGGTCCCATCCGGTCGTCCCGGTCTGATCCGGTTGCGAGAGAGAAGATCTGCATGACAGTCAAACCCCGTCCCGAGACGCACCACCGGATGTTCCTCACGTGTTACGAGGACACCTTCAACTACGGCTGGCACCATGTCGACCTGTTCGTGCACGACGAGTACGGCCGGGAGGTCAACTGGGTGCACTGGACCGTCGAGGCCGACGGCCCGGAGGCGGCCGACGAGTCGGTCCGGCGCGAGGAACCCTGGCTCAACCGGACGTCGGAGTGGCGCCATCAGGTGAGTGCCGTCGGGATGAACTACTGGACGGCCGACGCGGCGTGGACGTGACCGCATCGGATGTGACCGCGGCGGTGTACGTCGTCGACGACGACCCGGAACTCTGCGAATCGGTCGACTGGCTGCTCGGCAGCATCGGGATCTCGCCGCGGATCTGCCACAGTGCCGACGACTTCCTCGCGCAGTACTCCGGGGACACCCCCGCGTGCATCGTGCTCGACGTCCGCATGCCGACGATGAGCGGCCCGCGGCTGCAGGAGAAGCTCAACGAGTTAGCACCGCACGTCGCCATCATCTTCGTCTCCGCGCACGGCGACATCCGGATGTCGGTGTCCACCCTGCAGGCCGGCGCGATGGATTTCCTGGAGAAGCCCTACGACCCGCAGCGGCTGCTCGACGCCGTCCAGGCGGGGATGGAGAAGGCGGTCGAACGCTTCCGCACCCACGCGCAGAAGCGGTGGGTGGAATCGAAGGTCGCGCTGTTGACCCCGCAGGAACGCGAGATCCTCGCGCTGGTCGTCGAAGGTCTACCCAGCCAGAACATCGCCCGCCGCCTCGACATGAGCGTCAAGACGGTGGACGTGCACCGTGCCCGGATCAAGAGCAAGACCGACGCCGACAGCATCAGCACGCTGGTCCGGGACATCCTGCGGTTCGACGTCGAGGTGCCGACCAACCCTTGATCGGGGTCAGTAATAGTCGAGCACGATCTTCTCGCCGGTGGTCCGCGAGACGCAGACCGCCATGACCTCTCCGGACTCTCGCTCGGCCTTGGTCAGCACGTTGTCGCGGTGCTCGGGCTCACCGGCGAGGACCTGCATGATGCAGGTACCGCAGATGCCCTCCTGACACGAGGTGTCGACGTCGCAGCCGTTCTCCTCGAGGACCTCGACGATGCTCCGGTCGGCCGGGACGTGATAGGTCTCGCCGTCGAGTTCGACGTCGAAGGACGTGTTCTCCGACGCATCCGGCTGATCGGTGGCGTGGAAGTTCTCGAAGTGGACCGCGTCGGCCGGGATGTACTGTTCCGCCAGTTCGCGGACCTTGGTCATGAACCCGTCCGGGCCGCAGACATAGACATGCGAGCCCTGCGGCGCCGATTCCAGCGCGGCGGTCAGAATCGGTCCGTGGGCCTCACGACCGACGCCGACATGCGCGTGCAGCTTCTCCGGGCAACGCTCCCGCAGCAGCGGCAGGAACGCCGCGTCATCGACCGTCCGGGCGAAGTAGTGCAGTTCGAAGCTGATCCCGTGCACGTCCATGTAGCGCGCCATGCTGAGCATCGGGGTGATCCCGATGCCGGCCGCCACCAGGACGTGATGCGTTGCCGTGGAATCGATCCCGAGCAGGTTCCGTGGCTCGCTGATCTGCAGCCGGTCGCCGACGCGCAGTTCGTGCAGTGCGGCCGAACCACCTCGGGACTGATCCTCGCGCTTGACGGCCACGGCGAAGGACTCCCGCCCGTCGGGCCGGCTGCACAGCGAGTACTGGCGGGTGATGGCGGTCGGCCCGACGACATCGATGTGCGCTCCGGGCGTGTACTCCCCCATCGTCGAGCCGTCGGGCCTCGACAGGTAGAAGGTCTTGATGCTCGGGGTCTCCTGGACGATCGCGGAGACGACGACGTCGGTGAGGGCCATGGCGGTGCTCCTGGTGGTGGCGAATAATTCTCGAGGTGCGATCAGCGGACGAAGAGCCCGCCGTTGACGTCCCAGCACGCACCCGTGACGAAGAAGGCGTTCTCGGCGGTCAGCAGGCCGACCATGTCCCCGATGAACTCGGGGCGGCCCAGCTTCCCGACGGGGATGCCGGCGATCACGGCGTCGAGTTTCTCCGGCGGCACGGTCGCCTTCACGACGGGCAGGTCGTGCGGCCCGGGCGCGATCGCGTTGACCGTGACACCCTTGGCCGCAAGCTCTTTGGCGAAGATCTTGGTGACCGTCAGGATCGCGCCCTTGGACGTGGCATAGTGCGCGCCGGTGGCGGTGCCGCCGTTCTGACCGGCCAGCGACGCCATGTTGACGATGCGGCCGTACCCCTCGTCGGCCATCGCGGCCCCGAAGACCTGGCAGCCGAAGAAGATGCTGTTGACGTTCGTGTTCAGCACGCGGGTGAAGTCCGGCTCGTCGAGCGTCATGAGATCGGCCGCCTGGGTCAATGCCGCGTTGTTCACGACGATCGTCGGTGTGCCCCAGACGGATTGCACATGCGCCAGCGCGTCGACGAAACCCTGCCGGTGCGCCACGTCGAGGACGGCCGCCCGTGCGGCCGACCCGTCGGGCGAGAGTTCTTCGGCGATGCGCTGGGCCGGATCGAGGGCGATGTCGGTGAGCAGGACGCGATGACCGTCCCGGTGCAGCCGGCGGGCGATGTGCGAACCCATGCCGCCGGCGGCACCGGTGACGACCGCGATCCCCTTGTTCGTCGAACTCATGTCCAGGTCCGTCCTCACACCAGGTAACCGGAGGCGCTGACCGCGTCCTCGCTGTCGATGAGACGGGCCACCTTCAGACTGATCCGGTCGTTACCGTCGGAACCGAGGCTGATGGTGTGGGTGAGCTCGGCGCCGATCGTCGAGAAGGCATCGCGCTTGAACGCGTTGAGGATCTGCGCGGACCGCAGGATGACGGTGTCGTCGCTGACGTCCGACACGGTGAACCGCGAGATGACCCGGACCGTGCGGGCAGCGGCGACCGCCGACGGTGCGTAACCCTGCATCATCCGTTCGACGCGCAGGCGCCGCATCCGCTGGTCGTCGTACACCATGTTCAGCGACGAGTCGAAATCGTCGGTGTCGGGATCGATCGGGATGACGTAGTGCGCGTCATCGGTGTAGAGGGCCTCCCACGCCGGGTAGTCCTTGGCGTCGAGGAGTTCGGCTTCCTTCCACACGAGCGCGATCGCGCGCAGGACGCGCGGGTCGTTGAAACTGTGCAATTCAGTCATCGCTCATCATCTTCTTCCACATGGCGTAGGACTCACGCATCCCCGTCTCGTCGGTGACATGCGATGTGGGCCAACCCTCTTCGGTCGTGTACTCGCGGTTCTCCCCGCGGTTGACCAGGATCGGCATGTTCGGGTTGCCACCGGCGCCGATCTGGACGCGATCCCATCCCTCGGCGTCGTCGGGGCTGCCGAAGCCGAAGGGGCCCTGGAAGTGCTCGTGGATCCGCAAGCGCTCGCGGTTGATGCTCTCCGGCCCGCCGTCCATGCCGATCGCCATGTGCCACACCTCGGTCACGTCCACGCTGATCGGGATGAGGACCCGGAAGAACGACGACGACATGGCGATGTTCGGGAACATGTTGAGGTTGAACCCGCAGCCGTGCATCGAGCGCATGTAGCGACGGATGCGTTCGGGACTCTCCCCCGCCTCGGCGAGTTCGTCGACGAGATGCTGGAACCGCGGCTGCACCTCCTCGGAACCGTCGTCGATGTCGAGGTCCGCGTGCGCGGCCGCCATGATCGCGACGCTGTGACCGTTGCCGAGCGCGTGCGTCTCGGCGGCCGGATCGTCCATGAACGACATCATGTTCGCGGTCTCGGCGTCGACAGAGGCCATCCACGACTTGTGCACCATCGGGAAGTGGTAACCGTCGGTGGTGTTCTCGAGCTGGATCTTCCAGTTGCCCTTGAACCGGAACTTGTGACTGCCGAGGACCTTGGTGGGGAATCCGTTGGACTGCTTCAGGAATCGCTCCATCCAGATCTTCGCATCACCCAGGTGGTCTTCGAGCGGTTCGATCTCGGTGTTGAACGTCGCGAAGATCATGCCGAGATAGCTCTCGGTGCGCAGCTTCTGCAGGGGGAAGTCGTTCTTCTCGACGACGCCCTCGTAACCGTCCGGGTACGGGATGCCGCGCAGTCGACCGTCGAGGGTGTACGACCAGTTGTGGTACGGGCAGGTGAAGCCGTTGGCCTTGCCGCTGCGCTGGTCGCACACCGTCGCCCCGCGATGCCGGCACCGGTTGAGCAGGGTGTTGAAGTTGCCCTTGCGATCCCGTGTCACGATGACCGGTTGATCCCCGACCTGGGTGGTCTTGAACGAGCCCGCCTCGGGGACCTCGCTCTCGTGCGCGACCCACACCCAGGTGCGGTAGAAGATCTTGCGCATCTCCTCGGCGAAGATCTCGGGATCGGTGTACAGCTGACCGGCGACGCGGTCCTTCTCGGCGAGGTCCGCGAAGCCGCGGGTCGGCCGCTCGATGGTGGTCATCGATGTTCCTTCGTGTGTCGACCGCGCCGGGGCGCGGAGAGGGGCTGTCGGTGCGCGAGAGATCAGGAGGCGGTGCTCATGAGGGGACGTCGTCGCGGATGGTGAGGGCTCGTCCCATCCGCGCCTCGACCTTGAAGTACTTCCAGAGCGCATGTTCACCGACCATGATGGTGCGCAACAGGTTGCAGGCCGCCCGGACGGTCGGCTGGTCGCGCACGTCGGCGAGGACGTAGAACGTCCACGGCCAGCCGTCGGACGGGCCGACCATGTGGGCGTCGTCGTCGAAGGTCCCGATGATCTCGACACCGTCGAGGTTCTTCAGACTCGTGAGGAACTCCATCGTGGCCTCCCACACCGGACCGATGTCGGCCTTGGGCAGGTCGAAGAAGTTCTGATTGTTCCCGACACAGAACAGCGTGCGCAACGGTTCGTCGAACATGGGTGATGGTCTCCTCGCGGTCGTGACGTCTGGGCTGGATGACGGGTGGGTCAGGGAAAGCTGGGGATTCCGGCCTCGAGGCCGAGAAGCAGTGCACCGGCGGCCTCGTAGGTGTTGGTCTGCAGCATCGCGTGCTGCGCGGGCACCAACGCGTCCTGCAGGAACCGCTGCAGCGGATGGGTCTCGTAGATGGCCCCGGTGCCGGCGAGGTCGAACACCTGCAGCACGACGCTGCGCCCGACGTGCGCGGCGTGGGTGGCACTCAACCGCAACAGGGCCTGATCGTCGGTCGAGATGTGCTGTCCCGCGACGGCCTTGGCCCACACCCGGTCGGTGCTGTCGTAGAAGCACGCTCGCGCCGAACGCAATTCGGCCTCGGCGACCGCCAGGCCGCTCTTGTACGCCGGCCGGTTGCCCTTGCTGGCACCTCCGGTGATCGAGGTCCGCGCCGCGCCGACCTCGATCGCGTAGTCGAGGGCGCCCCGGGCCGCGCCTAGGGTCACCACCGCCAGCACCTGCGCGGCGTAGGCCAGCGCGGGGTACCGGGTCAGGGGTTCGTCGATCTGCGGAGCGCCGCCGCGCACGAAGGTCATCTCCTCGGGCACGAACACGCGGTCGGCGCGGATGGCATGGGAGCCGGTCGCCTTCATCCCGGCGACATCCCAGTTGTCGACGATCTCGACCTCGGCCGGATCGACCAGCGCGGTCAGCGGTTTGCCGCCGGTCTCGGGTCCGCCGGCCAGACCGATCCCGAGGAGGTCGGCGCCGCGACATCCGCTGGCGAACTGCCAGACCCCCGAGCACAGGTAGCCGCCGTCGACCCGCTGTGCCTCCTGCATGGGGAACAGCCCGCCCGCGTAGGCGACATCGGGACCGTGCGCGTAGATCTTCTGCTGGGTCTCGGCCGGCAGCGCGGCGAAGTAGACCAGCGACGATCCGAAACTGGACACCCACCCGGTGGCGGGGTCGACGGCGGAGATGCGTTCGACCAGCGACATGAAATCCGACGGTGCCATCGGCTCGCCACCGAACGCCGCCGGCGTCGAGGCCCGGTACATGCCGGCACGCTTCAGCAACGCGATGAAGTCGGCGGGAACGTAGCGCTGCGAGTTGAACTCGTCCCGACGATCCCGGAGCACGTCGAGCGCGTGGTCGAACGCGGCGTCGCGCGCCGCCCCCGCCGGTTCCGCACACACCCGTTCGGTCAGGCTCTCCGCGGTCATCACTGTCTCCGTTCGGAATCGACTCTCGATCTCGAGTCCGACACTATGGACGCGGGACCCGACGCGGTATCGGGATTTCCCGCGCCGCGGGTAAGCAATTCCTTACTTGCGTGTCCTCACCCGCATGGCATCGTGGCGGGGGCGAAGACGAGAACTCGGCGAAGGTGAGGTGATGGCGATGTTCCCCGCCCGTCGGGACTTCGAGCAGATGATCCTGCACACCGGCACCGGCATCCTCATCCACGAGGCGAGTTCGAAGAACATCCTGTGGGCCAACCCGGCCGCGTGCCGGATCTTCGGGTTCACCCTGGAGGAACTCAAGCCCCTCAAGGCACACCACATGAGCGCCCAGGAGCGTCAGTACCGCCGCGAGGTCGGCGTGGCATGGCTCCAGTCCGCGGTGGTGCACGGGTCGAGCCGCAAACAGTGGAAGTACCGCGCCAAGGACGGCACCGAGTTCCTCACCGATGCCCGCGCGACCCTGGTGCGCTGCGAGGACGGGCCGGTCGTGATGGTCGAGTTCCGCAACATCTCCGACGAGGTCGAGTTGCAGGAAGAACTGACCTGGGTGTCGGAGTCGTTGCAGCGCATCATGACCCACACGTCGGCCGGGATCGTCGTGCTCGACGACGACAACTGCATCGACGACATCTCCCCACTGGCCGCCAAGCTGTTCGGCCGCACCCCCGCGGAGCTGTCGGGCGTCCATCTGGAAGACCTCGGCCGGTGTGAGCCCCGGCTGACCAGTGACCCCGTCGTCGAACGGCTGACGGACGGAGCGGGCTCGGTCGAGATCCAACAGGAGATCATCAAGGACGACGGCAGCACCGTGTGGCTGGCCGGCGAACTCGAGATCGTCGCCCACGACGGCATCTCCTCGCGGGTCCTGACCGTGCGCGACGTGACCGACCGCGTCGAATGGGAACGCCGCAACGCCTACCAGGAGGCCAACCTCCAATATCTGAGCCGTTACCACGCGATGGGTGACATGGCGATGATCCTGGCCCACGAGCTCGGGCAGCCGCTCGCGGCGTCGACGAACTACCTGAGCGGACTCAAGGCCCGCGTCTCCGCCGAGACCGTCGACGCCCGCAGCCTCGCCTACGGCATCGACCAGATCGAGAAGCAACTCCGCCGCGCCGCCGACATCGTGGCATCGGTCCGCCGCTACGTACGACGCATCGAGAGCACCTCGACGCTCATGGATCTCAACGAGACCGTCGAGGAGAGCCTGTATTTCGTGCGACTACGCGCGGCCGAGCAGGGCGTGCGCGTGTACGCCGAGATCCCCGACCGCGACCTGCCGATCCAGGGCGAGAACGTGCTCATCGGACAGGTCATCATCAACCTGTGCGTCAATGCACTCGACGAGATCGTCCGTCCGACAACCGAGGTGAAGGAACTGACGATCCAGACCGGTGAAGCCGACGGACTGGCCTCGGTGTGGATCCGCGATCAGGGACGCGGCATGACCGGCGGCGTACCGGCGGACCGCCTCGCGTCCGGGGCGTTCTCGTCCAAGCAGGACGGTTCGGGAATCGGGCTGATCATCTCCGAGCACATCGTCGAACGCCACGGCGGGACGATCCGGTACCTGCCGAACGAACCGTCGGGAACCACCGTCCAGGTGACGCTCCCTCTCGCGACGATCGCCGAGGACGGCGCCGGCCACTCCCCGGCTCCCGCGTCGCCGTTTCCGTCCCGCTGATTGAATCCAATCAGCGGGACGGAAACGAGGCCGCGCGAATTAGCCCCGGCTAGGCGTTCGCGTTGGCGAACGAGTCCAGGCTGCTCGTGGCGTCGATGTACTCGGTCACCCACTGCTCGATCACCGCAGAGGTCTTCTCGACCTTGCGGAACTGCCCGACCACCTGCCCGACCGGGTTGAAGGCGACGTCGATGCTCTCGTCGGGGTACTTGTGCGTCGCGGCCACCGCCATCCCGGAGACCATGTACTGCAACGGCATCCCCAGCGGATCGGGATTCTTCGGATCCTCCCAGGCCTCGGTCCAGTCGTTGCGCAGCATGCGGCACGGCTTGCCGGTGAACGATCGGCTCCGTACGGTGTCCCGGCTGGAGGCGTCGATGTAGGTCTGCTGCTGGACTGGGGTGTTCTCGGCCTCCTCGACCATCAGCCACTGCGATCCCGTCCACGCGCCCTGCGCCCCGAGGGCCAGCGCCGCCGCGATCTGCTCACCGCTGCCGATACCGCCGGCCGCCAGAACCGGAACCGGCGCAACCTCTTTGACGACCTGCGGCCAGAGCACGATGGAGCCGACTTCGCCGCAGTGACCGCCGCCCTCGCCGCCTTGGGCGATGATGATGTCGACACCCGCATCGGCGTGCTTGCGGGCCTGCTTCGGCGATCCGCACAGCGCGGCGACCTTGCGGCCGGCGGACTGGATCTTCTCGATCATGTCGGCGGGTGGCGTCCCGAGGGCGTTCGCGATCAGGGTGACCTTGGGGTGCTGGAGCGCGATCTCGACCTGCGGCGTGGCAGTGGCCTCGGTCCAACCGAGAAGCTGCAGGGAGTTGTCACTGTCCTCGTTGAGCGGCACGCCGTGGTCACGCAGGAGCTTGCGTCCGAAGTCGAGGGTCTCCGCCGGCACCATCGACTGCAACATCTTGGTGAGTTCCTCGCCCGACATGTTCGAGTCCATGCCCTCGTACGTGTTCGGGATGACGATGTCGACGCCGTAGGGACGGTCGCCGATGTGCTCGTCGATCCAGTTGAGCTCAATCTCGAGCTCCTCGGGGGTGAAGCCAACCGCGCCGAGCACTCCGAAACCGCCCGCCTTGCTCACCGCGACCACCACGTCCCGGCAGTGGGTGAACGCGAAGATCGGGAACTCGATACCGAGCTCGTCGCAGATCGGGGTGTGCATGGAGGACTCCTCGCCCGTCAGAAGAACAACCAGAATTAGAACGTGTTCTACTCTGGATACCAGGCGAGGCGGTCACGGACAAGCGAGCGGGGAGAACTCGGGTCCCGGCGCCGGGAGCGAAGCGAGCGGGCCGAATCGACCCGGCGCCGGGAGCGAAGCGAGCGGGCCGAATCTACCCGGTCACTGCCCGTAGGGCTGCCTCGCCGTCTCGGGGCTGCCGTAGGTGATGGCGCGCTCCCGCCGGGTGTCGGTGAGCAGCGTTGCGCCCCACGTCATGACGGTCCCCATCCGGTTGCGGACACCCGCCAGGAAGGCGATGTGGATGACGCCCCAGGCCACCCAGCCGAGGAACCCCGACAGCTGGAGCGGGCCGGACTGGACGATCGCGTGGCGGCGGGCGATGTAGGCCGCGGTACCCAGATCGCGGTATCTGAACGGGGTTCTTTCCTGTTGCCCTGCAACGGTTTCCGCGATCACCGCCCCGGCGTGCCGGCCGCCCTGCATCGCCACCTCGGCGACCCCGGGCAGGTCTCGGTAGGAACTCATGTCGCCGCAGACGAAGATGTCGGGATGGCCCGGGACCGAGAGATCGTCCTCGACCGGTATCCGCCCGCCGTGGTCCTGTTCGACACCCAGCGACCGGGCGAGTGTGGTGGCGAAGGGGACGGCCTCGACGCCCGTCGTCCACAGCGTCGTGCGCGCCGGGTAGACGTTCTTGGTCCCGTCGGCCTTGCGGGTCGTCTCGACGTGGTCCTCTCCGACCCCGGTGACGTGCACGCCGAGGTGGGTCTCGACGCCGAGGTTGTCGAGCGTGCGCTGGGCGCTGGCCGAGAGCCGCGTCGAGAACGACGGCAGCACGCGGTCGCCGCCGTGGAGCAGCAGCACCCGCGCCTGCGCCGGATCGATCGCGTCGAACTCGCGCTCGAGCGCCAGGGTCGCGACCTCCCGGATCTGTCCGGCGAGCTCGACGCCGGTCGGGCCGCCGCCCGCCACCGCGAAGGTGAGCCACGACCGCTGCTCCTCCGGGTCGGTGATCGTCTCGGCCATCTCGAACGCGGCCATGATCTTGCGGCGGATCGACAGCGCGTCATCGAGCGTCTTCATCCCGGGCGCGAACTCCGCGAACGTCTCGTTGCCGCGGTAGGCGGTGCGCATGCCGGCGCCGACCACGAGGTAGTCGTAGCCGAGACGGAACGACGACCCGTCGATGCGGTCGACCGTCAGCTCGTGACCCTCGACGTCGATGGCCGACGCCTCGCCGAGGACGACGTCGAGGTTCTTGTGCCGACGGGTCAGATGCCGAACCGGGCTGGAGATCGCGCCCTCGGACAACAGACCGGTGGCGCACTGGTACAGCAGCGGCTGGAACAGATGGCTGGTCCCGCGGTCGACGATGGTGACGTCGACCGGCTCGTTCTTGAGCCTGCGGGCGCAGTGCATACCCGCGAATCCGGCACCGATCACAACAACTCTGGGTCTCGAGGGGGCCATTCGACCGATTGTTCCAGACATTTCGCGGTTCTCGGCGGGTGTTTACCGCCTCTACGGACGGGTATGCCTCGCGACGTGGAAGCCAAAGTCTCCTTGACCGTGAACGGTGCCGAACACGACGTCGTCGTGGACACGCGAACAACACTGCTCGACGGTCTGCGTGACCGGCTGGGCATCTTCTCGCCCAAGAAGGGATGCGATCACGGCCAGTGCGGTTCGTGCACCGTGCTGGTCGACGGCAGGCGCATCGTCAGTTGCCTGTCCTTCGCCGTCTCCTACGAAGGCAGCGACATCGTCACCGCCGAGGGCCTGGGCGACGGTGACGAGCTACACGACATGCAGCAGGCGTTCATCGACGAGGACGCCTTCCAGTGCGGCTACTGCACCCCCGGCCAGTTGTGCTCGGCCATCGGGATGCTCGACGAGGCGAAACAGGGGTATCCCAGCCACGTCACCGAGGACCTCGACCCGTCGTCGAGCGGCGACGCGAGTCCGCTGGCCGACGACGAGATCCGGGAACGGATGAGCGGCAACCTCTGCCGATGCGCGGCGTACCCGAACATCCTCGCGGCGATCCGACAGGCGGCCGATCGATGATCCCGTTCACCTACGAGCGTGCGACCGACGTCCTCGCCGCCGTGGACTTCCTGCGGGATCACGACGGCGCGAAGCTGATCGCCGGCGGCACCAACCTGGTCGACCACATGAAGCTGGGCGTCGCCGACCCGCCGGCGCTGCTCGACATCTCCCGCCTGCCGCTCGACGACATCACCGAACGGCCGGACGGCTCGCTCCGGCTCGGGGCCACCGGCCGCAACGCCGACACCGCCGCCCATCCCCTTGTCCGGCGCCGCTACCCCGTCCTGGCCCGCGCCCTGCTCTCGGGCGCCTCGCCGCAGTTGCGCAACCTCGCGACCAATGCGGGAAACCTGTTGCAGCGCACCAGATGCGTCTACTTCCAGGACGTCACGACCCCGTGCAACAAGCGGACACCGGGCTCGGGCTGCTCGGCCGTCGGCGGATACACGCGGTATCACGCCATCCTGGGAGCATCCGAGACCTGCGTCGCGACCCACCCCTCCGACATGGCGGTGGCCCTCACCGCCCTCGACGCGCGCATCGTCGTGCAAGGCCCCGACGGCGAGCGCGTGGTGGACATCGGTGACTTCTACCGGCTCCCGGGTGAGCATCCCGAGCGCGACACGGTGCTCGAGCCGCACGATGTCATCGTGGCCATCGACGTGCCACCGCCCCTGCCCGACTCGTCGTCGACCTACCGCAAGGTGCGCGACCGTGCGTCGTACGCCTTCGCGCTCGTGTCCGTCGGGGCCGAGGTGAGCATGGACGGTGACGCCATCGGCGCGACGCGGATCGCGTTCGGCGGTGTCGCGCACAAGCCCTGGCGGGCCGCGCGGGCCGAAGAGGTGCTGCGTGGTCAGCGCCCGTCGACCGAATTGTTCGCCGCGGCAGCCGATGCCGAACTCGGCGAGGCCCGTGCACTCGAGGGCAACGAGTTCAAGGTGCCCCTTGCACGCCGCACCCTGATCGCCACCCTGCGGGAGCTGAGCACTCGATGACCGCGATTGGTACCTCCCACGCCCGCATCGACGGCGCCGACAAGGTGCGCGGCACCGCGCCGTATGCCTACGAGCACCTCACCGAGGCCGCGTACCTGTGGCCGATCACCGCGACCATCGCGCGCGGACGCATCACCGGATTCGACACGACCGCAGCCGAATCGACGCCCGGCGTGCTCTTCGTGCTCACCCCGGACAATGCACCGGAACTGGCCGACACCTCCAGCGGCGACCTCACGATCCTGCAGTCGCCCGAAATCGCCTACCGCGGGCAGCTGATCGGCGCCGTCGTCGCGGAGAGTCCCGAGACGGCACGCGAAGCCGCCTCGGCGGTGACCGTCACCTACGACGAGGACGCCCACGACACCGAGTTCCGCGTCGATCACCCCGACAGCTACCGGCCCGAACAGGTCAACGGCGGGTTCGAGCCCACCTCACAGGACGGCCACCCCGATCGAATCCTTGACGAGGCGGCCAGTACCACCGGCGGGGACACGGTCACGGTCGACCAGTGGTACTCCACCCCGGAGGAACACAACAACCCGATGGAGCCGCACACCGTGGTGGCCACCTGGGATGCGGATGCCGCTGTCCTCACGCTCTACGATTCGACCCAGTCGACCCAGGGCGTGGTGTCCTCGCTGGCGCCGGTGCTGGGTCTCGAACCCGAGCAGATGAGGGTGATCGCGCCGCACGTCGGCGGTGGATTCGGGTCGAAGGGCTCGCCGCACTCGCACGACGTGCTCGCGGCCATGGCGGCCATGCGCCTGCCCGGTCGTCCGGTGAAGTTCGCGGTGACCCGGCAGCACATGTTCGTCTTCGTCGGACACCGCGCGCCCACCCGATCCCGTCTGCGGCTGGCCGCCGATCGCAACGGCCACATCACCGCGATGGTGCACGAGGCGTTCACCCACAGCGCACATGCCGGGGAGTTCGCGGAGCAGGCCGCGGTCACCTCACGATCGATGTACTCGGCCGACCATCGGCGGACCGATCACCACGTCGTCCCCCTCGATGTCCCGGTCCCGTTCTGGATGCGTGCGCCCGGCGAGGCTCCGGGGATGTTCGCCGGCGAGGTCGCCATGGACGAACTGGCCCATGCCCTCGACCTCGATCCGATCGAGTTGCGTGTGCGCAACGAACCGCCCGAGGACCCCGAGACGGGCAACCCGTGGTCGTCGCGGCGGCTGCTCGACTGTCTCCGCGAGGGAGCCCGACGATTCGGCTGGGAGCGGCGTGTGGCGGAGCCGGCGGCCCGCCGAAACGGTCGGCAGCTGGTCGGCCTGGGGGTCGCGTCGTCGACCTATCCCCACATGGTGCAGCCGGGCAACGCGGCGTCGATCACCCATCGCGACGGCCGGTACACGGTCCGGATCGCCGCCACCGACATCGGCACCGGTGCGTGGACGACCCTGAAGATCATCGCCGCCGACGCGCTCGACGTACCCACCGACGTCGTCGACATCGAGATCGGCGACAGCGCGCTGCCCAGCGCGACCGTCGCCGGCGGTTCGTCGGGCACCTCGTCCTGGGGATCGGCCATCGTCACCGCCGCGCATCAGTTCCGTGCACGTTTCGGCGACGATCCGCCTCCGGACGCCGAACTCAGCGCGGAGGCGGCGGACAACCCCGATCTCGAGAAGTTCACCGTGGCCTCGTTCGGCGCGCACTTCGTCGAGGTCGGCGTCGACATCGACACCGGGGAGATCCGCATCCCGCGCATGCTCGGGGTGTTCTCCATCGGCCGCGCCATCAACCCGCGCACCGTCCGTTCGCAACTCATCGGCGGCATGACCTTCGGTATCTCGATGGCGTTGCATGAGGAGAGCGTCCGCGATCACCGGTTCGGACACGTGGTCACGCAGGATCTCGCCGAGTACCACATCCCCGTGCACGCCGACATCGCCGACGTCGACGCGATCTGCCTCGACGACCGCGACGAGCACGCCACCCCGATGGGTTCGCGCGGTGCGGGCGAGATCGGGATCGTCGGCAGTGCCGCCGCGGTGGTCAACGCGATCTACCACGCCACCGGGGTGCGGGTCCGGGACCTGCCGGCGCACCTCGACGATCTGCTCGGCGGACTGCCCGACCAGTAGTCGCCGCCCTGCGGTGCGGAGTCAGGCCGCGCCCGGGTAGCTCGACCACCCCGGTACCGGCTGCTGGGCCGGCCACGGCTCGGTGTCGGCCATCGGCAGCCAGTGCGGCATACCGTCCGGAGTCATTGCGGCGCATGCCTTCTGATCCGGGGTCGGCGTCGGATACAGGGCCGCGAAGTCGTAGCGGGAGGTGTACCAGCCGCCGAACACGTCGGCGCCGGGGGTCCGCTCGCCCCCGCGTGGTGCGGCCGCGGGATCGGTTCCCACGCGGCGGATGTCGATCTCCACCGGCCGCGGGGTGTCGTATCCGACGGTCCACTCGCCGTTCTGCTGCACCGACCGATACCCGTGACGGCACATCACGATTCGCGCCCAACCGTTGTCGTCGACGCGGCGCAAACCCTGATAGAAGGCGGTGCCGACCTCGCGGCCCGAGGTCGACTGGATCGGGGGGTACGCCGTCACCATCTGGTCGATGTTCGACGGCGCGGCGTCGGCGAAACCGGGGTAGCCCCACCGCGCCGACCGTCCGGCGTTGGCGAGTTCGAAGGACTCGGTGAAGGCTCGGACGAAGGTGCCCTCGGCGGACTGCGGATCGAGGACACCGGTCGCGGTCCAGCGGAAGGTGGTGTCGAATCCGGGCGGCAGATGCGCGTCCTGCGCGGCGCGGGCCGGCGGTGTCCGCTCCGGTACGTCGGGCCCGGTGGCGCATGCCGCGAGGCCGGCTCCCACGACGAGCGCGACGAGCATCGCGGTGAGGCGTCGACGACGATCGTGCGCCACGGTGATCACCCGCTTCGACGAGAGTGCGGTCCGTTACCCGGCTATGTCTGCACCCTAGACATGGACGCTTGTCCCACGTGGGATCACCGTGCACCGGAACGGCGACGAGAAGGTCTCGAAATGGGCACGCTGATCCCAGGTCAGGGCCGCTCGTCGATGTCCACGCCGGGCGCCAGATCCCCGCACTCGACGCGGGTCACCGCCCGGGACCGGAGATACACCTGAGCACCCACGTCACCATCGACCACACGCAGAGCCGGTCCGAAATGGTCGGCACCGATGTACACCGGGTGCCCCGGACTGCCGTCGAAGACCGCTCGCGCGAGAAGGGCGCGGTCACCCGATGCCGCGCCCAGGACGCGCGCGACGACGTCGGCGCCCGTGGCCGGGGTGTCGACCACGTGCACCGTCAGCCCCGCCGCGTCCGGTCGTGCCATCGCCCACCGCAGGGCCGCCGCCACCGTGGCGCCGACGCCGTCGGCCCAGTCCTCGACGATCAGCGTCTCGGCACCGGCCGGTGGTTCGACGACCGCGGCGCCCATGGCGACCGTCACCTCGGAGCAACCGCCGTCGCGCAACGCCGCGACCGCCCGCTCGAGCCACTGGCCGTCGTGCGCGAGGATCTTCGGTATCCCGTACCTGGTCCCGGCTCCGGCGGCGAGTACCACACCGAGCACCCGTCCGGCGGGGTCGTCCGGGGGCGCTGTCCCGATGACGTCGTCCATCGCCCCATCTTCCACGCGCCGTCAGCGACCACGCCTCCTAGGCTGGTCATCATGCGGCTCAACGAGATGGACGACGACGAAGCCCGTGCAGCGCTGCGCAGCTGTTGCGCATCGACGGCCTGGATCGAGCGCATGATGCTCGCGCGGCCCTTCGGCGATGTACCCGCTGTGCTCGATGCCGCCGATCGAGCACTGGCCGAGATCAGCGAGGACGACCTCGACGAGGCGCTCGCCGGGCATCCGCGGATCGGCGACCGGCCCGACAACGCCTCGTCGGCGCGCGAACAGTCCGGGGTGGCGGGCTCGTCGGCCTCGGTGCTCGCCGAGCTGAGAGACGCCAATGTCGCCTACGAGGCGCGGTTCGGGCACGTCTACCTGGTCTTCGCGAACGGGCGGCCCGCCGACGAGCTGCTCGCCATCCTCCGGACCCGGATGACCAACGACGCCTCCACCGAACGCCGGGTACTGCGTGCGGAACTGGCGAAGATCAACCGCGCCCGCCTGCTCCGTATGCTGTCGACCGAGCACGCCGCCGACGAAGGGATTTCGAGATGACCGGTCTGTCCACGCACGTCCTCGACGCGGTGTCGGGTTCACCCGCCGTCGGCCTCGAGGTGTCCCTCCAGGATGCGTCGGGGACCGAATTGTCCAGCGGCAGCACCGATTCCGACGGTCGCATCACCGCAGTGAACACCGCGGCGCTCGTCCCCGGGATCTACCACCTCGTCTTCGACACCGGGAACTGGTTCGCCGACAACGACATCAAGGGTTTCTATCCCGAGATCGACGTCTGTTTCGAGATCGACGATCCCGGGCGACATCACCACGTACCGATCCTGTTGAGCCCCTTCGCCTACTCGACGTACCGGGGTAGCTGAACCGGCGGCGGGGCGAGGCGCCCCGCCGCCGATCTGCTCAGCGGATCTCGATCAGCAGATCCCCCGGCGCGACCTGCGTCACCTGTCCGATGGCGAGTCGGGTCACGGTGCCCGCGACCGGGGCGGTGATCGCCGCCTCCATCTTCATCGCCTCGATGGTGCCGATCGTCGCCCCGACGGCGACCTCGTCGCCGACGTCGACCGACAGCGACACGACGCCGGCGAACGGGGCACCGATGTGGTGCGGGTTGGAGCGGTCCGCCTTCTCCGCCGACGCGACAGCCGAGTCGACGGAGTGGTCGCGCACCGCGATCGGACGCAGCTGACCGTTCAGGACGCACATGACGGTCCGCATGCCCTGCTCGTCCGGTTCGCTGACCGCCTCCAGCCCGATGAGCAGATCGACACCGGGTTCGAGTTCGACGCGGTGTTCCTCGCCGTAGCGCAGTCCGTAGAAGAACTGGTTGGCCGAGAGCCTCGACGTGTCACCGTAGGCCTCGTAGTGCTCCTCGAATTCCTTTGCCGGACCGGGGAAGAGCAGGTGGTTGAGCCGGACCTGACGGTCACGACCCGGCTTGTCGAGGATGGCCTCGTCGTCGGCGGACAGTGGGGTGACCTCGGGGGCCGGCGCGCGGCCCTGCAGCGCGAGGGTGCGCAGCGGTTCGGGCCAGCCACCGGGTGGGTCGCCCAGCTCGCCGCGCAGGAAGCCGATCACCGAGTCCGGGATGTCGTAGGAGGCCGGGTCGGCCGCGAAGTCCGAGGCGGTGATGCCGCGGCCGACCAGCGCGAGCGCGAGGTCGCCGACGACCTTCGACGACGGGGTCACCTTGACCAGTCGGCCGAGCATCGAATCAGCGGCGGCGTACGCCTGCTCGACTGCCTCGAACCTGTTGCCCAGCCCGAGGGAGATTGCCTGCTGCCGCAGGTTCGACAGCTGCCCGCCCGGGATCTCGTGGGAGTAGACCCGCCCGGTCGGCGCCGGGAGACCGGACTCGAACGGCGAGTAGACCTTTCGCAGCGCCTCCCAGTACGGCTCGAGGTCGCACACCCGCGCGAGGTCGATGCCGCTGTCCCGCTCGGTGTGGGCGGTCGCGGCGACGATCGCCGACAGCGGCGGCTGGCTCGTGGTGCCCGCCAGCGCGGCACTGGCGCCGTCGACCGCGTCGGCCCCCGCCTGCCACGCGGCCATGTAGGTCGCCAGCTGTCCGCCCGGGGTGTCGTGGGTGTGCACGTGGATCGGCAGATCGAACTCACGCCGCAGCGCCGACACCAGGGTGGTCGCCGCGGGAGCGCGCAGCAGACCCGCCATGTCCTTGATCGCCAGGACGTGCGCGCCCGCCTCCACGATCTGTTCGGCCAGGCGCAGGTAGTAGTCGAGCGTGTAGAGGTCCTCGCCCGGGTCGGACAGATCGCCGGTGTAGCTCATCGCCACCTCGGCCACCGCCGTGCCGGTCTCGCGGACCGCGTCGATCGCGGGTCGCATCGCGTCGATGTTGTTGAGGGCGTCGAAGATACGGAAGATGTCGATGCCGACGTCGGTCGCCTCGGACACGAACGCGGTCGTCACCTTCGTCGGATACGGGGTGTAGCCGACCGTGTTGGCGCCGCGCAACAGCATCTGCAGACAGATGTTGGGGATCGCCTCCCGCAACTGCGCCAGCCGATCCCACGGGTCTTCTTTCAGGAAGCGAAGCGCCACATCGTAGGTCGCCCCGCCCCAGCACTCGACGGACAGCAGTTCGGGGGTCAGCGCGGCCACGTACGGCGCCACGTTGAGCAGCCCGTTGGTGCGCACGCGAGTCGCGAGCAGCGATTGGTGCGCATCGCGGAACGTCGTGTCGGTGATGCCCAGCCGCGGGTTCTCGCGCAGGTCGCGCGCGAACCCCTCGGGTCCGAGCTCCAGCAGACGCTGCCGCGAGCCGTTCGGCGGCGAGGCGAGCACCGAACGCTCGACGGTGGGCAGCTTGTCGCGCGGGTACACCGTGGTGGGCCGCTCACCGTGCGGCTTGTTCACGGTGACGTCGGCCAGGTACGACAGGATCTTGGTACCGCGGTCGGCTGACGAACGCGAGGTCAGCAGACCGGGACGCTCGTCGATGAACGAGGTCGTGACGCGCCCGGCGCGGAAATCCGGATCGTCGAGCACCGCCTGCAGGAACGGGATGTTGGTCGCCACGCCACGGATTCGGAACTCGGCCACGGCGCGGCGCGCACGCCGCACCGCGGTCGGGAAATCCCGTCCGCGACAAGTCAGTTTGACGAGCATCGAGTCGAAGTGGCCACTCACCTCGGCGCCGAGGTTCGCACCGCCGTCGAGCCGGACGCCGGCACCGCCGGGGCTACGGTAGGCGGTGATGCGCCCGACATCGGGCCGGAAGCCGTTGGCGGGGTCCTCGGTGGTGATCCGGCACTGCAGCGCGGCACCGCGGATGCGGATCGTGTCCTGGGTCAGTCCGAGATCCGCCAGCGACTCCCCCGATGCGATGCGCAGCTGCGCGCTGACGAGGTCGACGTCGGTGATCTCCTCGGTCACCGTGTGCTCGACCTGGATACGCGGGTTCATCTCGATGAACACGTGGCGACCCTGTTCGTCGAGCAGGAACTCCACCGTGCCCGCGCACGAGTAGCCGATCGATCGCGCGAAAGCCACTGCGTCCGAGCAGATCTGCTCGCGCAACTCGTCGGAGAGGTTCGGTGCGGGCGCGAGCTCGATCACCTTCTGGTGGCGGCGCTGCAGGCTGCAGTCGCGCTCGTAGAGGTGGATGACGTTGCCGTAGGTGTCGGCGAGGATCTGCACCTCGATGTGCCGCGGGTTGACCACGGCCTGCTCCAGGAACACCGTCGCGTCGCCGAACGCGGCCTCGGCCTCGCGCGACGCGGCCGCGATGGCCTCGGCGAGGTCGGCACGCTCGTCGACGCGGCGCATCCCCCGCCCGCCGCCACCCGCGACCGCCTTGACGAAGACCGGGAACTGCATGTCCTCCGCCGCGGCGAGCAACTCGTCGAGATCCGACGACGGCTCCGAGCTCGCGAGCACGGGGATCCCCGCCGCCTTCGCCGCGGCCACCGCGGTCGCCTTGTTGCCGGTCATCTCCAGGATGTCGGCGCTCGGGCCCACGAAGGTGATGCCCGCTTCCGCGCACGCGGCGGCGAGACCCTGGTTCTCCGACAGGAATCCGTAACCGGGGTAGATAGCATCGGCGCCACACCGGACCGCCGCGCCGACGACCTCGTCGACCGACAGGTAGGCCCGCACCGGATGTCCCGGCACCCCGATCTGGTAGGATTCGTCGGCCTTCAGCCGGTGCACCGAGTTGCGATCCTCGTACGGGAAGATCGCGACCGTGCGCGCGCCCAGTTCGTAGGCGGCGCGGAATGCGCGGATGGCGATCTCGCCGCGGTTGGCGACCAGAACCTTGTCGAACATCGTGGTGTTCTCTTTCTCTCACGCCTGCGCCGGTCCGGCGCGTGCTCAGCGACTCGCACAATCGCGGTGGAGATCGCGCGAACAAACTCCCGGCGGGCACGGATCGACGCGAATGTCCCGACGACGCCGACCCGTTTCCACGGGCAGTTCACGTCGTGATCCTACTCACCGAGACCGGCCGTTCGGCCACCCCCTCACACCGCCTTCGACCCCCTCGGAAACCGTGCTCCCCGACGCCGTCCACCGCGTCGGAAAGGCGGCGGCACGGCACTGTGACGCCTCGGGAAAGGTGATCGAAAACAATTGCCGCGCAATGTACGTGGCACTCATTGCCGCAGTGTTGAGAAATACTCTCCAGCAGGATTCGACAATGAGAGATCCGCAGCGTCGGAAATTCGCGAATGCCGATCGGTCGCTCCGTCGGAATGCCGACCGATCGCTCTGTCACGGGCTCGCTTTGTCGGCCGACGGCGCACGGGATTAGCGTCGTCGGAACCACTCCGATCCGACCGGAAGGCGTTGCCGTGGGCTTCACCCGTTACGTCGCCTTGGGCGACTCGTTCACCGAGGGAGTCGGCGATCCGGACCCGGCCCGACCCAACGGGGTACGCGGGTGGGCCGACCGTGTCGCCGAACAACTCGCCGCCGCGGCGTCCGCCGAGGGCGGGGCGGACTTCGGCTATGCGAACCTGGCCATCCGCGGCCGGTTGCTCGACGAGGTGCTCGCCCAGCAGATCGGCCCGGCGATCGCCCTGGAGCCCGACCTGGTCACCATCTACGCCGGCGGCAACGATCTCATGCGCCCGTCCCTCGACCTCGACGCGATGATCGCGCGGTACGACGAGGCCCTGCGCGACCTGACCGCGACGGGCGCCACCGTCGTCGTCTTCACCGCCTACGACACCGGATGGGCTCCGGTGTTCCGGATGCTGCGTGGACGGGTCGCCATCTACAACGAACTCGTCCGGGCGGTCGCCGAGAAGCACGGTGCACTGATCTGCGACTTCTGGCGGATGACCAACTACGACGACTACCGCATGTGGGACGCCGATCGCCTGCACATGTCGCCGCTCGGTCACGCACAGATGGCCGGCCGGGTCCTCGACCTGCTCGGCGTCGACCACCACATCACGCCCGAGACGATGGCCGCCGCCGCGGTCGCCACCCGGCGGGAGCAGCGGCGTCAGAACGCGGAGTGGGCGCGGACCTTTCTCGGCCCCTGGGTGGTGCGCCGCATCCGCGGAGTCTCGTCGGGCGACGGACTCACTCCGCGCTGGCCCCGTCCCGTCGGCCTGGCCGACCTCGCGTAGCCCGGACGCCGGGGCTTCCCGCCGGGTGCGAACGTTTGCACCCGCGGCCCGCCGGATATCTTGGTCGGGCGGAGGTGTGCACAATCGATCAGCGGAACCAGCGGGATGACGGCGTGACCAGCCGCACCGACGCCGACGGAACGACGGACCGCGCTCCGGACCTCCCGCCCCCCGATCCCACCGCCGAGAAGCCCCACCCGCGGCTCGCGGTGGCCGTGCTCTGCCTCGCCGGCATCGTCGTCGCGTTGATGCAGACGATCATCGTGCCGCTCATCCCTCAGCTCCCCGCGCTGCTGCACGCCGATGCCTCCGACACCACATGGGCGATCACGATCACGCTGCTGCTCGGCGCGGTCGCCACGCCCATCGGCGGGCGGATCGGCGACATGTACGGCAAACGCCTCGCCATCCTGGTCAGTCTCGGCTTCGTCGCAGCGGGTTCCGTGGCCTGCGCGGTCGCGACGTCGCTCCCGCTGTTCATCATCGGCCGCGGTCTCCAGGGGCTGGGTTTCGGCATCGTCGCGCTCGGCATCAGCGTCATGCGCGACATCGTCCCGCCCCGCCACCTCGGCTCGTCGGTGGGAACGATGAGCGCCTCACTCGGCATCGGCGGCGCGCTCGGGCTCCCGGTCGCCGCCCTCATCGCCCAACACGTGAGCTGGCACGCCCTGTTCTGGTCGTGTGCGGGTGCCGCGACGCTGGCCGGTGTCGGCGTGGCCCTCACGGTCCGCTCCACCGCCAAGCCCTCCGGCGGCCGGTTCGACGCGCTCGGCGCCCTCGGACTGACGGTGCTCCTCGTCTGTCTGCTGCTGCCGTTGTCCAAGGGCGCCGAGTGGGGATGGTCCGCTCCGTTGACGCTCGGCCTGTTCGCCGGCTTCCTCGTGTCGCTGGGCGTGTGGGTCCTCGTCGAACTCCGTCGCGACAGTCCGTTGATCGATCTCCGCATCCTGGGCAAGCGCCCGCTGCTGTTGACGAATCTGGCCTCGATCGCGACCGGTTTCGCCTTCTACGCGATGCAACTCATCCCGATCCAGTTGCTGATGGCCCCGACGAACAGCCCGGACGGCTTCGGGTACGACATGGTGCACGCGAGTCTCATCCTCGCGCCCAGCGGCCTGGTCATGTTCGTGTTCTCGCACATCAGCGGTCGCATCAACGCCGTCTTCGGCGCCCGCATCTCCCTCGCCCTGGGCGCGGTCGTCATCGGCATCGGCTACGTGATCTTCATCGTCGGGATCGCCGGCCCGTGGGACCTCACCTGGATCCACATGATGGTCATCGCCTGCTGCATCGGCGCCGGCCTCGGCATCGCCTACTCCGCGATGCCGGCGCTCATCATGCAATCGGTGAGCGTTGAGCAGACCGGCGAGTCCAACGGCGTCAACGCCCTCATGCGGATCATCGGCACCTCGACGGCCGCCGCCGCGGTCGGCATGCTGCTGACGTGGTCGATGATCTCGGTTCCCGTCGCCGACGGCACCGCGATCGAGGTGCCGACCGCCGAGGGCTACCTGTGGGCGTCGGCCATCGCCCTCGTCATGAGTGCGATCGCCGCCGTGGTCGCCTTCGCGATTCCCGCGCACGGCCGCAGCACCGAGACCCCGGTCTGACGACCCGGTCACCTGCGGGCCGGGTCGCCGGCCCACGAGATGCGGACCGTACCGGATGCACGTAGCGTGACGCCGTGCTTCTCTCGACGTCGATCTCCGCGATCCGCTCCGACGGGCGCATCGGCCTCGTACGGTGGGAGCCACCCACCGCCGCATCCCGCCTCCTCGACAAGGCACGCTGATGGACCTCACCGCCGTCTCCCACTACCGGTTCGCGCGCACGCGGGATGAGGCGTTCCCCGCCCCCGGCGAACAGATCGTCGCCGGGGGCACCTGGGTGTTCTCCGAGCCGCAGCCGGCGACCACGGGACTCGTCGACCTGAGCGAGATGGGTTGGGCACCTGTCGAAGACCTCCCGGGAGGTGGTCTCCGGATCGCGGCCACCTGCACAATCGCCGAACTCGTCGCACTCCCCCCGCGCCCCGGCTTCGTGGCCCACCCGATGTTCGCGCAGTGCGCGAACGCACTGCTGGCGTCGTTCAAGATCTGGAACATGGCGACCGTCGGCGGCAACATCTGCCGGTCGTACGCCGCGGCGTCGATGGTCTCGCTGGCGGTCGGGCTCGACGCGACCGCCCACGTGTGGAGTCCCGATGGCACCGACCGCGATCTACCCGTCGCCGAGCTGGTCATCGGCAACGGCATCAACCTCCTCGCACCGGGAGAAGTCCTGCGCGCCATCGACTTCCCCGCCCACGCGTTACGCGCCCGCACCTCCGTGCGCAAGATCGCCCTCGCCGAGCTCGGTCGCTCGGGGGCCGTGGTGACCGGGCGGGTCGACGACGACGGCGCCGCCATCTTCGGGATCACCGCGGCCACCGAATGGCCGACTGTGCTGCGCTACAACGGGTTACCGACCCGCGACGCGCTGCACGACGACATCGTCGCGGCAAGTGGCTATTACACCGACGCACTGGGTTCGGCCGACTGGCGCCGCGGCGTCTCGGCGGTGCTGGGCGAGGAGATCCGCACGGAGTTGTCGTCGGCGACGAACGGAATCAAGGACATGGGATTCGGAGCCGGCGCATGAGATTCGAGGTCAACGGAGAGTCGCTCGACGCCGAACCCGCTGCGGGACAGTGCCTTCGGATGCTTCTTCGCGAACACGCGCACTACGAGGTCAAGAAGGGCTGCGACGCCGGCGACTGCGGGGCGTGCTCGGTGCTCGTCGACGGACAACCCGTGCACTCCTGCATCTATCCCGCTCACCGCGCCGCCGGGAAGTCGGTGACGACGGTGGCCGGGCTCGGCACCCCCGACGACCTGCACCCCGTCCAGCAGTCATTCGTCGACAACTTCGGATTCCAGTGCGGTTTCTGCACCGCGGGAATGATCGTGACCGCCTCCACCGTCACCGCCGAGCATCTCTCCGACCTGCCGCGGCGGATGAAGGGAAACCTGTGCCGCTGCACCGGTTACCGCTCCATCCGGGACGCGATCACCGCGGCCGCCACGGGCACCGCGTCCCCCGCTGCGCCCGCGGAGCCCGCGCAACGGCCACTCGTGGGCGAGTCGGTCGCTCCGCTCGCCGCCCGGCGCGTGGTGACCGGGACCGAGCCGTACACCTTCGACGTCCCCACGCCCGGGACGTTGCACATCCACGTACTCGGTTCGCCGCACGCGCACGCACGGATCACCGCCATCGACACCACCGACGCCGCCGCGCTACCCGGCGTCGAGCTGATCCTCACCCACGAAAACGTCTCCACTCCGCGGTTTTCCACGGGACGCCACGAGAGCCGCCTCGAGGATCCCGACGACACACTCGTCTTCGACCCGGTGGTGCGATTCGTCGGTCAGCGGGTCGCCGCGGTGGTCGCGTCGTCCCCAGCGGTCGCCGACCAGGCCCTGGCGCTCATCGACGTCACCTACGAAGTGCTCCCCGCGGTCTTCGACCCGGAAGAGGCCAGAAGCCCCGGAGCCCCACTGCTGCATCCCGATCGCACTCCCGCCGACCGGGTCGCCGAGGCCCATCGGAACGTCATCGCCACCTTTCACGAGGGGTTCGGCGGTGACGTCGACGCCGCACTCGCCGCATCGTCGGCGACTGTGCACGGCACCTGGTCCAGTGGGCGGGTCTCGCACGCCCAGTTGGAGACCCACGGGTCGATCGGGTGGTTCGACGAACACGGGCGCCTCGTCATCCGGACCAGCACCCAGGTCCCGTTCCTGGTCCGCAACGAGCTCGCGCTCCTCTTCGATCTGCCGCCGGAGCGTATCCGGGTCTTCAGTGCCCGGGTGGGCGGTGGATTCGGCGGCAAGCAGGAGATGCTGACCGAGGACCTCGTCGCCCTGGCCGTGCTCCGCACCGGCAAACCCTGCGCCTACGAGATGACCCGCACCGACGAACTGACCCGGACCACGTACCGGCACCCGATGCGGGTCACCGTCGACGTCGGAGCCGACGCGGACGGCAGGCTCACCGGCCTGCGCGTGAACCTGTTGTCGGACACCGGCGCCTACGGCAACCACGCGATCGGCGTGATGTTCCACGCGTGCGCGGAATCGGTGTCGGTGTACAACTGCCCGGTGAAGCGCCTCGACGCGGAGGTCGTCTACACCAACAACCCGCCGTCCGGCGCGTTCCGGGGTTACGGCCTCGGCCAGGTGGTCTTCGCCGTGGAGAGCGCGATGGACGAACTCGCGATCGAACTCGGCATCGACCCGTTCGAATTCCGACGCCGCAACGCCGTCGCCGACGGCGATCCCCTCCTCATCGCACGCGCCGAACCCGAGGTCGACCTGGTCTACGGCAGTTACGGACTCGACCAGTGTCTCGATCTGGCCGAGCGTGCATTGCACGCCGGCAACGGGGTCGAGGCACCGTCGGGAGACCGCTGGCGCGTCGGCGAGGGCATGGCCATCGCCGCGATCGCCACCATGGCCCCGCGCGGGCACTTCGCCGACGTCACCGTCGCGGTCGACGCCGCCGGCACGTACCACGTGGGCGTGGGCACCGCCGAATTCGGCAACGGCACGACCACGGTCCACGCCCAGATCGTCGCCACCGCGCTGTCGACCGGACTGGACCGGGTCTCGCTGTGGCACGGCGACACCGACGCCGTCGTGCACGACACCGGGGCGTTCGCCTCGGCGGGCACGACCGTGGCCGGGAAGGCGCTGCACTCAGCATGTCTCGCGTTGCGTGACACCCTTGTCGACGCCGCGGCGCAGCTCACCGGAACGGACCCGGCACAGGTCGGCCTCGGCGTGGAGGGCGCGCTCGTCGACGGCCGGATCGTCGGGTTCGCCGATCTCATCGGCGCTGTCGACCCGTCGAACCGGGTCGAGCACCCCGCGGGACCGCGCGCCGTCGCCGCGGGCGCCGAACGCGGGGAGATGCGGTCCATCGCGTTCAACGTGCAGGCCTTCCGCGTCGCGGTCGACACCGAGACAGGCACCGTCCGCATCCTGCAATCGGTGCACGCGGCCGACGCGGGCACCGTGATGAACCCCGAGCAATGTCGCGGCCAGGTGGAAGGTGGTGTCGCGCAAGGCATCAGCACCGCGCTCTACGAGGAGATCATGATCGACGAGGCCGGACGGCCGATCACGAACGTCTTCCGGGTGTACCGCGTCCCGCAGATGGCCGACATACCCGTCACGGAGGTCTACTTCGCCGAGACCAGCGACGAACTCGGCCCGTTCGGCGCCAAATCGATGAGCGAGTCACCGTACAACCCGGTCGCGCCGGCGCTCGCGAACGCCATCCGTCGCGCACTCGGGAGCCGGCCCGTCGAGACGCCGATGTCACGCGACCGCATCTGGCGACTCGTTCGGCAAGAGACCTGACCCTTTTTCGTTAGCAATGCGCATCGGTTTGCGCGGCAACGGCATCGAGTTCCGGCACATGGTCACAATTCTGGGCCCGCTCTCGCCGAAACGGTTGCGGGGCGGCATGACTCGTAGGACACTCCCCCTGTACAGGTAGTCCACAGTCAAGGTTGTCCAGAGAAGGGCGTCGTCATGACTCACACCGCACCCACCCACGAGAACAACCGTCCATCCACCTCACAGAACATCGCCGCGGGGACCTCCATCGGCGCCGCGATCATCCTCATCGTCCTCGGTGTCATCCAGCTCTTCCAAGGCATCGCCGCGGTCGCCGAAGACGAGGTCTTCGTCCGCGGCGTCGAGTATGTCTACAAACTCGACTTCACCACGTGGGGCTGGATTCACATCGCCCTCGGGGCCGTGATGGCCGGCGTCGGCATCGCACTCGTCACCGGCGCGACCTGGGCGCGGTTCACCGCGATCGTGATCGCCGGCCTGTCCATCATCGCCAACTTCCTGTGGTTGCCCTACTACCCCTGGTGGTCGATCCTGATCATCGCCCTCGATATCGTGGTCATCTGGGCCGTCTCCACCTGGCAGCCGAAGGCCGAATACCGCTAGATCCCGACCCACGCTCCACCGTCGAGGCGCCCCTCGGCGGTGGAGCGCGTTCTGTCAGCACCGGAACCCCAGACGATCAGCGGCCGGAAGGGCGGCGTCGAGATGACCACGGACACCAACGGACAGAGCGCGGAGCCGAGCGTCGGCATCACCGACTCCGAGCGCGCCGAACTCGAACGACTACGAGCCGAGGTCGCGCGCCTGCGCGACGCGACCGGCACCGGGCCGGCCACCAAGACCCCCGACCCGACCCGGCGGAACCGGTGGCGCTGGTTCGCCGTCGCGGTCCTGTGCATCCTCGTCGCCGTACTCGCCATCACCTCGGTGACATCGCGGTTCGTCCGCGGCGAGATCCTCGACACCGACCGCTACGTCAGCACCGTCGCTCCGCTCGCCTCGGATCCCGCAGTGCAAGCCGAGATCTCGAACACGATCACCGATGAGATCTTCAGTCGCATCGACGTCGAGGGACTCACCGCGGCGGCGCTGACGACCCTGACCGACGCGGTTCCGGCCACCGAGAACGCACCACGCGTCGACCGGGCGGTCGAGGGTCTCGCTCCCGTCCTGGCCGGCCAGGCCCGCGGCTTCGTGCAACAGACCGTGTCGTCGTTCGTCGCCAGCGATCAGTTCGAATCCCTGTGGCTGCAGGCGAATCGGGCCGCACACACCGCCCTTGTCGCGGTCGTGACCGGTGACGTCGGACCGTCGTCGGTGACCGTGGACGACTCCGGCACCGTCAGCATCTCGCTCGGTACCGTGATCGACAACGTCAAGGCACGCCTCCTCGACCGCGGCTTCACCTTCGCCGAGAAGATCCCCGCCGTCGACAAGCAGTTCGTCCTGTTCCGCTCACCCGAACTGGTCCGCGCCCAGCGTGCCGTCTCGGCACTCGACACCGCCGCCGACGTCCTGCCCTGGCTGACGATCGCGCTCGCCTTCGCCGCCGTGGCCGTCGCACCCCGCGGTCGGCGTCTGCGGGCCCTCTCGCTCGCCGGACTGTCACTCGTCCTCGCCATGCTCGTCCTCGCCATCGCGTTGCTGATCGGCCGAGCGCTCTATCTCGACGCGATGCCGCCCGACATCCTCGCCCCGGATGCCGCGGCCGCCACCATCGACACGGTGCTCGATCCGCTGCGGTTGGCGCTGCGTGCCGTGGCGGTCCTCGGGCTCGTGGTCGCCGTCGGGGCCTACCTGCTGGGCGGGTCCGCCTCGGCCACGGCCGTCCGGCGCGGATTCGGCCACGGACTCGACTCGGTGCAGCGGATACGACGCTCGCGGCCGCCGAATGCCTTCGAGGAAAGCCTGTTCCGCGCGCGAATCGCGTTGCGCAGCGCGATCATCGGCATCGCGGCGCTGCTGCTCGTCTTCTGGAGCTATCCGACCGGTCTGGTGGTCCTCCTCATCGCCGTCTTCGGACTCCTCGCCCTCCTGATCCTCGAACTCGTGATCAGGCCGGCGAAGGACTGGGCCGCCCAGGACCGGAGCGAGGAGTCGGATCCGCCGGATCAGCAGACGCCCGATGAGGCGACGCCGGCCATCGAGACGGTATGAGTCAGGCGTCGGTCGCCGCCGAGGTCGCGCCGCCCACGACACGCAGATGGTGGGCGCGCGCGGCCATGGCGCTGGCCGTCGCCGCGATCCTGCTCCCGGTGGCCGCCGCCGGCCTCCTCCGCCTGCTGGGCCTCCTGGCGATCTGTGGTGTCTGTGCCGTCGTCATCGTCGCCGCGGTGTACTGGTTCCTCATCAGCCGTGGTGTCCTCCGCATCGTCTCGGCCGCTCTCGCGGTCCTGCCGGTGGCGGTTCTCGTGGTGTTCCTCCTTCGCGAGCGACAGCTCTGGGTCGTGATCGCCGCCGCGCTGCTGGCGGCCGCCGCGGTCGGATGCGGTCGGCGCGCGCTGCGGCCGTCCCGCATCGACTCCCTGATGCCCGAACACCCGGCGCCGGACGTCCACCGCCCGTTCATCATCATGAACCCGCGTTCGGGTGGCGGGAAGGTCGTCCGATTCGATCTGCAGCGCAAGGCCGAATCCCTCGGCGCCGACGTCGTGCTGCTCGACGGGCCGGTGGAGATCGACGTGGAGCAATTGGCACGGGACGCGGTGGCGCGCGGGGCCGACCTGCTCGGTGTCGCAGGCGGCGACGGCACCCAGGCCCTCGTCGCCGGAGTCGCGGCCGAGGCGGGCGTCCCCTTCCTGGTCATCAGTGCCGGCACCCGAAACCACTTCGCGCTCGATCTCGGGCTCGACCGCCAGGACCCCGCCCGGTGTCTCGACGCGCTGCGCGACGGCGTCGAGTTCCATGTCGACCTCTGTCACATCAACGGTCGGCCGTTCGTCAACAACGCGTCGTTCGGCATCTACGCCGAGGTGGTCCAGAGTCCGCAGTATCGAGATGACAAGACACGCACGGTGTTACGCATGCTTCCCGACCTCCTGGGGAGAGGGACGAGGTCGGGTCTGCGGGCCGTCATCGGCAGCGAGACCGTCGCCGATCCACAGGCCGTCCTCGTCAGCAACGGCCCCTATGCCACCAACGACGTGGCCGGGCTCGGTCGCCGCACCCGCATCGACGAGGGACGGCTCGGGGTCGTCACCGTCTCGGTGTCCGACACCCGGCAGGCCGTCGGCCTCCTGCGGCGCACCCACGACCGCGGACTCGTCCAGCGCATCGCCACCGAGGTGACCGTCGACGCCGACGCCGAGGTCATCCCGGTCGGGGTCGACGGCGAATCGTTGCAGCTCACGACGCCGGTGCTATGCACGATCACGCCCGGTGCGCTGCGCGTCCGCGTCCCACGGCACCGCCCCGAGACCCGGGTCGCGCCACCGCAACTGGACTGGCTCCAGCTGTGGTACCTGGCGTGGAACCCACACCGGGCCTCGTAGCCGCCCGTTCGGTCAGCGAAGAGCTCGCCGGGGTGCCACCGCTTCCACGGCCGAGATCGCGGACACCGCCGGACTCCGGCGACGTCGCACCCACTTCTCCGCCTCCACCACGACGGGGATGATCAGCGACCATCCGATGCAGGCGAGCCACTGGCCGCCGGTCAGCGAGGTCGTCTGCAGCAGGTCTTGCAGAAATCCGAGCTCCACCGCGAGCACGGTGACGATGATCGGGATCGACAGGATCTTCACGGCGTTGACGATCGGCGGTGTGAGGCCCGACTCCGGATCGCGCCGCATCACCAACCCGGCGAACACCGAACCCAGGGACAGCACCACGAAGCCCATGGTCATCGGGACGTTCGGTTCGGTCGGGCTCATCGGACCGGGCGCAACCATCATCGCGACGAAGGTCACCGCGAACTGCAGGACCCCGTAGGCGAACCACTGCACGAACGACGCGCGATTCGTGATCGGCTGTTTCGGGTCCCGTGGTGGTTTGGCCATCAGATCCGGTGCCGGCGGGTCCTGCATGATCACGATCACCGGGAACAGGGTGATGAAAAAGTGCTGGAAGACCACCATCAGCGGCGCCAGCGCGACGCCCTCGTTGATGTCGAAGATGCTCGCGACCAGGAACAGGAGCACCAGTGAGAACAGCTTGGACATCTGGTAGCGGATGTAGGCGACGATCTTGTCGTAGACGCTGCGCCCCAGGCGGATCGCGGTGATCAACGTCCCGAAGTTGTCGTCGGTGAGGATCAGCTTGCCGGCCTGCTTGGTGACCTCACTGCCCGAGCCCATCGCCACCCCGATGTCGGCCTTCTTCAGCGCGGCCGCGTCGTTGACCGCGTCGCCGGTCATCGCGACGACCGCGCCCTGGCGCTGCATCACGTCGGCGAGCCGGAGTTTGTCCGACGGCGTGACACGCCCGAACACATGCAACCGCGGAAGCGCCTCGGCGAGTTCCTCGTCGGACATCGCGGCGAGTTCGGTACCGCTGATGGCCCCGGGCCCGAGTCCCAGCTGCGCACCGATCGCCGACGCGGTTCCCGTGTGGTCCCCCGTGATCATCCGCACATCGATCCCCGCGGCGTGCGCCGTGCGGACGGCGTCGACGGCCTCGGCACGCAACGGGTCGATGATCCCGACCATCCCGACGAAGACGAGATCGTCCACGAACGACATCGGGTCGGCGGTCACCTCGTCCTCCCGGCCGTCGAGCACGCGCGCGGCGAAGGCCAGCACACGTAGGCCCTCGGCCGACATCTGCTCGTTGGCCGCCTCGATCTCGGCCCGGACCTCCGCCAGCTCCACCCTCTCCCGTCCGGGGCGGAACGCCCAGCGGCAGCGGTTCAGCACGACATCCGGACCGCCCTTGACCATCTCGACGAAACGGACGGTGCCGTCCACCGGCAGCCGGTGGAACGTCGCCATGAACTTGTAGGCCGAGTCGAATGGAACCTCGGCGAGACGGGGATAGGTCTGGCGGGTGAGCGGCGCGTCGACCCCCATCTTGGCTGCCAGCACGATCAGCGCCGCCTCGGTCGGATCGCCGATGACGGCGCCGGCGTCCGACACGGTGGCGTCGCTGTCGAGGCACAGTCCGTACGCGAGCATGGTGAAATCGGGAACCGGCTCGCCCGCCGCCTGGGTGATGCTCCCGGTCTTGCCGTAGCCCTCACCGTCGACGGCGAACCACTGACCGTGGAAGTACAACGAGCGCACCATCATCTGGTTCATGGTGAGTGTCCCGGTCTTGTCCGAGTTGATCAGACTCGTCGCGCCGAGCGTCTCCACGTCGGTGAGGTTCTTGACGACCGCCTTGGCATCCGCGAGCTGCCGGGCCCCGAAGGCGAGCATCGCCTGGACGAAAGTGGGCAGACCGGAGGGTATCGCCGAGATGCCCATCGAGATACCGAGCAGCATCACCGTCGCCAGGTCTTGTCCGCGCACCAGCCCGATCACCACGATGATCGCCACGGCGGTCCAGGCGATCACGCCCAGGATCTTGGTGAGTGAATCCAGCTCGCGCTGCAGGGGTGACCGCTGTGGAGCGATCGCCGACAGCATCGACGCGATCTGTCCCATCTGCGTCCGCATCCCGGTCTCGGTGACGACCATCGTCGCCGTGCCGCGGGTGACCGAGGTGTTCTGGAAGAGCATGTTGCTGCGGTCACCCAGGGCCAGCTCGACATCGGTGAGCGCGGCGGGGTCCTTCGGGATCGGCGCGCTCTCGCCGGTCAGCGCGGCCTCCTGCGTCTCCAGCGTGGCGGCCCGCACCAGACGTCCGTCGGCCGGCACCAAGTCGCCGGCTTCGAGCTGCACGATGTCCCCGGGAACGAGTTGCGCCGCGGGAACTTCCACCAGGACTCCACCCCGGACCACGCGGGCCTGCGGAACCTGAATCCGCGCCAGGGCGTCCACGCTGGCCCGGGCCTTCAGCTCCTGCCGAGTGCCCAGCACCAGGTTGAGCACCACCAGGGCGGCGACCACCAGCGCGGTCGAGACCTCCGCGATCACCAGGCTGACGATCACCACGGCGATCAGCATCAGGTTCATCGGATCCTTGAGCTGCAGCAGCACCAGTGCAGCCACCGACGGGGCCGGTTCCGCGGCGATCACGTTGTCGCCGAACCGCGTCCGTCGGTCGTCGATCTCGGCCGACGACAGTCCACCGGTGCTGTCGGACTCGAGCGCCGACACGACGGATTCGACGTCCTGGACGTGCCAGGCCGGTGCGGGGGCGTCGTCCTCCCGACGTTCCGGTGACGACGGCGGGCGTGCGATGGCCATACAACTCTCCTGCCTCGGGCTCGGGCGGTGTCGTGACTACTCGACTGCGGTTCGGTTTCGGGTCGTCAATACGGGGTCGGGATCCAGTGCAGGGCCTGCTCGGGTGGCCGATAGTCCTTGGCCTTCTGCCGCTTCGGCAGTTCGATCCGGGGACGTTCGAGCGGCGTGTAGGGAACCTGACCGAGAAGGTGCTCGATCACATTCAACCGACCCCGTTTCTTGTCGTCGGTGGAAACGACATACCAGGGCGCCCAACCCGTGTCGGTGAACCGGAACATCTCGTCGCGGGCCCGCGAATAGTCGTACCAGCGGCTGTAGGACGCGAGGTCCATGTCGGAGAGCTTCCAGATCTTCCGCGGATCGTCGATCCGGCTCTGCAGGCGAAGGGTCTGCTGTTCCTCGCTGATCTCGAGCCAGTACTTGAGCAGGATGATCCCCGACTCGACCATCGACCGTTCCACCGTGGGCACCTGTTCCAGGAACTGGTGTGCCTGCTTCTCCGTGCAGAATCCGAGCACCCGTTCGATGCCGGCCCGGTTGTACCAACTGCGGTCGAAGATGACGACCTCGCCGGCCGCGGGCAGATGCGGAATGTACCGCTGGAGGTACATCTGCGACTTCTCCCGTTCGGTGGGCGCGGGCAGCGCGACCACGCGGAAGACCCGCGGGCTCACCCTGGCCGTGATCGCCTTGATGACTCCGCCTTTGCCCGCCGTGTCCCGGCCCTCGAAGACGATGCAGACCTTCGCCCCGGTCGCACGGACCCACTCCTGCATCGCGACCAACTCGGCGTGCAGCGGTTCGAGATGCTTGCGGTACTTCTTGCCCGACATCGGGCCCGCCGGGCCGCCGTGATCCGGGCCTCGGAGTTCACCCGAGGACGATGAGTAATCTGGCATGGCCGTACGCTCCCGTGGCTGGACCGAATGACTAACTGGTCATTCTGTGCCACGTCCGAGGCATCCGCGCGGTAACCGACGAAGAGGACGCGCAATTGTCGTGGCAGGTACGGAGCACACCGTCGCATGCTCGATCGTGACCAGTCGTTTCCCCGATGAGCCTGCAGCCGCAAAGGTTTTCCCGCAGAATGTCCCAATGGCTCGGGTTGAGGAGATGCTCGAAGTCGAACAGGTGATTCGTCGCCTGATCGCACGGTTTCCGGTTATGGCTGTCGACGACATCGACGCACGTGTGCACGCCGTCTACGGACGATTCGCCGACTGCAAGGTCAGGCTCTTCGTGCCGTTGCTGATCGAGAAGGCGGCTCGACGCGACATCGAGGACTTCCTGGCACAGCCGGACCACCTGACGCTCGTGTCGCCGACGCCCGGCACCACGCCGCAGACGGTCGAGGTCCGGGCCGGCGAGGTCGCCTGAACCCGGCCCGATCGTGTCGGCATGGTCCGACACGACCGGGCCTGTTCGTCAGCCCCGCAGCAGCCCCTTGGCGACGTGGGTCACCTGGATCTCGTTGCTGCCGGCGTAGATCATCAGCGACTTGGCGTCGCGCGCAAGCTGCTCCACGCGATACTCGGCCATGTAACCGTTGCCGCCGAACAACTGCACCGCCTCCATCGCGACGTCGGTGGCCGCCTTCGACGAGTAGAGCTTCATCGCCGACGCCTCGGACAAGCTCAGCGGCTTGCCCGCCTTGCCCCGCTCGAGGGCACTGAAGAGCATGTTCTGGACGTTGATGCGCGCGACCTCCATCTCGGCCAGCTTGAGCTGGATGAGCTGGAACTGTGCGATCTCCTGGCCCCACAGCTTGCGGTTCTTCGCGTAGTCGATCGAAAGCCGTTGCGCCTCGTTGATGATGCCCAGCGACAGGGCCGCGATCCCGACCCGCTCCGCGGTGAAACCGGCCTTGGCGCCTTCGGATCCGCGCGCGTCCGAACCGGTGTCCTCGGTCTCGCCGAGCAGGCGGTCCTTGCCGACGCGCACGTTGTCGAAGAACAGCTCGCCCGTCGGCGAACTCATCATGCCCATCTTCTTGAACGGCTTGCCCTGGGTCAGTCCCGGCATCCCCTTGTCGAGGACGAACGACAGGACCTTACGGTCCCGCATCGGGGTGCCGCTGCCGTCGTCGAGCTTGGCGAACACGACGATGGTGTCGGCGTAGGGGCCATTGGTGATGAAGGTCTTCTGTCCGTTGAGGATGTAGTCGTCACCATCGCGACGGACCGTCGTCTTCATACCGCCCAGCGCGTCCGATCCGGAGTCGGGTTCGGTGATCGCCCAGGCGCCGACCTTCTCCATCGTGACCAGTTCGGGCAGCCACCGCTTCTTCTGGGCGAGCGTGCCCTTGCCGCGGATGGTCGAGGCGGTCAGGCCCATGCTCACGCCCAGGGATGCGACGAGACCGAGACAGACCCCCGCCAGTTCGATGTTGACCATCATGAACATCGAGCCGCCCATACCGCCGCCGTCGCCTGAGGGCTTCTTCTTCTCCCCGTTGGCCTCGGCCTCGAGTTCCTTCTCGAGAGCGTCCTTGGCCATCGCGTCGACACCGAAGCTCGACAGCAGTTTGCGGGTGATGTCGTAGGGCGGCAGCGTGCCGGATTCGAGTTCGTCGAGATGTGGCCGGATCTCCTTGTCGATGAACGCCCGCAGGGCGTCCCGAACCATCAGATCTTCTTCGGACCACTCGAACATCGTCACACTCCCAGACCGGTGTCCGCGCAGGGGCGAACACGTTTCAGTTTTGTCGTCCCCAACTGTGTCAGGAGTCACTGCCGATGTCTAGGTACGTCGTCGCAGATCTGTTCCTACCGAGCATCGGTGCAGGTGTAGTGGGTGGCCGGGCGCACCTCCCGCGCGAAGAACCCGTCCGCATCGACGCACAGCAGGGCCTGCGCCACCGGCATCGCGACCACCACGTAGCCATCGCCGTGCTCGGCCTGCCCGGCACGCCAGGCATGGACTCGGTCGACGAACTGCGCGACACTCTCACCCCCGTGCGGGCGGGCCTCCGGGTCGGTGAACCACCCGCCGAGGTCGATCTCCTCCGGGGACAGGCCCGACCACGCACCGACATCGAGCGTCCGCAGCGCGTCGTCGACGATGAGGCCGCGTGTCGCGCCGAGTATCTCGGCGGTGTCGCGGGTCGCCGCCTCCGGGCCGCAGATGTCGATCGGGCGCGTGAGCGACGCGCTCAGAGCGAGCACGTCGCGTCGACCCCGCTGATCGAGAACCGGGTCACCGCCGAATCGCACCGACCGGTTGGGGCCGGTGCGACCGGCGGTGATGATCTGCATGCCGTGCGTTGATCGCCTCAGTTCGGCGCGGAGACCGCGCGAGCGCGGTCAGTCGCCCGCGACCGGGCCATCGCCCCCACGATCAGTGCGAACGAGACGGTGAGAACCGTCCACAGAATGACCTGGTTGGCGATCGCGTACACCCGGAAATCCCCGATCACGTCACCGGGGAAGCCCGGGAACACGACCTGTCCGGCGTCGTCGCGGACCGGGCCGGGGACCTCGCTGAACGACGGCAGGACGGCGAGCACGATCGCGATGCCGGCCAGATAAGCGACCGTGGCGGCGACCGCCGAGACCAACCCACCGATGCGCGGGCGCAACCACGACGCCAGGACCACCGCCGCGATGGCGAGGATCACCGACGACACGGTGATGGTGAGGAAGGCACCGGTTCGTTCGCCGATGGTGTCGTCGTCGCCGACGGCGGGTGGGTTCGCCGGGAAGGCGAAGAACGGTACGGCGAAGACGGCGACGAAACCGATGCCGCCGAGCACGCCGGCGACCGCACGGGGATCCGTGGCCGGATGACGGCTGCCGACGTGGCTCCACAAGACCGTGAACGCCACCGCGAAGAACGCGCCCATGCACACCGCGAACACGACGTTGCCGATCCCCGCGCCGAGGTTCTCCTGCATCGCGCGGGTGAACAACTCTCCGCCCTCACCATGGGTGTGACCACCCGGTTCGGCGGCATGGGCCAGGGCATCCTCGGCCGCCGAGCGGGCGCTCTCGTAGTCGATGGCCTTGCCCACGACGGGTTCGAGGTAGAACCGCGCGAACACGAACGAGACGATGCCGGCGATCAGACCTGCGAGCAGGCCGGCGCCGATGAACTTCTTCTCCATGTCGACTCAGTGGCAGGGGAAGCCGAGGAAATGGCGGGCGTCGTGCACGAACTCGTGCACGTGGGTGTCGGAGCCGAAGACCGACACGACTCCCTGGTCGTAACCGAGGAAGTAGTACGCCAGCCCGGCGAGCAGCACGGTCAGGCTGAGCCAGAGCGCCGCGCTCGCGACGGAGATGTTCGGTACGGGCAGGGCACGGGCCGGGGCGACCGGTGATGCCGCCTCGGTACGGGGAGCTGTCATGGTGGGTCCTTTCGCCGATCTCGCGTCGGAGAGTTCACGGGTGGTGCACGCCGGCACGGCATCCTGACCCACGCATGCCCCGTCACGTCGACCGTGTCGATCTGGGCTGCGTTCACAGTGGCGCGACCGTTCCGGACTCTCACCGGATTCCCCGTACAGGCGTGAGGAGACTGTATACCGCGTTCTGTCGTACGCGTGCGACATAGTGGAGAGATGCCCCGCCCCTCGGTGCTCGACCGCTTCACCGCCCCCACCCGGCGGTGGTTCTCGGGTGCGTTCACCGCGCCCACCGCTGCGCAGAAGGGCGCCTGGACCTCCATCGCCGACGGCGCGAACACCTTGGTCATCGCACCAACCGGGTCCGGGAAGACCCTCGCCGCGTTCCTCTGGGCTCTCGATCGGCTCGCCGCCGACGCCGGCAACCGTCCCGCGGGCACCAAGGTCGTCTACATCTCGCCGTTGAAGGCACTGGCCGTCGACGTCGAGCGCAACCTGCGCGCACCGCTGACCGGCATCACCCGGGCGGCCCAGGAACTGAACCTGCCGGAGCCCAACATCACCGTGGGCGTGCGGTCGGGCGACACCTCCGCCGCCGATCGGCGTGCGCTGGTCAAAACCCCACCCGACATCCTCATCACCACCCCCGAGTCGCTGTACCTGATGCTCACCTCGGCCGCGCGGGAAAGTCTCACCGGCGTCGAGGCGATCATCGTCGACGAGGTCCACGCGGTCGCCGCGACCAAACGAGGTACCCATCTCGCGCTGACCCTCGAGCGCCTCGACGAACTGCTGGACAAACCCGCCCAGCGGATCGGCCTCTCGGCGACGGTCCGCCCGCCCGAGGTGGTCGCGGGGTTCCTGTCCGGCGCCGCGCCGTGCCAGGTGGTCAAACCCAAGGCCGACAAGACATTCGACCTGCGCGTCGACGTCCCCGTCGAGGACATGGCCAACATCCCGCCGCCGGTGTCCGATGCCGACCCCGCGGCGCTGGACGACGCGTTCTCGCCGACTGCCGGCTCGTTGTGGCCGTACGTCGAGGCCTCGATCGTCGACCAGATCGAGGCGAACCGCGCCACGATCGTCTTCGCCAACTCCCGACGCCTCGCCGAGAAACTCACCGCTCGGCTCAACGAGATCCACGCCGAGCGCCACGGCGAGCCTGCCGAACCGACCGGCAATCCGTCGGTCGCGGGCGGCGCCCCGGCGTTCGTGATGGGCAGCGGCGCGAGCTCCGGCGCAGAGCCGGTTCTCGCCCGCGCCCATCACGGCTCGGTCAGCAAGGAGCAGCGCGCCCAGATCGAGGACGACCTGAAGGCCGGCCGCCTCTCGTGCGTGGTGGCCACCAGCTCACTCGAACTCGGCATCGACATGGGTGCGGTCGATCTCGTCATCCAGGTGGAGTCCCCCCCGTCGGTGGCGAGTGGACTGCAGCGGATCGGCCGCGCCGGGCACCAGGTCGGCGAGATCAGCCAGGGCATCCTCTACCCCAAGCACCGCACCGATCTGCTGCACTGCACGGTGACGGTGGGCCGGATGCTCGACGGCGCGATCGAGGAGATCAAGGTCCCGCAGAACCCGCTCGACATCCTCGCCCAGCAGACCATCGCGGCGGCCGCGGTCGACGACCTCGAGGTCGATCACTGGTACGAGGTCGTCCGGCGCGCGGCTCCCTACCGCGAACTGGGCCGGGGCGTCTTCGACGCGACCCTCGACCTGGTCGCGGGCCGCTTCCCGTCCGACGAGTTCGCCGAACTGCGCCCCCGGGTGAACTGGGACCGCGACGCCGGAGTCATCACCGGCCGGCGCGGCGCCCAGCGGCTCGCCGTCACCTCGGGCGGGTCCATACCCGACCGCGGGCTCTTCGGCGTGTTCATGGTCGGCGAGAAGGCCACTCGCGTAGGCGAACTCGACGAGGAGATGGTCTACGAGTCCCGGGTCGGCGACGTGTTCGCGCTGGGCGCCACCAGTTGGCGGATCGAGGACATCACCCACGACCGCGTACTCGTCTCCCCCGCGTTCGGTCAACCGGGCCGGTTGCCGTTCTGGATCGGTGACGCGATCGGACGCCCCGCCGAACTGGGCGCCGCGATCGGCGCCTTCACCCAGTCGATCGCCGATCCCGGGAAGCTCGACGACCAGGCGGACCGACTCGGGCTCACCGACAACGCCCGCAGCAACCTCGCGACACTCATCGCCGAGCAGCGCGAGGCGACCGGGCACCTGCCCACCGACCGCACGCTGGTCGTCGAGAGGTTCCGCGACGAGCTCGGCGACTGGCGGGTGATCCTCCACTCCCCCTACGGCTTACGTGTACACGCCCCCTGGGCCAGTGCCATCTCGCAGCGCCTGCTGGAGACCCTCGGCATCGAGGGCGCCACCACCGCCTCCGACGACGGCATCATCCTGCGGATGCCCGACACCGACGACGCCCCTCCCGGAGCCGATGTGTTCCTCCTCGACCCCGACGAGGTCGAGCAACTCGTGACCGACGGTCTGGCCGACTCGTCGATGTTCGCGTCCCGTTTCCGCGAATGCGCCGCCCGCGCCCTGCTCTTGCCGCGCCGAGATCCGGGCCGGCGCGCCCCGTTGTGGCAACAGCGCCAGCGCAGCGCCCAACTGCTCTCCGTCGCATCCAAATTCCCCGACTTCCCGATCGTGCTCGAAGCCGTCCGCGAATGCCTGCAGGACGTCTACGACCTCCCCGCCCTGCTCGATCTGCTGACCCGCATCCGCACGCGCCGGATCCGGGTGGTGGAGACCGAGACCCAGAGCCCGTCTCCCTTCGCCGCGTCGCTGCTGTTCGGGTACGTGGGAGCCTTCATGTACGCCGACGACGCGCCGCTCGCCGAGCGCCGCGCGGCCGCACTCTCCCTCGACACCAGCCTGCTGGCCCAGTTGCTCGGGCGCGTCGACCTGCGCGAGCTCCTCGATCCGGCGGTCATCGCCGACGTGATCGCCCGGCTCCAACGCCTGTCCCCCGAGCGTCAGGCGCGCGACGCCGAGGACATCGTCGACCTGCTGCGATGGCTGGGCCCGCTCACCACCGAGGAGGTCGCGGCCCGGTATCGCGGCGACGAGCCGGCCGCCGACCTGCTCACCGAGTTGCACCGGGTCGGGCAGATCATCTCGGTCAACCACAACGCACGTGCGCTGTGGGCGGCCATCGACGACACCGCCCGCCTCCGTGACGCCCTCGGAGTGCCCGCACCTCTCGGCATCCCGGCGGCCTATCTCGAGGAGGTGCCCGACCCCGTCGGAGACCTCATCGGCCGGTACGCCCGCACCCATGGCCCGTTCACCGTGCCCGAGGCCTCCGCGGCTCTGGGTATCGCGACCGGGGTCGTGCGCGACACCCTCAACCGTCTCGCATCGGAGCGACGCGTCGTCGAGGGTGATTTCCTGCCGGAGAGCGGCGAGGCCACACCTCGCGAGGGCCAGTGGTGCCACAGCGACGTGCTGGGTCAGATCCGACGCGGTTCCCTGGCGGCGAGCCGCGCCGAGGTGGCTCCCGTCGGTACCGACGTCCTCACCCGATTCCTCCTCGACTGGCAGCACGCGTCGTCGGGCACCCAGCTCCGGGGTGTCGACGGAGTGGCGACGGTCATCGACCAGCTGGCCGGGTTCCCGTTGCCGGCGTCCGCGTGGGAGTCCCTCGTACTGCCGGCCCGGGTGTCCGATTACGCGGCGCCGATGCTCGACGAACTGCTCAGCGCCGGTGAGGTCATCTGGTCCGGACACGGCCGCATCGGGAACTCCGACGGCTGGGTGGCTCTGCATCCCGCGGACGTCGCCGTCCTGACGCTGCCCGACGCCGACGAGATCGACACCACCCCGGTGCACGACGGGGTCACGGCCGCACTCGAACCCGGTGGTGCCCTGCGGTTTCCACAGATCGCCGCCGACATCGGCACCGGCACCACCACGCCGGCCGCCGACATCGAGACCGCCCTGTGGGACCTCGTGTGGGCGGGGCGGGTCAGCAACGACAGCTTCGCGCCCGTCCGCGCCCTGCTGCAACCGCGGCGCAGCCCGTCCGCACCGCGCTCGGCGCCCGCGCATCGGGCACGCGGACGCGCACCCCGGCTCCGGGCCGGCCGCCTGTCGGCCCGGTACCTCACCGAACACTCCGTCGCTCCCCCGGTGTCGCCGACGGCGAGTGGCCGCTGGTTCGCCCTCGACCACCCGTCCACCGAGCCGACCATCGCCACACAGGGCCTCTGCGATCAGTTGCTCACCCGATACGGCGTGATCACGCGCGGCAGCGTCGTCTCGGAGGAGGTGACCGGCGGCTTCGCGCGGGTCTACAAGGCGCTCACCGTCTTCGAGGACAACGGTCATGTTCGTCGCGGTTACTACGTCGACGGCCTCGGCGGGGCGCAGTTCGCCTCGCCGGCCACGGTCGACGAATTGCGCCGGCATGCGCTGCCCGATCGCAAAGCGCCCCGCGAGGCGACCGTGCTGGCCGCGACGGACCCGGCCAATCCCTACGGGGCGGCGCTCGAGTGGCCGGCGTCTCGCGACACCGAGGCCGGTCACCGCCCGGGCCGCAAACCGGGGGCGCTCGTGGTGATCGTCGACGGTGACGTGGTGTGTTTCGTCGAACGCGGCGGCAAGACGCTGCTGACGTTCAGCGACTCGATCCCGCGGCTGGAGTCGGCCGCGGGCGCGCTGGTCGCACTGGTCCGGAAGGGCCGGATCGCACGTCTGACGATCGACCACATCGACTCGGAACCCGTGCGCGCCACCGACTTCGGCAAGGTGCTCGTCGAAGCGGGATTCTCGACGACCCCGCGCGGCATCCGGCTGCGTTTCGGTGATCATGCCTGAGGCGGACCATGCCTGAGGGCGACACCGTCTTCGCCGCCGCCGCACGACTGCGGGCGGGGCTCGCGGGACGGGTGCTCGAGTCGTCGGACTTCCGCATCCCGTCGCTGGCCACCGCGGACCTCTCCGGACGCGAGGTCCTCGCGGTGCGATCGGTGGGCAAGCACCTGCTGATCGACGTCGCCGAGAGCGGTCCGGGTGTCGGCGACACCCTGAGCATCCACTCGCATCTGAAGATGGAGGGCGCCTGGCACGTGCACCCGCGGGGGCAACGGTGGCGCCGCCCGGCCTACCAGGCCCGCGTCGTCTTGCGCACCGCCGACCATGAGGCGGTCGGTTTCGACCTCGGCGTACTGGAACTGCTCGCCGACCCCGACGCCGCGCTCGCCTACCTCGGCCCCGACCTGCTCGCCGACGACTTCGATCGGGAGGAGGCGATCCGACGCCTCGGTTCCGACCCGGACGCGACGATCGGTGCGGCCTTGCTCGACCAGCGGCTGATCGCGGGAATCGGCAACGTCTTCCGCAGCGAGATCTGTTTCCTGCGGCGAGTCCTGCCGACCCGGCCGGTCGGCGAGGTCGACCTCGGGCCGGTCGTGGACCTCAGCCGACGCCTGCTGTGGGCGAACCGGATGCGGTCGGCCCGTACCACCACGGGCAACACGTCGCCGAATGCGCGGATGTGGGTCTATGGACGCCACGGGCGGCTGTGCCGGCGCTGCGCCACCCCGGTGAAGCGGGGCGAACTCGAATCCCCCGGCGGCGAACGATCCGTCTACTGGTGTCCACGGTGCCAGGTGTGATCCGACCGAGGCCCCCTCACACGGGGTAGCGCTCCGGTTCGGGCCCGAACTCGAAGCGGCGGGCGGTGATCGAGTCGACCGCGATCTCCACGTAGTTGTACTTCATCGTGGCGATCCACGGGCGCAGCGGCAGCTGGTCGGCCGCCTCGATCTCGTGGAGCGACACCAGGATCCGCGCCGTCCCCTTGGCAACGACACTCCACCCGTCGGTCTCGGTGTGTCCGTCGGCCTCGAACGCCACCCGGGAATTCACAGCCAGCTCCGACAATTTCGTGCCCTCGCCGGACCGCAGCAGGATGCGGCCGTCGTGCGCATGGAAGTTCACCGGGAAGATGTCGGGTTGACCGTTGACGGCCAATGCGATCCGACCGAGCTCGGTTCCTCCCAACAGGTCCCAGGCCTGGTCGGTGGTGAGTACCCGTACCGATTCGTCGACCATGATCTCGTCTCCTTCTTCCCCCACCCCGATCGTGCCGCGGCATCAGGGGGCGGAGACAGAGGCCAACGTCCCGACTCGACCGGAGCCACCGTCATTTCGGAACGGGCACCGGCTCCAGGATCTCGGCCCGGGCCTCGGGGGCCGCGGCGCGCAGGGCGTCGGCGGAGTCGTCGTCGGGTTGCTGCTGCGAGGCCACCTCGGCCTCCACGCGCGCGACGTAGGTCGCCACCTCGAAGTCGCGTTGCTCGGTGGTCCAGCCGAGGAGGGGCGCCAGCAGGTCGGCGACCTCGTCGGCGCAGTCGACGCCACGATGGGAGTATTCGATGGCGATGCGGGTCCGCCGGGCGAGGACGTCCTCGAGGTGCAGCGCCGCCTCGTCGACCGCGGCGTACACCACCTCCACGCGCAGATACTGCGGCGCCGCGGCCAGCGGTTGCAGCAGGCTCTTGTCGCCATCGGCGTAGTAGAGCACGTCGTCGATGAGTGAGCCGTACCGGTTGAGCAACCGCCTAATGCGGTACGGGTGCAAGCCGAAACGCTGCCCCAGGTGTTCGCACTGGTTGATGAGCGCGAAGTAGCCGTCGGCGCCGAGCAGCGGGACCCGTTCGGTGATCGACGGCGCGACGCGGGTGGGGATGAAGTCGTTGCAGGCGTCCACGGCGTCGGCGGCCATCACCCGGTAGGTGGTGTACTTGCCGCCCGCGATCGACACGAGACCGGGTGCAACGGTCGCGACCGCGTGCTCGCGCGACAGCTTCGAGGTCTCGTCGTCCTCCCCGGCCAACAGCGGCCGGAGGCCGGCGTAGACGCCTTCGATGTCGTCGTGGTTGAGCTTGGTGACCAGGACCTCGTTGACGCGTTCGAGGATGTAGTCGATGTCGGCGCGGGTGGCGGCCGGATGCGCGAGGTCGAGGTTCCAGTCGGTGTCGGTGGTGCCGATGATCCAGTGCGTCTCCCACGGGATGACGAACAGCACCGAGTTGGCGGTGCGCAGGATGATCGCGGTCTCGCTGACGATCCGGTCGCGCGGCACCACGATGTGCACGCCCTTGGAGGCCCGGACCTTGAAATGCCCGCGCTGCTTGGACAGTGCCTGCACCTCGTCGGTCCACACCCCCGCGGCGTTGATCACGCAATGGGCACGGATCTCGGTCACATCGCCGTTCTCGGTGTCGCGCACCCGGACTCCGAGCACCCGGTCGGATTCGCGCAGGAATCCGGTGACCTGGGTCGAGGTCCGGATGACCGCACCGTAATTGGCCGCTGTGCGGGCGACCGTGAGGCTGTGCCGCGCGTCGTCGACGACGGTGTCGTAGTACCGGATCCCGCCGATGAGCGAGCTGCGCTTGAGTGCCGGCGCCACGCGCAGGGCACCCGATCGGGTGACATGACGCTGTCCGGGAACGGACTTGGCGCCGCCCATCCGGTCGTAGAGGAAGATGCCGGCTCCGACATACGGCCGCTCCCACACCCGTTGCGTGAGGGGATACAGGAACGGCAACGGCTTGACCAGATGTGGCGCGAGGAACCGTAGCGACAACTCGCGTTCGCGTAGAGCCTCACGCACGAGGCCGAATTCGAGCTGCTCGAGATAGCGGAGGCCGCCGTGGAACATCTTCGACGACCTGCTCGATGTGCCCGAGGCGATGTCGCGCGCCTCCACGAGCGCCACCCGCAGGCCGCGCGTCGCCGCGTCGAGTGCGGCGCCGACGCCCACCACGCCGCCGCCGATGACCACGACGTCGAACTGCTCCTCCCCGAATCTCCGCCACGCCTCGGCGCGGTAGAGGGGCCCCATGTCGGCCGGCCGGTCCGGGTTGAACTCGGTGTTCATGGTTGCCGAGCCTAATTGATCTCGGCGAGTCGGACAGCGTGCGACACTGTCCGGCGTGGGTAGGTCAGGCAAATACGTGGCGGCGATCGACCAGGGCACCACCTCGACCCGGGCGATGATCTTCGATCACAAGGGGCGCGTCGTCGGCGTCGAGCAGCTCGAACACGAACAGATCTTCCCGCGCGCGGGCTGGGTCGAGCACGACGCCGCCGAGATCTGGCGTAACACCCGGCGCGTCGGCGCCGCTGCCCTCGCGTCGGCCGAACTGACCGCGAAGGACATCGTCGCCTGCGGCCTAACCAATCAGCGCGAGACCACCGTGATCTGGGAGCGCGACACCGGCAAGCCGGTGCACAACGCCATCGTGTGGCAGGACACGCGAACCGATGATCTGTGCACCGAGCTCGCCGGAGATGTCGGCATGGACCGGTTCCGCGATCGCTCCGGCCTGCCGTTGTCGACCTACTTCGCCGGCCCCAAGGCCCGCTGGCTGCTCGACTCCGTGGACGGCCTCCGAGAACGCGCCGAGAACGGTGAATTGTGCTTCGGCACCATGGATTCCTGGATGGCGTGGAACATGACCGGCGGCGTCGACGGCGGCCAGCACGTCACCGACGTCACGAACGCCTCGCGGACGATGCTCATGGACCTCCGGACTCAGCAGTGGGATCCCGACATCTGCGCCGAGATGGGCATCCCGATGGCCATGCTGCCCGAGATCCGCAGCTCCTCGGGCGATTTCGGCGCCCTTCGCGGCAACGGACCGCTACCGGGCGTGCCGCTGGCGGGCATCCTCGGGGACCAGCAGGCAGCGACGTTCGGCCAGGCCTGCCTGGACCCCGGCGAGGCCAAGAACACCTACGGCACCGGGAACTTCCTGCTTCTCAACACCGGTACCGAGCCGGTCTTCAGTGAGCACGGACTGCTCACCACCGTCTGCTACCGCATCGGCGACGAGCCGGCCCGCTATGCGCTCGAGGGTTCGATCGCGGTGACCGGTTCGCTCATCCAGTGGCTGCGTGACAACCTCGGCCTGATCCCGCAGGCATCTGACGTCGAGAAACTGGCGGCCGGGGCCGACGACAACGGCGGCGTCTACTTCGTGCCGGCGTTCTCCGGACTCTTCGCGCCGCGCTGGCGCCCCGATGCCCGCGGCGTCATCGTGGGTCTCACCCGGTTCGCCGACAAGTGCCACATCGCCCGAGCCGCACTGGAAGCCAGCGCCTTTCAGACGCGGGAGGTCATCGAGGCGATGCAGGCCGACTCCGGGGTCGAACTGTCGACGCTCAAGGTCGACGGCGGAATGGTCGTGAACGAACTGCTCATGCAGTTCCAGGCCGACATCCTCGACGTACCCGTCGTGCGGCCGGTCGTGAACGAGACGACCGCTCTGGGCGCGGCCTATGCGGCCGGCCTGGCCGTCGGTTTCTGGGAGAGTGAGGACGACATCCGCGCCAACTGGGCCGAAGACCGCCGGTGGGAGCCTGTGATGGCCGCCGACGACCGCGACCGCCTCTACGCGGGATGGAACCGAGCCGTCGAGCACAGCTTCGGCCTGACCTGACCGGCGCGACGGCGCCGCCGTCTCACATCACGTGGTCGGCGAGGATGGCGACCACACCGGCGGTGCCGCCGAGCGCCGCGGCGGCCTCATAGGCCGATTCGCGGAGCGCATCGCGCAGCGACTCACCAGCGGCGGGCGTCGACATCGCGGTCACCAGGCAGTCGACGGCGCGGGCGCGGCGGAAGCTGTCGCGCTGGGCGTCCACGTCGCCACGACGCTGATGCGCGAAGGCGTCGAAGTCGTGCTGTGCCGCGACGAGCCGCAGACGTGCGATGCCGGCCGTCGACGCACCGCCCTGCCGCCGCCACTGACTGATCGCCTCCCGGATCTCGGGCGTCGAGACCGCCGTGACGTCCAGGACGGTCGCGACGATCAGGTGCAGACACGCCGTGAGGTCTTCGTCGGGCACCGAGTCGACGAGGCGGGCGACGCCGCCCGGTAACCGGTCGACACGCTTCAGCCCGGCGTTCACACGGTCTCCGGTTTCGACGTGGCCGAACCGCCCGACGGTGCATCGGTGTCGTCCGAGACCTCCTGCGCCGCACCGTCGACGGGGGTCCGGGAGACGGCGTCGCCGGGTGCCGCGGGCCGCAGGGACAAGGCCTGATCCGGCCCGGCCGGCGCGGCGTCGTCGACCGCCGGGGAGGCCTGCCGGATCCAGTCGCCGATGACGGGCGGACCGACGAGCGGCATGTCGCCGACGAGCTGCGCGCCGTGTTCCCGTGTGTGCAGATACGGCGCGGCCCGGTGGCTGTCGTCGTCGGCGCCGGGCCGCCGTCCGCCGCCCGGTGCCCCGGCGAGCGGCATCCCCGTCGGGCGCTGGGCAACCGGCCCGGCGGTGGCGGGGGTCGCCGGCGTCGGTGAGCCGCCGGCGCCCGGGGTCGGCGTCGGCGCCGATGCGGGTGGGAGCAAGCCGGGAGCGGGCATCGCGACCGGGACCCCGGCGCCTCCACTCGCCGGCGCACCGGCACCGGAACCGGATCCGCTGTTCTCGCCGATCCCGTCGGCGCCCTCCGACCGGCGCGTTCCCGGAGCCGCGGCGCCGCGGGTCGTCGACTCGGGCGTCGCCCGACCACCACGCACCAACCCGTCGGGGCCGTCGGTGTTGCCACGACCGGATGGTCCGCCGCCCGGACCCGCAGGCCCTGGCGGCGTCGACGACGCACCGGGTCCGCCGCCACCGGGCGGTGGACCGCCCGCAGCGACCGGCACCGGCCCGGCAGTCGGAGTGGCACGCCCGAAGTCGCCGGCGTCGACGGTGTTGGCGGCCTGACCGCGGGGAGCGTCCGGCCCGGAGCCCGCGGCCCCGGAACCGCCTGCGGTCGGCCCGCCGCCGAGTCCTGCGGTCACCCCGTTCGCCCCGGACGGGTCGTTCGGCAGGGAGCGCTGCAGCCCGATCATCGGCGAGGAGTAGGCGCCCGTCATCGCCCGGTCGACCTCGTGCCGGACCGCCGGCGCGTCCTCGGGATTGTCACGGATGTGCTGCTGTAGCTCACGCAACCGTCCCTCCTGCCCGCGAGCCGACCCGAGGATGCCCGTCGCGCCGGCCAGCGCATCCCCGATCTGACCGGCGGTCTCCGAGGTCGTCGCCAGATCGGCCGACAGCGACCGGCCCGCCTCCAGCGCCGCGTCGGAAGCCTGACCGAGCATGCCGTCGCCGAACATCGCGTGCATCCGTTCGGCCGCGCGCCGGACGGACTCGATCGCCTGCAGGATCGTGTTGACGTCACCGCCGGCACGACCGGGTTCCATCGTGCTCAGGACGTCGAGGATCTCGTCGATGCTCATGCCCGCCCACTGCGTGCGACCGCGAGCGAACGCGCGGTCATTGCGACTGCCGTAGGTGTTGTAGGACTGCTGCGGCGAGCTCACGACACCCCCTTGGTCGCCGGCCGGGACGAACGAATTCGTCCGACCCTACCGTGACGACGCACCCGGCGGCGCACACCGGCACCGGCTGTGCACAGCGGGCGGGCGGCGCTCAGTCCAGGTCGTCGTGCCGAACCAGCTGCCGCGCCGCCTCGGTGATGGACCCGGTCAGCGACGGGTACACCGAGAACGTCTGGGCCAGATCACCGACGGTGAGCTTGTTCTGCACCGCGAGGGCGATGGGCAGGATCAGTTCGGAGGCGTTCGGCGCCACCACGACACCGCCGATGACCACACCGGTGGCCGGCCGGCAGAAGATCTTCACGAAGCCCCGGCGCAGACCGCTCATCTTGGCGCGCGGGTTGGTGGCCAACGGCAGCATCACGGTGCGCGCCGGGTACTCACCGGTGTCGATGGCGTTCTGCGACACCCCCACCGTGGCGATCTCCGGACGCGTGAAGATCGCGGACGCAACGGTTTTCAGCTTGATCGGGCTCACGCCCTCGCCGAGTGCGTGGTACATCGCGATGCGGCCCTGCATGGCGGCCACCGATGCCAGCGGGAACAGCCCGGTGCAGTCGCCGGCCGCATAGATCCCCGCGACCGACGTGCGGGACACCCGGTCGACCTCGATGTAACCGCCCTTGCCGACCGCGACCCCGGCACGATCGAGTCCGAGATCGGTGGTGTTGGGGACCGAACCGACGGTCATCAGCACGTGACTGCCGGTCACGGTCGAGCCGTCGGCCAGATGCGCGGTGACCGAATCGCCGTGCCGCTCGACCTTGTCGGCGCGGGCGTGCTTGACCAGCTCGACGCCGCGTTCGGCGAGTGCGTCCTCGAGCACCAGCGCGGCGTCCTCGTCCTCGTGCGGGAGGACCCGGTCGCGGCTCGACACGAGCGTCACCTTGACGCCCAGTTCGGTGTAGGCGTGGACGAACTCGGCGCCGGTGACGCCGGAACCGATGACGACGAGGTGTTCGGGCAGCTCCTCGAGGTCGTAGAGCTGACGCCAGGTGAGGATGCGCTCGCCGTCGGGCTGGGCGTCGGGCAGCACGCGGGGCGACGCGCCGGTCGCCAGCAGGACCACATCGCCGTCGTAGCGTTCGGTGGTTCCGTCGGCGAGCGTCGCGACGACGGTATGCGTCGAGACGCCGACCTGCCGCTCGTCGAGAACTGCGGTACCGGAAACAAGCGTCACGCCTTCGCTGATGAGTCGTGAGCGGATGTCCGCGGACTGGGCGAACGCGAGGTCGCGGACCCGCTGGTGGATCTGCGGCAATGTGACGGAGGTGTCGTCGGTCTTGATGTTGATACCCAGATCGACGGCGCGACGGACCTCGGTGCGGATGCCGGTGGACGCGATGAACGTCTTGGACGGGACGCAGTCCCACAACACGCAGGCACCGCCGATCCCGTCCGAATCGATCACCGTGATGTCGGCCCCGTAGGCGGCCGCCGCGAGCGCCGCCTCGTAACCCGCGGGTCCGCCGCCGATGATGACGATCCTGGTCACTGTGACTCCTGTTCTCCACGCCGGCTCGCCGCGTCCTTCGTGGGGAAGCTGCGCCCGGCTGTGTGTCGTGGCTCGACGGGAACGCGGGGTGACACGCTCCTCGGGTCGCGCGAGACGGTCGACCCCGTTCGCGCCGCCTACCAAACTAGTCGGGCGGGTCCGTCGTTGTGAACGTGGTCGCACACCGGGGCCGGGCCACGGTGTCGCCTTCCGGACTCGGCGGAGACCATCTAGGCTCCATCCGTGCCCATCTACGCCGCCTATGGATCCAACATGCATCCCGAGCAGATGGCCGAGCGCGCGCCGCACTCCCCGATGTCGGGCACCGGATGGCTCCGCGGCTGGCGTCTGACGTTCGGCGGCGGCGACATCGGGTGGGAGGGGTCCCTGGCCACGGTCACCGAGGACCGCGACGACCCCGACGCCCGGGTGTTCGTGGTTCTCTACGACGTCACCACCGAGGACGAGGATCTGCTCGACCGGTGGGAGGGTTCCGAGCTCGGCATCCACCGCAAGATCCGCGCCCGCGTCGACACCGCCGACGGCCCGGTACTGGCCTGGTTGTACGTCCTCGACGCCTTCGAGGGCGGGTTGCCCTCGGCGCGCTACCTCGGCGTCATGGCCGAGGCGGCGGAGATCGCCGGCGCACCCGCGGAGTATGTGCAGGACCTCCGGTTGCGCGAGTCGCGCAATGTCGGACCCGGACCGGGGCCCGCGGAATAGAACGAGGTGTCCTAGCCGGCGGCGCTGGTCGCGTTCAGCACGATCCCGGCGAGCGCGCGCACACCGATGGCGAGGGCACGTTCGTCGAGATCGAAGTTGGGCGCGTGCAGATCGACCTGCGGTCCGAATCCGTCCCACACGCCGAGGCGGGCCATCGCTCCCGGCACGTGTTCGAGATACCAGGAGAAATCCTCGCCGCCGGGTGACTGCGGGGTGTCCGCGATCGCGTTGGGCCCGATCGCGGCGACCGACCGTTCGAACATCCCGACCGCGACCTCGTCGTTGACGACCGGCGGCACCCCGCGGAAGTACGAGAGGTCGTAACGGACGCCGAGCGGTGCCAGCAGCTCGCCGACGACGCTGCGGACCAGCGGCTCGAGCTGGGCCCAGGTGGCGTGATCGCCGGTGCGGACCGTGCCGCGCATGCGACCCTCCTGCGGGATGGCGTTGGCGGCGCTGCCGGCATTCGCCGCGCCCCACACCATCACCGTGCCCGAACGCGGGTCGATCCGTCGCGACAGCACCCCGGGCAGGCCGGTGATCACCGTGCCCATCGCGTAGATGAGATCCCCGGTGAGGTGCGGCCGCGACGTGTGCCCGCCGGCCGAGTGCAGTTGCAGATCGATGTGGTCGGCCGCGGACGTCAACGGGCCGGACCGCAGGCCGACCGTGCCGACCGGCAGGCGAGGGTCGCAGTGCAAGGCGAAGATGCGGCCGAGACCGGTGGTGACGCCCGCCTCGATGGCGTCGAGGGCTCCGCCGGGCATGACCTCCTCGGCGGCCTGGAAGATCAGACGCACGCCGACCGGAAGTGGTTCGGCCGCGGCGAGGAGCTTCGCGACGCCGATCAGGATGGCCGTGTGCGCGTCGTGACCGCACGAGTGCGACGCGCCCTCCACCGCCGAGGTGAACGGCAGGCCGGTGTGTTCGGTCACCGGCAGGGCATCCATGTCCGCGCGCAGCGCGATGCGGGGCTCACCGGCGGGACCGAGGTCGCACACCACTCCGGTGCCCAGCGGCAGCCGGCGCGGGGTGAGTCCGGCAGCGGTGAGCTCGCTCATCACCAGCTCGGTGGTGCGGACCTCTTGCCGGGACAGTTCCGGATGCGCATGGATCTGCCGGCGCCACGCGATGAGATCGCCGCCGTGCTCGGCGAGCCAGGCGTCGATGGGATCGTCCGCCGCGGCGAAGTCCGCTCCCGCGGCCGACATCAGAAGACTCCGGGCGGGGTCTGACGTGCGAGGTCGTCGAGCAGGGGGCCACGGAGTCCGCGCTTGATCAGCGCCAGGTTGGGTCCGGCGGTCGCGGAGCGGGCGGCCGCGATCTCGGTGGCCCGCTTCACGAGGTGCTCGGCGTCGACGGCCTCGTCGACGATTCCCGCACGCACCGCGTCGTCGGCGCCGTACCGCCTGCTGGTGTACATCGCCTCGGTGGCGGTGCGATCGGTCAGTCGGGTGCGCAGCAACGTGGCCATCCCACGGGTGAACGGCATGGTGAGAGCGGCTTCGGGCAGCGACCAGAAGCCGCGTTCGGTGCGCATCAGGACGTGGTCGGCGCACAACGCGAGCATCGCTCCGGCGCCGAAGGCGTGTCCGTTGACGGCGCTGACCGTCGGGACGGGCAGGGTGAGCACCTTCGCGTACAGGGCGTGCACGCGGTCGAGGTAACCGGGCAGCTGGTCGGGAGCGGCGAAGATGTGGTCGGTGTCCAGGCCGTTGGAGAAGAACTTCCCGGTGGCGGTGATCACCAGCGGTCGTGTCGGGTCGGCGACCACCTGGTCCAGCAGTGCATCGACCTCGTCCAACCAGTCGGTCCGGAAGCGGTTCTCCGGATTGGACTCGCTGATCTCCTCACCGCGCGCTCCGAGATGGAGCTCGACGACCTCCCCGTCACCGTTCAGAAATGGCATGTCCCGACCTTATCGCTCCCGGTCTCGTCGCCACCGACCCGATCGGTCGGCGCGCTGCGACGAGCGGCCGTGTGGGCCTGGGAACGGTTTAGGGTTGGCGCATGGAGCCCACCGCCGACCCCGACGCCGCGGCCATCGTCGCCGCGGCCACGATCGCTGCCGAGACCGACGCCGCTACACACGATGTGGCCGTGATCCTCGGGTCGGGATGGTCACCCGCCGCCGACGCCTTCGGGCGGCCCATCCGCTCGTTGCCGATGGCGTCGATCCCGGGATTCGTCCCGCCCAAGGCCGCCGGCCACGGCGGCGTGGTCCACTCCGTGCGGATCGGTGATCGACGAGTCCTGTTGATGCTGGGACGTATTCACGCCTACGAGGGCCACGACCTCGCTCGCGTGGTCCACCCGGTCCGCACCGCAGCCGCGGCCGGTGTCCACACCGTCGTGCTCACCAACGCGGCGGGCGGTCTGCGCGAGGACATGTCGGTCGGGCAACCCGTGCTCATCTCGGATCATCTGAATCTCACGGCCCGCTCCCCGTTGGTCGGCGCCCAGTTCGTCGACCTGGTCGATGCCTATTCACCGCGGCTGCGACAGATCGCGCGCGGCATCGACCCGGGCCTCGCCGAGGGGGTCTACGCCGGGCTCCCCGGCCCGCACTACGAGACCCCCGCCGAGATCCGGATGCTGCGGACGATGGGTGCGGACCTGGTCGGGATGTCGACCGTGCACGAGACCATCGCGGCGCGCGCCGCCGGACTCGATGTGCTCGGCATCTCCCTGGTCACCAACCTCGCGGCCGGCATGACCGGCGAACACCTGAGCCACGCAGAGGTCCTGGAGGTCGGCCGCGCGTCGGCAACCCGGATGGGCGAGCTGTTGGCCCGGATCATCGGCGAACTGTAGGACCGAACGGAACCGCGGCCGGCCGAACCGAAGGAGCGAGATGACCTATCCACCGAGCGGTCCAAGCGGCTATCCCCAGGGTGGCTATCCGTCGGGCGGTTACCCGCAGGGCCCGGTGCCACCTGGCCCGCCGCGGTCCCCGTGGTCGTCGCCGGCGGTGCTGGTGGCGATCGGCGCGGGCGTGCTGCTGGTGGTGGTGGGCGTCCTCGCGGCGCTGCTCCTGATCCCCGCGGACGACGAGTCCGCGGACCGCGACAGCGCGGACGGCGGACAACCGTCGGCGTCGACCTTCACGAGTACCGTCACCCGCCCCGCGGAGACGACGACCCCCACCACCGCGACCACCACCACGACGACGCCGCCCGCGGTCCGGCCGACCTCCACCGTCGCCGGCGCGGACTGGCAGGGATTCACCAGCGGTCCCCGCTGCAACGCCGCCGACGACCCCGCCGTGGCCGTCGGACAGACCGCCCGGTCGCGCGTGGTGATCTGCCAGGTGGGCACCCAGACGGGCCGCTTGTACTACAAGGGCGCCGCACCCGAGGGCGGGATCGAACTCCAGTTCCCGACCCGCACCGGCGACACCTTCGAGGCGCGCAACGGCTCGGTGCGTTACCTCGTCTCGCCGACAAGTCTCACCATCGTCGACGGCGGCGCCGTGCTCACCGAGGAGCCGATGCTCGCGTACTGGTCGCTGCCCGGCTGAGACCCGCCGCACCTCGCTGACCGCGGTTCGGCGCAGCCCGGTCACCGTAATTCGAAGCGTGCGTGACGGGACGACCGTTGCCACGCCGACGTTGCCGCCCCCGCTTGGACGTGCCGCCAGTTCGCCTGAGGCACAGTCGACCACCGTCCCCGGCAGTTTGGAACACCCGGCAGCACTGGCCCAGGTCCGGGCCCTCATTCGGCGCTCGGCAGTCGCCTTCCACCCACGACGACGAGTTCCGGTCTCGTACGGGCGGTTGCCGCTGGGGTGACACTGTTGAGTTGTCAAGGGACAGGTGCGGTCCCGGGTGTGGCCCGGGTGCGAAGGTGCTGCGCGAACGTCTGGTGGTCTGTGGCGGCAGCGGTCAGGCGGCGTCGTCGAGTCGCATGGTGCGTCGGTTGTAAGCGGGCAGTGGTCGGCGCCGCGGATCGATGGTCGCGGGTGGGACGAGCCAGGGATGTCGGTCGTAACCGATGACGATGTCCCAGCCGTGGTGGTGGACCTGGGTGTGGCAGCGTTGGCAGAGCAGGCAGCCGTTGTCGAGGTCGGTGGGTCCGCCGTCGGCCCACGACTTGATGTGGTGGACCTGGGTATGTGACGGTTGTGCACCGCATTTGATGCAGCAGGCGTCGCGCACGATGATCGCCTTGCGGAGGTGTGCCGGATACAACCGGTGGGTGTGACCCATCTGAAGCGGTACGCCCTCAGCGTCGAGAATGATCTCGGTCAGAGAGCCATCGCACGACACCTGTTTCGCGGTCGCTTGGCTGACCGATCCGGTCCACGGCAGCGTCGCCAGCTCTCCGGTCGCGGGGATCGTCAGCATCAGTTGCGTGCGCGGGGAACCAACGGTATCTATGGTCGCGCCGATCGCGGCTTGGTCGAGGATCAACTCGAAAGCGTCGGCGCGGCGTTGCTCGGCGGTGCGACGATCCTCGGCTCCGTCGGGTTCGGGTTTTGGGCAGGAGCGTTCGTCAATCATGGCCAGGAACTTCTCGCCGACCACCTGGGTGAGATCGGCACGGACCTCGACGCGGCCGTCGTCGGTGGTGTGTGCGTTGACCGAGTTCAGCGATGGGTCGTCGGCCGCCGGTACACCGGTGTCAGAGTCGTCGCAGAGTGTGTTGCCGATGGCTCGAGCGTGCTTGAGTACTTCAGTCGGTGTCGCGCCCGACAGCGCCTGGGCGACGAGCTCGCTCTCATGCCGGGTGCGATCGTCGTCGGAAAGCCCTTCGTGACAACGTTTCTCGATCTCGTTCACCCCGCGCACGATGGCGTCGACGATCTCGCCAGCCAGTCTCCCGTCGGCCGCGTGACGCGCCACCAAGGGCAGCGTCGGTAGGGCGTTGACACTTCGCACGGTGCGAAGAGCAGCGGCAGGTGCGTGGCCGCTTTCGATCAGCAACTTCTTGGTGGTACTGCCGGCTTTCTGCGCGACGCCGAGTTCGTCGAGTTGCGCTGCGTGGGTGACGATCTGATGATCAGCAAGGTTGCGGATCAGGCGCCATGTGTCGAGGGCGTCGAATGTTGCTCTGCCGGTGGGGTCGTCGGCGGGTGGGGTGGTCTCGATGAGTTGATCGAGGAGAGTGGCTAGCTCTGACATGACTCCAAGGTACAGGAACATCCATTCGATTACGAGAAAACTCCACAAGCCCAGAAATTACGAAACCAATGACTGTACAGCGCTTTTCGTCCACTGTGCGTTTGCAGTGCGTGGATCGATGACAGTGGTGAACTTCAGTCACACCCGTTTCGGAATTCGTTCTTCCAACGGTGTTCTTGCCGCGGACTCGCTGTAGCCCCGGTGAAGTTGTGGACGCGTAGGCGTTCGGGCGAATCCGCCGATACCGGTGTGGATTCGGTGGTTTTCGTAGTCGTGCAGCCAGTCGTCGTAGGTCGCCGCTCGGGCGGCCTCAGTGGTGTAGACCTCGCGTAGGCCCTTTCCGAGGCGAGCAACCGGTGGAAGCGTTCAACTCTGTTGTGGTCTGTGGCCGGTACAGACGGGTCTCTGATGCGCGATCTCATGGCCGAGGGCATGCGCGGAAAGCCCTGGGCGGCAACTGCCGCCGTAGTCGGTCATCAAACTCTTGTCCGTGATGCCGTGCGCATGGAAAAGGCGTGTGCCCGGGCCCCAGAATTGCGTATCGGTCTCTGTGCGTTCGTCGGTGAGGATCTCGGAGTACGCAGCCGAGTGTGGTCGTCGACGATATGAAAGCCTCCGGGAGCGCCGTGATCTAAGCGGCGCGGTGGGGTTCGGCGTACCGGCAGCGCGGTGGCCTGGGCGAGGTGTCGCAACAGTGGCATCCCATATCGGCGCAGCACCGCCTCGACGGTCGATCTCGCAGCAGTAGATGCGTGGCAATAGGAGCTGCGTCCCGGCGGGGAGATAGGCATAGCTTGATGATTCGACGTTCACGTCGCACCGGGGTTCGTTGGGTGACAGGTGGGGCGGCTGGAGTGAGCTGTCATGCCGGCTTCGCCGTGAACACGGTAGCCGTCGGCCCGTTTCTCGGCCGTCGCTCGAGCATTCAAACCGTTCGGCGGCCCACCGCAGCGGCCGTCCGTGATCGGTGATCGACGAAGCATCCTGCCAGTACCAGACGGCAGCGTTCGGCGAAAAGAACATCAGGGCGGGTCATGAGGGCCCTTGAATGACGACGTGTGGCTTGTCTCAGCGACGTGCCGCGCGAGGTTCAGCCATCCTCACGAATACCTCGGACCGAACTGCCGGTCGCCCGCGTCACCGAGACCGGGCACGATGTAGTTGACCTCGTTAAGCCCGTCGTCCACGGCAGCCACGACGAGCCGGCACGGGTGACCGGAATTCTCCAGCGCCGCAACCCCTTCAGGTGCGGCGACGACACACACGGCGGTGATGTCGGTGGCATTGCGGGCGACCAGCAACTCGATGGTGTGGAGCATGGAGCCGCCGGTGGCGAGCATGGGGTCGAGGACGAACACCGGCCGTCCCGACAGGTCCTCCGGCAGCGACTCCAGGTACGGCACGGGTTGTGCGGTCTCCTCGTCGCGGGCGAGGCCCACGAAACCGACATGCGCCTCGGGCACCATCGCGTGCGCCTGCTCGACCATCCCGAGGCCGGCCCGCAGGACCGGGACCAGGAGAGGCGGGGATGCCAGCCTCGATCCCGTGTGCGCGGTCATCGGCGTGTTGATCGCGACGTCGGCGCGCGGCGCACCGGCAAGCGCCTCGTAGATCAGCATCTGGGTGAGGTCGGACAGCGCAGCCCGGAATCCGGCGTTGTCGGTGGTCTCGTCGCGCATCGTGGTCAGACGCGCGGCTGCGAGGGGATGGTCGACGATCAGGGACTCCATGCCGACACCCTATTTCCTCCCCGGCGCTCGCGTGCCGCTTGGGCGAGCTCCACCACGCCGGTCTGGGTCGCCGCGAGAATCCGATGGAACCCAACAGGGCCGCGCCGCGTCAGAAACCCATGAGCCCGTCCTCCCCTCACCCCCATCCCGCACCCACCCGGCCAGGCCCGGACCCCGCTGGCCGACTGGTCGCCGATTCGTCTGCGCTGCACGAGTTCTCCGGCACCCACCGCACCAATGCCCGGATGCTCGAGGGCGGGACCGGCAGCGACGACGCCGCCGTGGTCGAACTCGCCATCACCTTCGGCCTTATCGGCATCGAGTTCCTCACCGCCGTCGTCGAGTTCCTCGACCTGTACCGTCGCACCATCGAGGCCGCCACGGCGCGCGAGGAACGCCTCGGACTCACGACGAGCTCGGCCGCAACGTCGTACGCCGACTGCGACTGCGCCGCCGCCGACCGGATCGCGACGGCCGGTGAGCTGACGCTGTGATCCCCGTCGAACTCCTCATCGAGCCACTGCGGCAACTGATCGCCGCGCTGGGGACCGGCATCCTGGCACCGGGCAACCCCGCCGAACGGGTCCGGACCGTAGCGGGCACCGTCGAGTCGGTGCGCCAGCGGTCGACGTCGGCCGCCGAGTCCGTCCGCACGCGGTGGGACGGAGCCGGGGCCGCCGGAGCCGCAGCCGCGACCGCGGCGAACCAGCGCCGACTCACCGAACTCACCGAATGCGCCGCCGAGTTCGGCCGGCTCGTCGAGAGCGCCGGCCGTACCGTCCACATGGCGTCGACCGCGCTGAACGGCCTCGTGGACTCCCTGGAACGGCATGTCCGAGGCCTCAACGGCGGATTGGCCACTCCGGCAGTCCTTCTCGCCGTACTGCCGATCGCCGTCGAGCATCTGAGCCGCGGCGTGGAGATCATCGGCCGTGCTCGCGCCGAGCTCGGCTCCGACACCGAGGCGATGGCCGCCCTGGCCCGCCGCACGGCGCCGGCCGAGATGGTCGGAGTCGCAGGCGGCGACGCCGCCAGACTGTCGCCCGTCCCCACGCCCGGCGGCGTCCCCATCACGCTGCCCGACGGCTCGGTCGCCCACGCTCCGAACGAACGCGCGGCGACCGCGGTGCGGGCCGCGCTGAGTCAACGCGGGGTGCCCTATGTCTGGGGCGGGACGACGCCCGACGGATTCGACTGCAGCGGCTTCACACAGTGGGCCTACCGGCAGGCCGGGCTCGAACTCCCCCGCCTCGCCCAGGAGCAGGACACCGCCGGGTATCAGGTGTCCCAGGCGCAGCTGCAGCCCGGAGACCTCGCGGTGTGGTCCGGCCACGTGGCGATGTACATCGGCAATGGTCAAATGATCGAAGCCGGTGACCCCGTAGGCGTCTCGCCGGTGCGAACCTCGAACCTCGACCAGGCATTCGAAGGATTCTTCCGTCCACGATGAGAGCCGCGCCGATGGTCGCACCCGCGGGCGAGTCAGGAGTTCATCGAAAAGTCGTCGGCACACCACCGACCGTCTGTGGGGGCACTACTGGATCCGCCGCCGACAATCGCTAGGCTGTGTCCCCATGGCCGGAGACATCGTCCCGATTGAGCTCGGACTCACCGACGGAAACAGCTTCACCCTGTGGGCACCCCGCTGGCGTGAGGGCGATGACGAATGGGAGGCCTTCCTCGGACTGGACGAGGACCTGTACGTCCTGCCCTCTGTCGCCGAGCTCGCCGCGTTCATCCGCACCAACGAGGACAACGATCTCGTCGAGCATCCGGCGTGGTCGACCGTGGTCGGCCTGCAGGCCGATGAACTGGTCCCCGACGAGCGCCACAGCTACGACCTCGTCGGCGTACCCGAGCTCGCCGCGGAGGACCCCACCGCCGAGGTCATCGCCGAACTCGAAGACGCACTCGAGATCGTGCGCATCCTCGGTGAGGTCTGCGAACTGACACCGGTCACCAAGTTCTTCAACGGCAACCCGATCCTGGGCGCCGTCACCACCGGCACACGCAACTTCGACGGCCGCGAGGGCACCGACCTCTGGGTGCGCATCGGCCGGCTCATCGCCAAGCACTGGGATGACGTGCTCGATGCCATCGACGGTGTCATCAGCACACCGAAGGTGGACGCCAAGGCCGTCGAGACCGCCGAGGCCGAACTCGAGGCCGCCGCGTCCGCCGAGGACGAGGACGAGCCGACCGACGATGACATCGAGATCGTCGGTGCCCCCGACTCCGAGTCCTCGGACGCCGCCGACGACGATGACCTCGAAGAGGACGACGAGGACGACTACGACGACGACGATTTCTGGGCGTCGGTCGGCATCGACCCGATCAAGATCGTCACCAGCGCGAACGAGTACCTGACACTGCGGTGCTATCTCGGAGACGACCCGGTGTTCCTCGGCACCAAGGGCAAGATCTTCGTGTTCACCTCGGCGCGCTCGCTCTCGCGGTTCCTCGCCGACGACAACACGCATGACCTCGCCGACCTGTCCACGTTCGACGAGGTCCGCACCGAGGCGACCAACGGATCACTCGAGTTCGACGTCATCGACGACAACGTCTACGTCCTGCCGGGTCTTGCCGACGACATCGCCGACGGCCCCCGCCGAATGGATCGCGACCAGCTCGACCTCGCCGTCGAACTCTTCACCGACGCAGCCGACTACGCCGGTGACAGCACGGTCTCCGAGGCCCTCGGCACCACCACCCCGCTGGGATGGTTCGTCGACTACACCGTCAACCCCGACCCCAAGCGCATGGCGCCCAGCGGTCCGTTCGACAACGAGGCCGAGGCGTGGCGCGCGCTCGAGCACGACTTCGAGGCCCGGCTCACCAAGAAGGGCTGACGGGCGCAGTCCTCTCCGCCCATAACCGGCCGCGACGGTGCTGCTCAGCCGAGCAGCACCGCGTAGCCGGGCTTGATCACGTCGTCGATGAACGCCAGCCGCTCGTCGAAGTGGATGAACGCCGACTTCATCGCGTTCACCGTGAACCGTTCGAAATCCGCCCAGCCGTAGCCGAACCGATCGGCGAGCAGGCCGAATTCCTTGCTCATGGTGGTGTCGGACATCAATCGGTTGTCGGTGTTCACCGTCACCCGGAACCGTAGGCGCGCCAACACGTTGAACGGATGCTCGGCGAGTGAACCGACCGCCCCGGTCTGCACATTCGAACTCGGGCACAGCTCCAGCGGAATCCGCTTGTCCCGCACGATGTTCGCCACCTGACCCAGCCGCGCACCCGCGAACGAGTGCGCCGCGAGATCGACCCCCTCCGGGAGTTCGATGTCGTCGAAGACGCGGACGCCGTGACCCAACCGGTCCGTCCCGCAGAAGCCGATGGCCTCGTGGATCGACGGCAGCCCGAATGCCTCGCCGGCGTGGATGGTGAAGGGCGCACAGTTGGCCCGCATGTATTCGAAGGCGTCGAGATGGCGGGTCGGCGGATGCCCCGCCTCGGCGCCGGCGATGTCGAAACCGACGACACCCCGGTCCCGGTAGCGGACCGCGAGTTCGGCGATCTCGCGTGACCGGGCGGCGTGGCGCATCGCGGTGACCAGGCACCGCACGGTGATCGTCCGGCCCCGCTCGGCCGCGACCGCCTCGCCCTCGGCGAAGCCCCGCAGCACCGCTTCGACGACCTCGTCGAGGGTCAGCCCGCCTTCGAGATGCTGTTCGGGCGCATAACGCACCTCGGCGTACACGACCCCGTCGGCGGCGAGGTCCTCCACGCACTCGCGCGCGACGCGTTCCAACCCGCCGACGGTCTGCATCACCGCGACCGTATGCGAGAAGGTCTCGAGGTAGCGCTCGAGCGAGCCGCTGTCGGCCGCACGTCGGAACCACTGCCCGAGCGAGTCGGCGTCGTCGATCGGCCTGCCGTTCTCGTCCGCCGGGAGGCCGTCGTACCCCACCTCGTGGGCCAACTCGAGGACCGTCGCGGGCCGGAGTCCGCCGTCGAGGTGGTCGTGGAGGAGCACCTTCGGGGCGAGGGAGATGTTCGCCGGGGTCAGCGTCGTCATGATGGAAACCTAACGCGGTCGATGATCAGTGGACGGGTGAGCGCGCCGCCCGCGTGTTCGGCGGAGTCGGGCCCCACCGTCGTCGCCCCGGCCAGGCAGGAGCGGGCGCCGGGGATCCGGTCCTCATCCTGCGTGTGGAGGGTGAACAACGGTTGACCGGCTAGGACACGATCACCGGGCTTCGCATGGATGGTCACTCCCGCCTCTGCCGCGACCGCCTCCCCCGGCTTCGATCGGCCGCCGCCGAGGCGCCACGCGGCGTCGCCGACCGCGCGCGCGTCCATCTCGGTGACGATGCCGTCGCCCGACGCGGTCACGGTGTCGTGGTGGCGCGCCGTCGGTAGGGGCGCATCGGGGTCGCCACCTTGCGCCGCGATCATCGCCCGCCACGTGTCCATCGCCCGGCCGTCGGCGAGATGGGTTGCGGGGTCGGCGTCGACGAGCCCGGCGGCGTCGAGCATCTCCCGGGCGAGGGCCAGGGTCAGTTCGACGACGTCGGCGGGTCCGCCGCCGGCGAGTACCTCCACCGACTCGGCCACCTCAACGGCGTTGCCGATCGCGAGTCCGAGCGGTGTACCCATGTCGGTGATGACCGCACGGGTGTCGACACCGGCGTCGTGACCGAGTTCGACCATGGTCGACGCCAGTTCGCGCGCGTCGTCCTCGTCGGGCAGGAAGGCACCCGACCCGGTCTTGACGTCAAGGACCAGCGCACCGGTGCCCTCGGCGATCTTCTTGCTCATGATCGACGACGCCAGCAGCGGAATGGACTCGACCGTGCCCGTGACATCGCGCAGGGCGTAGAGCTTGCGATCGGCGGGTGCCAGGTCGGCGCCTGCGGCACAGATGACCGCGCCGACCCGCTCGAGCTGGTCGAGCATGTCGGACGTGCTCACCTCGGCCCGCCACCCCGGGATGGACTCCAGCTTGTCGAGCGTCCCACCGGTGTGACCGAGCCCCCGACCGGACAGCTGCGGCACCGCGACACCGAACGACGCGACGAGCGGCGTGAGCGGGAGGGTGATCTTGTCCCCGACGCCGCCGGTGGAGTGTTTGTCCACGGTGGCCAGCGGCCGCCCGTCCCGCTGCAGACCGGACAGGTCCATCCGGCGCCCGCTGTCGATCATCGCGTGCGTCCAGGACGCGATCTCACGGCGATTCATCCCGCGCAGATATATGGCCATCAGCAATGCCGACATCTGTTCCGCCGCCACCTCGCCGCGGGTGTAGCCGTCGACCATCCACGCGATCTGTGCGTCGGCGAGTTCGTGTCCGCCCCGCTTGGTGGCGATCACCGACACCGCGTGGATGATCTCCCGGGCGTCGACCGTCATGAACGGACCGCCTCGAGATCGTCGGGTCCGAAGGCATCGGGAAGCAGCTCGGCGAGCATCCGGGGACCACCGGGGTGGTCGACGAGGAGCTCGCGCCCGCCGTGTTCGAGCAGGACCTGTCGGCACCGTCCGCACGGCATCAGAACCGCCCCGCGGGCGTCGCAGACGCTGACCGCCCGCAGCGCTCCGCCTCCGTCGTTCACCAGGGCCGCGACCAGTGCGACCTCGGCGCAGATACCCAGGCCATATGAGACATTTTCCACATTGCAACCGGCGACGACACCGCCCTCGGCTGTGATCCCGGCGGCGCCCACCGGGTACCGGGAGTAGGGTGCGTAAGCACGACCGATCATCGATCTGGCCTTGTCCCGCAACACATCCCAATCGATTTCTGTAACCACGTGGATCTCCTGTCGCCCGGCGTCATCGGCCGTTCATCCGGATTTCATCACCGCAAAGCTTGGGTAAGGCAAACCTAAGTCGTAATGTCTTGTCGCCCAGATCGGTTCGGGCAATTTACCACCGGAATGTGCATGGGTTTAGAGTCTCTTCGTATGGGTCCATGGTCGAGTCGGAGCATGCCGATTCGACGCGTCCATCGACGATGTTGGAGGCCACTTTCCCGATGAGCACCTCGACCGAAGTCGCACCCGACCCGGTGCGCAGACGATCTCTTTATCGCGGCGATCCCGGCATGTGGTCGTGGGTCCTGCACCGCATCACCGGCGTCACGATCTTCTTCTTCCTCTTCGTACACGTGCTCGACACCGCGGTCATCCGAGTCGACCCCAATCAGTACGACGAGATCATCGAGACCTACAAGACGCCGATCATCGGTCTCATGGAGATCGCCCTGGTCGCGTGCGTCCTGTTCCACGCCTTCAACGGTGTGCGCCTGATCCTCGTGGACTTCTGGTCCAAGGGACCCAAGTACCAGCGACAGATGCTGTGGGTGGCCATGACCCTGTTCGTCATCGTCTTCGGTGCCGGCACGGTCCGCCTGCTGCAGATCATGTTCAGCCACCTGTAGGAGACACCAGAGATGACCACCTCGGAAGCCACCGGTGTCGCCAAGACCCTCGGTACTCAGCACGACCGTCCCGCGAGCCTGGACAACCCGCGCTCGCCCCGCAAGCCCAAGGGCGGCAACTTCGAGAAGAACGCATGGCTGTTCATGCGGTTCTCCGGGCTGCTGCTCGTCGTCCTGACGATCGGCCACATGTTCATCATGCTGGCCTGGGACGGCGGCGTGCACCGCATCGACTCCTCGTTCGTCGCCGCGCGGTGGAGCTCACCCTTCTGGCAGATCTGGGACCTCACCATGCTGTGGCTGGCCCAACTGCACGGCGGCAACGGTGTGCGCACCGTCATCGCCGACTACTCCCGCAAGGACTCGACCCGTTTCTGGCTGAACGTGCTGCTCGCCGTGTCGATGATCCTCGTCCTCACGATGGGCACCTACGCCCTCCTGACCTTCGACGTCAACAGCGTCGGCTAAAGGAGACCCACAACATGCAGGAACATCGCTACGACGTCGTCATCGTGGGCGCCGGCGGCGCAGGCATGCGCGCGGCGATCGAAGCCGCCCCTCGGGCCCGCACCGCGGTGCTGACCAAGCTGTACCCGACCCGCAGCCACACCGGCGCGGCCCAGGGCGGCATGTGTGCGGCACTCGCCAACGTCGAGGAAGACAACTGGGAGTGGCACACCTTCGACACCGTCAAGGGTGGTGACTACCTCGCCGATCAGGATGCCGTCGAGATCATGGCCAAGGAGGCCATCGACGCGGTGCTCGATCTCGAGAAGATGGGCCTGCCCTTCAACCGGACACCCGAGGGCAAGATCGATCAGCGACGCTTCGGCGGCCACACCCGCGATCACGGCAAGTCCCCGGTCCGGCGGGCCTGCTACGCCGCCGACCGCACCGGCCACATGATCCTGCAGACGCTCTACCAGAACTGCGTCAAGCACGACGTCGAGTTCTTCAACGAGTTCTACGCCCTCGACATCTGCCTCACGGAGAACGAGAAGGGCGAGCAGGTCGCGACCGGTGTCGTCGCCTACGAGCTCGCGACCGGCGAGATCCACGTCTTCCACGCCAAGTCGATCGTGTTCGCCACCGGCGGCTCGGGCCGTATGTACAAGACGACCTCGAACGCGCACACGCTGACCGGCGACGGCATGGGCATCATCTTCCGCAAGGGCCTGCCCCTCGAGGACATGGAGTTCCACCAGTTCCATCCGACGGGTCTCGCGGGGCTCGGCATCCTCATCTCGGAGGCGGTCCGCGGTGAGGGCGGCATCCTGCGCAACGCCGACGGCGAGCGTTTCATGGAGCGCTACGCCCCCACCATCAAGGACCTCGCGCCGCGCGACATCGTGGCCCGGTCGATGGTGCTCGAGGTGCTCGAAGGTCGCGGTGCCGGCCCGAACAAGGACTACGTCTACATCGACGTGACCCACCTCGGCGAGGACGTCCTCAACGAGAAGCTCCCCGACATCACCGAGTTCGCCCGTACCTACCTCGGCGTCGACCCGGTCACCGAGTACGTGCCGGTGTTCCCCACCTGTCACTACGTCATGGGCGGCATCCCGACCAACATCAACGGTCAGGTGCTGCGCAACAACGACGAGGTCGTCCACGGCCTGTACGCCGCCGGCGAGTGTGCGTGCGTGTCGGTCCACGGAGCCAACCGGCTGGGCACCAACTCGCTGCTCGACATCAACGTCTTCGGACGACGCGCGGGAATCGCGGCCGCGGACTACGCGAACTCGGCCGAGTTCGCCGAGCTCCCCGAGACGCCCACCGAGATGGTCGACTCGTGGCTCGAGCTGCTGCTCAGCGACCACGGACACGAGCGCGTCGCCGACATCCGTACCGAGCTGCAGGCCTCGATGGACGCGAACGCCTCGGTGTTCCGCACCGAGGAGACCCTCAAGCAGGCCCTGACCGACATCCACCGGTTCAAGGAGCGCTACGCCCACATCCGAGTCCATGACAAGGGCAAGCGCTTCAACAGCGATCTCCTCGAGGCCATCGAACTCGGCTTCCTGCTGGAGATGGCGGAGGTGACGGTGGCCGGAGCCCTGAACCGCAAGGAGTCGCGCGGCGGTCACGCACGCGAGGACTACCCGGATCGTGACGACGTCAACTACAAGCGGCACACCATGGCCTACAAAAAGGGCACTGACCTCCTTTCAGACATCGAGTTGGAGTACAAGCCGGTCGTGGAAACCCGCTACGAGCCGATGGAGCGTAAGTACTGATGACATCTGTTCTGGACAAGCCCGCACCGTCTTCCGACGATCCGCCGTTGCCTCCGGTGCCCGACGAGGCCACCATGGTGACGCTCAAGATCTTCCGCTTCAACCCGGAGAATCCCGACGCCCAGGGCTTCGAGAGCTTCCGCGTCCCGGCGCTGCCGACCGACCGCCTGCTCAACCTGCTCCTGTACGTGAAGGGCTACCTGGACGGGACGCTCACGTTCCGTCGTAGTTGCGCCCACGGCGTGTGCGGGTCGGACGCGATGCGGATCAACGGCGTCAACCGTCTCGCCTGCAAGCTGCTGATGAAGGACATGCTCCCGAAGGACAAGTCCAAGGAGATCACGATCACCATCGAGCCGATCCGCGGCCTGCCGGTGGAGAAGGATCTCGTGGTCGACATGGAACCGTTCTTCGACGCGTTCCGCGCGATCAAGCCGTTCCTGATCACCTCGGGCAACGAGCCGACCCGCGAACGCATCCAGAGCCAGGCCGACCGCGCCCGGTTCGACGACACCACCAAGTGCATCCTGTGCGCCTGCTGTACGACGAGCTGCCCGGTCTTCTGGACCGAGGGTTCGTACTTCGGTCCCGCCGCGATCGTCAACGCGCACCGGTTCATCTTCGACAGCCGCGACGAGGGGGCCGTCGAGCGACTCGACATCCTCAACGACGTCGACGGTGTGTGGCGTTGCCGCACCACGTTCAACTGCACCGACGCGTGCCCGCGTGGCATTCAGGTCACCCAGGCGATCTCGGAGGTCAAGCGCGCACTCATGTTCTCGCGCTAGCCGATTCGAACTTTCTCTGCAGCCCGGCAACGGCCCGCACCCTCAGGGGTGCGGGCCGTCGTCGTCGGTGCCGGGGTCCCGACGGAAGATGCCGGCGACGATCGATTCCGCGCTCCGCGCCTCCTCGTCGGGTTCGGCGGGCCAGAGCAGCAGGGCGAGAACGGAACGGATGAGGAACCGTGCATCCGCGGGATCATCGGGGTCGACGCCGACCAGATCGGCGGCCACCGCGTGCACCGCGGGGGACGACAGGACGGTTGGCGTCGCGCCGATGAGGTTGTCGGGCCGGAGGAACTGCCGGATGACCCGGTCGCCGCGTAGTGCGCGCAGGGTCTCGATGATCGCCGTCTGGGCGCGATCGGGCCCGGTGAGATCCGCGACGGTCGCACGGATGGCGGCGAGCACCGGTGCCGACGTGGTGGCCAGCACGGACTCGATCAGCGCGGACCGACCGCCGGCATGGCGGTAGATCGTCGCCCTCGAACAGTGCGCCCGACGACCGAGCTCGTCGAGGTCGAACCCGTCGAGGCCACGGCGTGCGATGAGGGCCGCCGCGTGCGCGATCAGACGCTCGCGTGCAGCATCGTGCCGGTCTCCGTCGACCAGCCAGTCCCGGGCCATCGCTCCCCCGTTCTCATGGTGAGACGAACCATCCTGTCGATGAAGGACGTTCCAGCTGTTCACGAGGCTAGCCTGAGACACCGGATGGTGCTGTGACTTCTCACCGATCTCGACTTCGGGGATATGCGTGCGTCGACGGCCCGGGGTCGCCCACGCTGGACTCCATGGACACCACCGCCGATCCCACGACCTTCTACTCGCGTCTGCACACCGGTTCGCCCGTGCAGCGAATCGGGGATTCATCGTTCTTCGCCGTCGGCTCCTGGGACCTGATCGCCGACGCGGTCCGACGCCCGGAGGACTTCTCGTCGAACCTGACCGCCACGATGGTGTGGCACGGCGACGGCACGGTCTCGGAGTTCCCGGTCGCCGGCCTGGGCGACGCTATGCACGTCCTCGCCACCGCCGACGGGGCCAGGCACCGCGATCATCGGAAGCTCGCCATGCGGTCGGTGTCTCCGGCACGTACCCGCGAGCTCGAACCGACCATTCGTCGATACATCACGGAGGCATGGGCCGACGATCTCCGTGGTGGCCGGATCGATTGGGTGAGCGCTGTCGCGCAACGGATTCCGATGGAGGTCGCCACGGCGGTGATCGGATTGCCGGTCGCCGACCGTGCCACGCTGACCCGGTGGGCGATCGCGACGAACGTCCTGATCGACGGCGTCATCACGCCGGACCAGCTGACGACGGCAACCGCGGCGGTCGGTGAGCTGACGGCTTATCTGTCGGCGGCGATGAGCAACGCAGACAATGACACCGGCGCCGGGAGCGAAGCGAGCGGGCCGACCGCGCTGGTCGAGGTGGCACGCCGCGTCGCCGAGGGCGGTCTCGATCACGAGACCGCGGTGATGATCCTGTTCCAACTGGTCGCCGCCGGGGCCGAGTCGACCACGAGCCTGCTCAACAGTGCCGTCTGGCTGTTGGACCGCCATCCCGACGTCGTCGAACGGTTACGCAGCGACCCCGGGCTCATCCCGGTGTTCGTGGAGGAGGCCCTTCGGCTCGAGACCCCGTTTCGTGGGCATTTCCGGCACGTGGTCGCCGACACGACGCTGGGCGACTCCGCATTGCCGGCGGGGTCACATGTGTTCCTGATGTGGGGTGCCGCCAATCGGGATCCCGCGCATTTCGACGATCCCGGCGCGATCGATCTCGATCCGGCGGCGCGGCGGTCGCACCTGGCGTTCGGCAAGGGCCTGCACCTGTGTGTCGGGGCGACATTGGCACGCTTGCAGGCGCGCCTCGCGGTCGAGCATCTGCTGCGCTCCACGACCGCTTTCCGGGTCGATCTGACGCAGACGGCGTGGGAGCCCGGGGTTCTCGTCCGTCGTTTCACCACGCTGCCGCTGACGATCACCCGCTGACAGCAGAATCCCGACTTCCGCTCGCTCAGCAGCGCGATGGAACCGATATGCCGTCCGATGCGTCGAAGGAAGACCGAGGAACCCGGCCCGTCGCCGGACCGGTGATCGCCCATCGAACGGAGTACTTCATGGCCCGCGCCCTTCTGTTCCGGCTGCTGCTGACACTCGCGGTGAGTGCGCTCGCGTGCCTCCTGGTGTTCGCACCGGCCGCGGCAGCACCCACCACCGACACGCAACGCATCACGATCACGCTGATCTCCGACCACGAGCACAACGGCGCCGCAGCGTGGACGGACGCAGACGGAAGACTCCGCACACAGTCCGAAGTGCCGCTGTCGCAACGAGATCCAGACGGCAAGTTCAAGGCGTCGTTGGTGTACACGCGGGCCGCGGCCGAGGCACCGGTCGACGCGCTGTTCCAGTCCGGCGGGCGGTTCGCCCGGTGCGAGATCACCGTCGACGGTGAACGGGTCGCCGACCACACCGCGCACGGGTCCCGTCCGACGAGTTCATGTCATTCCGGTTGACGCAGCCCGGCGTGGGTTCCGACCCCGCGTCGGCGAGAGGAATCGCCACCGAGACCGTACTCTTGCACTCGTCATGAGCACCAGAACACAGCCGGTCGAGCGCCCGCGGGAGCGGTTGCGGGTCTTGGAGATCCGGCACGCGGAGTCCGAACCACCCGGCGCCTACGGACCCGCCCTGCACGCGATCACCGAGACGGCCACCCTGCGGATCTGGCGCGAACCCGCGACCGTCGATCCAGCGGATTTCGACGCCATCCTCGTTCTCGGCGGAGCGATGGGAGTCGGTGACGCGGACCGCATCCCGTGGATCGCCGACGAGATCGACCTGCTCCGCCGTGCCCGTGAACGCGGTGTGCCCATCTGGGGTGTCTGTCTGGGCGCGCAGATGCTGGCAGCGGCTCTCGGTGGCGAGGTGCACACGAGCGACATACCGGAACTCGGTGTACGCCGGGTGCGTCTCAACGACGCAGGGATGGCCGACCCGGTGTGGGGCGGGGCGGTCATCGCACCCGCACCACGCGACATCGACACAGTCCAGTGGCATTTCGACACGTTCACCCTGCCACCCGGGGCCACCCTGCTCGCGTCCTCCGACGCCTGCGTCAATCAGTTGTTCCGCGTGGACAACTGCTACGGAGTGCAGTTCCACCTCGAAGCCGGCGGCGATCTCGTCAGGGGGTGGCTGTCACACCAGGAATCACGGTCCGCGGTGGCCGAGGTCCTGGGTGAGTCGGCCACCGACCGCTTCCCGATCGACGCCGCGGCCGCCGAGAAAGTGACCGTGCCGACGGCGGAGGCAGTGATGCGGCGCTGGTTGCACGATGTCGTCGGCAGCGCACGGCCCCGCTGGTAACGTGCGGCCGATGACCCCGACGTGGACTCGTCGTACCGCGTGCGCGCTCGTCGCCGTGCTGACCGTCGGAGTGCTCGGCCTCGTCCTTCGCGTCGGCCCGGCCGTGGCCGTCCCGCTGCCGACCGTACCGCCTCCGGCGATCACCACGCCGGTCACCGATCACTGCCCGCACAAAGTCGCCACGCCTCCGGCCGTCGACGAATCCGAGGTCGTCGCACCGGGTTCGACGACCCCCACTCCCCTTCCTGTTCCCGCACCGGCCGTCGGCGGTGACCAACTCGCCGGTTGCGGGGTCATCGCCGATCCGTCGGCCGGTCCCGTTCCGCCACTGCTGACCTCCGCGGGTTGGTTGATCGCCGATCTCGAGTCCGGACAAGTCATCGCCGCCAAGGATCCCCACGGCCGTTACCGGCCCGCGTCGACGATCAAGGTGCTGCTCGCACTGGTCGCACTCGACGAACTCGACCTCGCCGCGCCGGTCGTGCCCACCGTCGAGGACTGGAGCACCGAAGGCGACTCCTGTGGCATGGGGCCCGGTGGTGTCTACACCGTTCGCGACGTGCTCACCGGACTGTTGTTGGTGTCCGGCAACGACTGCGCGCATGCGCTCGCGCGTCAGCTCGGCGGCATCGACGCGACACTTGAGAAGATGAATGACCGGGCCGCGCAGCTGGGCGCGACGGACACGCGTGCTGCCAGCCCGTCCGGACTGGACGCCGCCGGGATGTCCTCCTCGCCCTACGATCTGGCGCTGCTGTTCCGGGCCGCGATGACCGAGCCGACCTTTCGCGAGATCATCGCGATGCCCACGTTCCGTTTCCCGGGCTACCCGCGGCGTCCAGATGTGCCCGGCGACAGAGATCATCCGCCCTACGACATGTACAGCACCAACCGCCTCCTCGTCGATGGGTATCCGGGAATGCTCGGCGGCAAGACCGGTTACACCGACGACGCACGGAAGACGTTCGTGGGTGCCGCCGAACGCGACGGCCGGACGGTGATCATCGTGCAGATGTTCGGCCTGTCCGTCGACGGGGATCTGTACTGGGACCAGGCGAAGGCGATGTTCGACTACGGATTCCGAACCGACCCCGCCATCTCGGTGGGCCGCCTCGTCGAGCCGTCGGCCGCGTCCGGACCGTCCTCGACACCAGCGCCGACGCGGACCGAGAACCGCGCCGTCGCAACAGGTTCCGACCAGGCGTCGTCGACCTCCGTCCAGATCCTCATCGGGCTCGTGGCCGCACTCGCGGCGGTCATCCTCCTGCTCATCGGGTTGAAGCTCGCCGGACGCCGCTGATCAGACGACCAGCGCCGGAGGTCAACGCCGCCGACGCGCTCCGATCAGCGCGGCCGCGACTGCGCCCAGTCCGACGGCGGCCGCGAGGGCGCCGGGCCGGGGCGCCGGGCTCACCTCGACCGTCGGCGAGATCTGGACCGGCCGGTGCAGTTCCGCGTCCGGTTCTTCCACCACCTGGTACTTGCTGTTGATGGGGTCGGTCGCGCACCACGCGGTGGCATACAGCACGATCCGCGACGCGAGGTACGCGAAGACGAACACACCGAAGATCGGACCGAACGCCACCCCGGCCGGCGAACCCAGGACCGATTGGAGATACAGCCCGCCAAGGGATTTCATCAGCTCGAACGCGATCGCGATGACCAGCCCGGCCTTCATGGCGTGCGTCATCGGCAGCGGCACCAGCGGTAGCCGCGCCAGCACGAAGGTGAAGAGCAGCCAGCTGGCGAACACCGACACGACGATGGCGACGGCCCGCACCACGACCGGGGCCCATGACGCGTCGTCGAGGCCCACCCAGGAGAGCATCGTGGTGGTGAGCCCGCTGTTGCCCAGCGTCGTCAGCGCCATCGTCACGGCGAAGGCCATGCCCAGCAATGCGAACGTGAGGAGATCCCACACCTTCGACAGCACGGGGTTGCGGTCGACGCGACCCCCGTACATCTCGGTGAAGGCCACCCGGACGCCGGAGATCCACCCGATCCCGGTGAAGGCGGCACCGATCAGACCGACGATCCCTACCGCGGCGCGGGAGGAGATCGCCGAATCGATGACCTCACTGAGCTGCTCGCCCATCTTGCCGGGCGCGGCGTCGACAACCGCCTGTTGCAGGTCTTCGAGCAGCTGTGGCTGATTCGCCAACACGAACGCGGCGACCGAGAACACCACCATGATGATCGGGACGAGCGCGAGGATGCCGTTGAAGCTGATGGCCGCCGCATACACGTTTCCGCGCCGGTCGTTGTAGCGTTCGACGGTCTGCACCAGGTGCTCGACGGCGGGCCACTTCTCCCGCGCCGCGGCGAAGGCCGACTTGCCCTTGTCGACGGTCGTCATCCCTTTGTCCACCGCCGATTTCGCCGTGTCCACCGGTGATCTCGCCGAGTCGCGCGCGGAGGTCATGGATCGCCTTCCTGGTCGGATCGCGGGACGGCGTCCGGCGGATGCGGTCTCACCGGCCAGGCGCCAGGAACCCCACCTTGTCATAGACCGACGCCAGCGTCTCGGAGGCGATGGCACGCGCGCGGGCCGCGCCCCGAGCCAGGATGGCGTCGAGTTCGGCCGGATCGGACAGGTACTCCTCGACCCGCCCGCGCAGCGGGGTGACGAACTCGGTCAGCACCTCCGCGGTGTCGACCTTCAGGTCGCCGTATCCCTTGCCCTCGTATTTGGCGACCAGATCGTCGACGCCGACACCGGACAGGGCCGACTGGATGGTCAGCAGGTTGGAGACACCAGGCTTATCGACGACATCGAACCGGATCTCCGAACCGGTATCGGTGACAGCCGACCGGATCTTCTTCGCCGAACGTTTCGGATCGTCGAGCAGATTGATCAGACCTTTGTCGGTCTCGGCGGATTTGCTCATCTTGGCCGTCGGGTTCTGCAGGTCGTAGATCTTGGCGAACTCGGCGACGATGTGCGCCTGGGGCACCTTCAGCACCTTGCCGAACCGGGAGTTGAATCGCTGGGCGAGGTCGCGGGTGAGTTCGAGATGCTGCCGCTGGTCCTCCCCGACCGGAACCCGATCGACCTGAAAGGCGAGGATGTCCGCGGCCATCAGGATGGGGTAGGTGAACAGGCCGACGCCCGCCGCGTCGACGCCCTGCTTGGCCGACTTGTCCTTGAACTGGGTCATCCGGCTGGCCTCGCCGAAACCGGTGATGCACGACAGGACCCACGTCAGCTGGGCGATCTCGGGGATGTGGGACTGCACATAGATCGTCGACCGCTCGGGGTCCACACCGACGGCGAGCAATTGCGCGACGCTCAGGCGGGTGCGTTCGGCGAGGACCTTGGGGTCGAACGGCACCGTGAGTGCGTGCATGTCCGGGATGAAGTAGAACGCCTCGAAGTCGTCCTGCAAGGCCACCCACTGCCGGACCGCACCGAGATAGTTCCCGAGGTGGAAGGAGTCACTCGTCGGCTGGATACCGGACAGCACACGCGGACGGGTCGGCATCGACTCGGCCGCGGGCTCTCCGTTGCGCTCTACGTCGCTGGTCATGACGCCCAGTTTGTCAGACCCGGTCACTCGTACCGCACGGTGACCGGAGCGTGGTCGGACCAGCGGAGGTCGTAGGCCGCCGCACGTTCCACCTCGGCCTTGGTCGCCCGGCCGGCCAGCATCTTGTTGGTGAGCTGATAGTCGATCCGCCATCCGGAATCGTTGTCGAAGGCCTTACCGCGCCACGACCACCACGAGTAGGGCCCGGCGTCGTCGGGGAAGAGTTCGCGCATGACGTCGCGCCACCCGGCGGCGAGCAGGTCGGCCACCCAGGCCCGTTCGTGCGGTAGGAAGCCGGGGCTCTTGAGATTGCCCTTCCAGTTCTTGATGTCGGCTTCGGCGGGCGCGATGTTCCAGTCGCCACCCACGACGACGTGGCGGCGTCGACGGACCAACCGATCCAGGTATGCGCCGAACTCACGCATGAAACGGACCTTCTCGTCGTGCTTGGCGATGTCCTTCTCGGCGTCGGAGAGCGCGGCACCCTTCGGCAGGTACAGGCTTCCCGCGGTCAGCGGTCCCAGGTCGGTGTCGACGTCGACTTCGAGATAGCGGCCGAGGTCGTCGAACTCCGCGCTCCCGAATCCGACGCGCACCGCCGACGGCGCGCTACGTGTCAGCACACCGACGCCCGCGTGACCCTTCACCGAGGACTCGCTCATCGTCAGATGCCATCCGGTGTCGAGCACCGGCGCCAGCGCGTCGCGGGCGAGTTCCTCGCTCGCGCGGACCTCCTGCAGCAGGACCACATCCGGTCCAGATGTGTCGAGCCAGGGCAGCAGGCCGCGGTTGGCCTCCGATCGATGTTTGACCGCTGCGCGGATTCCGTTGACGTTCACCGTGGAGATCGTGAGTGGCACGGGGCCACATCCTACGGCGGCGGTCCGACAGCCCATCGGCCGTGATCGCGCCACTCGGACAGCGTCGATAAAAGGTAAGGCAACCCTTGTGCGGACACCCTAAAATATGTAAGCATTGCCTAATCCAGGCACGAAGGTGAGTTTCCGAGATGTTCGTTTGCATATGCCGCGCCGTCACCGTGGACGAGGTCCATGCGCACTGCGATGCGGGCGCGTACACGGTCGACGCGATCAGCGACCGCTGCGGCGCGGGCGAAGGCTGCGGGACCTGCCTGGACGAACTGCACACCATCCTGAGCGAAAGGGCGTCAACCGCGACGACCGCTGCATGACCTGACCTCCGACCCGACGAACCTCGCGCGAGACGACGCGCGGGGGGTTTTGTCGTGTTACGGTTCGAACGGACATACACGGGAAATGGGAGGCGGACAGATGCGTGGCGACCCCGAGGTCATCGACCTCCTCAACGAACAGCTCACGAGTGAGCTGACCGCGATCAACCAGTACTTCCTGCACGCGAAGATGCAGCAGAGCTGGGGTCTCACCGAGATCGCCGCGAAGACACGGGCCGAGTCGATCGAGGAGATGACTCACGCCGAGGTCCTGACCGATCGCATCCTGTTCCTCGACGCCCTGCCCAACTATCAGCGCCTGCTGCCGCTGCGTATTGGGCAGTCGATCCGGGAGCAGTTCGAGTCGGACATGTCGATCGAGGTCGAGGTGGTGGAACGACTCCGCCCCGGAATCGCGATGTGCCGGTCCAAGGGCGACATCACCAGCGCCAACCTCTTGGAGCAGATCCTCGCCGACGAAGAGGAACACATCGACTATCTCGAGACGCAACTCGAGCTGATCAACAAGCTCGGCGAGCAGCTCTACCTGTCGAAGACGATCGCCACACCGCCCACGAACGGCTGATTGCACCGACTCGACGACACGAGGGCCGACCGGACTTATCCGGTCGGCCCTCGTCGTAGGTAGAACGGCCGCGCTCGTTCAGGACCCGACGGGCTGGTGCCGCGCGGTCGCGAGGGCCACGACGGTGACCGCGATACCCGCCACCGCGAGCATCACCCCGACCACCGACGGCGCCAGGTATCCGTAGCCGGCACCGACCACCACGCCACCGAGCAGCGCTCCGGCCGCGTTGGCGATGTTGAGCGCGGAATGGTTCAGGGCCGCGGCCAGGGTCTGTGCATCGGCCGCCACATCCATCAGCCTGGTCTGCAGCGCGGGTAGCATCATCGATCCCGTGAGCGCCACGAGGTAGGTGAGGATCAATGCCGCCCAAGCATTCTCGGCCAGCACCGCAAAAGCGCCGAGGGAGAGTGCGGTGGCGGTGAGTCCGCCGAGGATCGCCACCGCCACGCTGCGGTCCGCGACATAACCGCCGACGAAGTTGCCGGTCACCATTCCCAGTCCGTACAACATCAGGGCGAACGGCACGACCGACACCGACAGCCCGGTGTCGGTGGTCAGCGCGGAGTTGAGATACGTGTAGAACGCGAACATCCCACCGAACCCGACGGTTCCGATGACCAGTGTGAACCAGACCTGGGACCGCTTGAGTGCACCGAGCTCGGTGAGCGGGTCGGTGGTCTTCACCCCGCTGAGCGTGGGAAGCACCCGGATCAGCGCGACGACGGTGGCGATTCCGATCACGACCACGATCGCGAACGCGGACCGCCAGCCGAGCGTCTCACCGAGCCAGGCGGCCGCCGGTACGCCGAGGACGTTCGCGACGGACAGACCGAGCATCACCTGTCCCACGGCCTTGCCACGGTTGCGCGGGCCGGCCAGATGAGCGGCGACCAGAGCCGCGACACCGAAGTAGGCGCCGTGCGGGAGGCCGGCGACGAATCTCGCCACCAGCAGCAAACCGTAATCCGGTGCGAGGACGGTCGCGAGGTTGCCGACCGTGAACGCCACCATCAAGCCGATCAGAAGCGTCCGACGGGACATCCGCGCGGTGAGCGCCGCGATCAGCGGCGCACCCACCACCACACCCATCGCGTAGGCCGAGATGACATGTCCGGCAGTCGGTTCCGAGACACCCAGAGATCCGGCGATGTTGGGCAGGAGGCCCATGGCGACGAACTCGGTCGTCCCGATCCCGAATCCACCCAGCGCAAGGGCGAGGATCGTCCACCGACGCACCCGGCGGGACACCTCGGCCGATTCGGCCCGCGCGGGGCTGCGGAGTTCCCCGGCGGTGGACGGACCCGTCAGTGAGGGGTCGGCCGGGGCTTCGGTCGTCGAGAGAGCATCAGGCACGGTCGATGCCAACCCGCGCCCGTCAGCGCTGATTCCTCAGCCGGTGGTGAGTTCATTCACACACGCAGTGTCCTCAGCATCGCGCGGGGTGTCAGTCGCCGGCTTCGGAGCCCGCATCGCTGTCGGGGTCGGACGGGTCTGCGGAAGGCCCGTCCGGGTCCGAAGCCGTGTCGGACGAGCCGGCCTTCTCGCCGTCCTCTCCCCCGTGGCCGTCGGTTCCAGACGTCTTGACATCGCTTCCCGAGGGATCGGTGGCGGCCGGCGAGTCGTCGTCGCGAGGCGGGGCAGGCGCGGGGTCCGCGTCGGGCGTATCGGTCTCGGTATCGGTGCCCGTGTCGGCCCCCGACGACGTGTCGGTCGTGTGGCCCACCGGGGGCTGCTCGGCCGGTGACGGGTCGGTGGCATCCGGTTCGGCACCCCGGGCCGCCGACGGCTCGGACGAGGGGCCGGACCCGCCCACTTCTTCAGCGCGGACCGGCCCCACGGACTCGTCGGGTACGGCTGCCAGTCGCGCGAACGTGGACGATCGCAGGTGCGACGTGTCCGCCGCGAGAATCGTGACGGCGCCGCCCTCCGACGCCACCGGCCCGATGAGCGCGCCCGCCCAGTATCGGACGAAGTTGACCGGCAGCAGGACGATGCTGCGCACGCTGGCAGCCAGGGCGCTGACACCGCGCACGAACCGAGCCGGTGTCGCGGTGACGATGCCCTGCAGGATGTCCTCGAAGACGAAGATGTCGGGTAGGTATGCGCCGTACCCGAGACGTGGGAGTGGCGGCAGCAAGCCCTGCACCAGCCGGACCACCGGCTGCAGATTCGCCAGTTCGATGCCGAACGGAAGCCCGATGGTCGGGCGATCCGACAGGAAATCGCCGATGGCGCCCTGGTAGCCGAGGTTGCGAGCCCAGCCCTGGACGAGTTCGGCGAGTGCGGAGTCCGCAGCGACCATACAGACGCCGTCCGCACATTCGACCGGACGTTTCGCCCACGTGTATCCCGGCTGCAGCGGGTTGCCCGACATCTCCTCTGGATACAGGAAATGCTTGACCTGGTAGCCGAGGATGCCGTCGATGGCGCCGATCGGGTCGTAGACGGGATCGGGCAGGTCGCAGATCGGGTCGCCCTCGATGCACACCGACACGACCCGGTCGCTGACCGTCCCGAAGCCGGCGTCCGTGCTGCCGGCACCACGTGGCCCCGACATGGTCAGTCCGGGAATGATCCCGATCAGCGACAGCTCGATACCTCGCCCGGTCTTGTCACCGGCCTGCCGCGGATCCGAATACAGCTCGCCCGACACCCCGACGTCGGAGATCACGACGTCGTCGCTGGGATCGTCGGGCGTGTTCGCGACATCGAACTTCCGGCCGTTGCCGATACCGGCGAGCACGTCTCCAGCGATGCGCGCCCCTTGCGAATAGCCCGTCACCACCACCGGCGCCTCGGACCCGCACGCTTCTCGATACGACGAGATCGCGGACGCCGTCGATGCGATCCCCTGTTCGGTACTGCGGTCGTACCCCGTCGCTCCGAGCGGCCATATGGTCGCCGGGTAGGGCGCGTTGATCACCTCATAGCCCTGCTCGCGGTAACGCTCCTTGACGCCCTCGAGCAATAGCGACTCAGCGTCGACGGTCCCCCCGACCACCACGACGGCACCGCTGCACGAGGGCCCGCCGGCTGTCGCCGCCGCCACCCCGGTGAAGCCGAATGCGGCGAGGGTCGACAACGTCGACATCGAGGCGGCCAACAGAGCGACGCGTCGGGTCCGGAGATGAGCCATCACGGCCATGAGCGCTCCTGTGCGAACCCGGACCACCTGAGCGGAGCATTCCGGTGCAGCCGGGGCTGTCCCGAACTCTAGATCCGCGATCGCGGAACCGACAGCACGCTGAGCGTCGCTAACTACCTTGACCAGTGGTTTCGTATCTGACCACACCCGATTTCACTCGGTCGGAGGACAGCCACCGGCACCCTTCCGGTGCACTTCTCAAGGGTTGGGCGCGGCGTGACCGGGACGGTTCTCGGGCGCTCACATCCGTGTTATATCCTTGTCGCCAGGTCATGAGTATCAGTGCGAAGCCCCGGCTGGCTGATCGGCAACCCTCCTTCCGCGGTGGGGTGCTCCGGGTGATGACCGGGTTGCGGGATCGCAGTGGCGATCCCCGGCAAGCGCGGGTCCGAAGGTCGGACCCCAACAGGGTCGAGTTGGCCCTGCCGACCGTAGAAAGTGATGAATCGCCATGTCTGATGTCCCTGACGGCACCCTCGACAGCAACGATCCCAGCGAGAACTGGAGCTTCGAGACGAAGCAGATCCACGTCGGGCAGTCCGCGGACGCGGTGACCAACGCCCGTGCGCTGCCGATCTACCAGACGACGTCGTATGTCTTCAACGACACCCAGCACGCGGCCAATCTCTTCGGGCTCGCCGAACCGGGCAACATCTACACACGCATCATGAATCCCACGCAGGATGCCGTCGAGCAGCGGATCGCCGCGCTCGAGGGCGGCGTCGCCGCGCTGCTCGTCGCATCGGGACAGGCCGCCGAGACCTACGCGATCCTCAACGCCGTCGAGACCGGCGGGCACGTGGTGTCGAGCCCCCGCCTGTACGGCGGCACGTACAACCTCTTCCACTACACACTGCCCAAGCTCGGGGTCGAGGTGAGCTTCGTCGAGGACCCCGAGGATCCGGCGTCGTGGCAGGCCGCGGTCAAGGACAACACCCGCGCGTTCTTCGGTGAGTCGATCTCCAACCCCAACAACGAGATCCTCGACATCTCGGGGATCGCGGAGGTCGCGCACCGCAACGGCGTACCCCTCATCATCGACAACACCGTCGCCACCCCGTACCTGATCAGCCCGCTGGCCCACGGCGCCGACATCGTCGTGCACTCGGCGACGAAGTACATCGGCGGTCACGGCACCGCGATCGGCGGCGTCATCGTCGACGGCGGCACCTTCGACTGGCGGGTCCAGCGCGACGGGAAGGACCTGTTCCCCGGTTTCACCACGCCGGACCCGAGCTACCACGGTGCTGTCTTCGCCGACCTGGGCGCGCCCGCCTTCGCACTCAAGGCACGCGTGCAGTGGTTGCGTGACACCGGCGCGGCGATCTCCCCGTTCAACGCGTTCCTGTTGGCACAGGGCCTGGAGACGCTGAGTCTGCGCATCGAGCGCCACGTCGCCAACGCGCAGAAGGTCGCCGCCTTCCTCGATGCACACCCGCAGGTCGAGTCCGTGGCGTACGCGGGTCTGGAGTCCTCGCCCTGGTACAAGCGCGGTCAGGAATTGGCCCCGAAGGGTCAGGGTGCGATCATCGCCTTCGAGATCCAGGGCGGAGTGGACGCCGGCAAGAAGTTCGTGGACGCGCTCAGCCTGCACAGCCACGTCGCCAACATCGGCGATGTGCGGTCGCTGGTCATCCACCCCGCCTCGACCACACACAGCCAGCTCACCCCCGAGGAGCAGCTCGCCGCGGGCGTGGCCCCGGGACTGGTCCGGCTCGCCGTGGGCATCGAGGGAATCGACGACATCTTGGCCGATCTCGAACAGGGATTCGCGGCGGCCAAGTGAAACAGGTGAGGCAGCTTTGTCGGTGAGTATCGACCTGAATGCGACAGCATCTGATCAGCCCGACTGGGAGACCCTCCCGGACGGGGAACTCGTCGGCATTCCCATCGGCTCGTTGCCTCTCGACAGCGGAGCACGGATCGACGACGTCACCCTGGCGTTCCAGCGCTGGGGGACGTTGTCGCCGTCCCGCGACAACGTCATCCTCACGCTCCACGCACTGACCGGCGACTCGCACGTCACCGGACCCGCCGACGCCGACCACGACTCGGCCGGATGGTGGGACGGGCTGATCGGCCCGGGACAGGCCATCGACACCGACGAATGGTGCGTCATCTCCGCCAACGTCCTGGGCGGATGCAAGGGCTCGACGGGTCCGGGCTCCATCGCCCCCGACGGTCGGCCCTGGGGCTCACGCTTCCCACAGATCACCGTGCTCGACCAGGTCCGCGCCGAGGTGGCACTGCTGGACCGCCTCGGAATCCGCAGCGTCGGTGCGGTTCTCGGCGGTTCGATGGGCGGCGCCCGCGCGCTCGAGTGGGCCATCGAGTACCCCGACCGCGTCCGCAGCGCCCTCGTGCTCGCCGTCGGCGCCCGCGCGACCGCGGATCAGATCGGTATCCAGTCCGCACAGATCGCCGCGATCAAGGCCGACCCGGACTGGTGCGGCGGCGACTACCACGGCACCGGCCGCATTCCGTTGCAGGGCATGGGGATCGCGCGTCGGATCGCCCACCTCATGTACCGCAGCGAGCCGGAGCTCGACTCCCGCTTCGGCAACGACGCCCAGGGCGACGAGAATCCCCTGACCGGCGGGCGCTACGCCGTGCAAAGCTATCTCGACCACCAGGCGTCGAAGCTGATGTCCCGCTTCGACCCGGCCAGCTACGTCGTCCTCACCGAGGTCCTCAACCACCACGACGTCGGCCGTGGTCGCGGCGGAGTCGCCAAGGCGCTCAACAATTGCCGCGTTCCGGTGATCGTCGGGGGGATCGACTCCGATCGTCTCTACCCGATCCGGCTGCAGGTCGAACTCGCCGACGAGCTGGGCAACTGCGTCGGCGGGCTCCAGGTCGTCAACTCCGAGACCGGCCACGACGGATTCCTCACCGAATTCGATGCCATCAGCGATCTACTCAAGCGCACTGTCGAACTCGCGCGTCGCGACGCCTGACGGACCGTAACCCAGCTGTCGGCGGCGTCCTGTCAGCGCGGCGCCGGCACCGACGGGACCGGGCTGCCGGACCGAGGTACCGGGGTCACCGGTGAGCCCGACTCCCCGTCAACGGATTTCCCCGGTTCGGCTACACCCGGAATCTCAGTCGACCCGGTGGCGCGGGTGCTGCTCGGCCGCGGCGGGCCGCTGGGCGCGGAGCGCAACGTCGACGTCGAGTACGTGGGCGGCGGCGGAGTGGGCGCCACACTCGGCGGACGCATACCCGGGGGCAGCAGGTCCGGCGGGATCGTCGGTGTCGAACCGGGCGGGAAGGTCAGGTCCGGCCACGGGAACGGCGAGAGGGTGCGGGTGCTGGTACTCGTGGACGGCCGCGTCGGCGGCAACTCCGTCGTCGCCCATGCCGGCGGGTCGTTCCAGCCGGTCTCGGGCGCGGGCCGTTGCGTCGGAACGGGAGTGACGACGGTGGGCTCGACGGGTTCGGCCGGGATTCGGGTGATCGGCTGGGAGGTGGGCCGCGCGGTGGACGGCGGCTCCTCCTCGCTGGTCGCCGCCGCGGGGGGCACACTGCTGACCGACGGCTGCGGCTCGACGGCCGGACGGTCGGCGAACGACGAGCTCACCGCGTAGATCGTCATCAATGTGGCCGCGATGACCGCCCCGGCAACCGCAATTGGGGTCGCGGAAAGCCACTCGCGCTGCCGCTTGCCCCCGATGAACGCCAGACGCGCTGCGCCCGAATAACTCTGGAGGGCCAGCAAGGCTGCGCCGGTGGCCACGACCAGCTCCGGCGCCGTCGGGTTCACGACCTCGAGCTCATGCTCTGCCGCGATCGCGCGCACCGCGGGGAGGTTGGCGAGTCCGCCGATGAACACCACCGCGTCCGGTCGTACGCCGCGTGACCTGACGGCCGCTACATAGCGGGCGAACACTTCTTTCGCATCACCGATCATCGGCGCGATCGCCTGCTCGACCTGGGTCGCGGACAGCGCCACACGACCGGTGTTCGCCGAGACCGCGACGACCGACTCGGCGGCCGCGACGCCGCCGTAGGCGATCTCTTCTTTCGCGGTCCGGCACGCGCTGCGCAACTCGCTGCGCTCCGCCCGCGTCCGAGTGGCGTCGCCCAGGACGGGATTGTCGGCGGTCAGCTGGTCGACGATGGACCGGTCGAGACGACGACCGCTCAGCACGGTCGAGTGCTCGGCGTCGCCGATGCGACCCTCGCGGGGATCGACGGTGTAGAGCGACATGCCGGTGTCGCCGCAGTCGACGACGACGGCAGACGAGAAACGGTCGATCTCCCCGGTGTCGGTCAGGTAGGCCAGCACGGCCTCGTCCTCGCCGGCGAGACGGACCTGACGCCGGGGTCCGCTGCCCCGTGAACGCAATTGCCGACGCTGGCTCCCCGTGCGTGCGGCGACCCCGATCGGGCCCACTCGCGTCCCGGTCTCGCGGGCGGCGCTGAGCATCACGTCGATCCCGGCGTTGACCCGGCCGGCGGAATCGAGGCCGTCGGTGGGATCCACGTCGATCACGCGGGAATCGACCACACTGCGACCGAGATCGTCACGCGTCAAGAGGACGTAGTGAATCATGCCAGCCCCTGCTGACACGCCCATGGACGTCACTTCATTCACGGTGCCGTCGGTTGGTGATGCGGTGATACAAACTCCAGCGGTCGGTGTGTCTGCGCAGAGCAGCGGAAAATTGCCTGGTTGAGCGCATGACTGGTCCGCCAGGTCACGCTCAGGTCTCTATTGTAATCAATCCGTGCCCAAAGAGTCGATCGACGCCGCCAGCCACAGCATCACGCCGCCGACCGTGGCCATCGCCGTCACGTCGAACGATTTGCCCCTGACCTGCAACAGGCCTGCCTGCGAGGAGGGGATGAAGGCACGGAGTACGGCTCCGACGAGCAGAGCCGCCCCGAAGACGAAGGACCCACGCCGCCAGCGATCGAACATCACGAGCAGCGCGGCGGCCAGCACACCCAACATCACCAGCAGGTACGGGAGCTGGATGAGCACTGCCCGCAACCGGGAGGAGTCGGCGGCACGACGCCCCCGGTGTCCGGGACGGGCGTCCGCGGCGCCGGGCGGTTCGGAGTGAGCGGACTCACTCTGGTGCTCCTCTCGGGTCACGCGTCGCTACCACTCCCCGAGGCGAGCATCTGCTCAGCACGTTCGACCACGTTGACCAGCAGGAACGCCCGCGTCAGCGGACCCACACCACCGGGGTTCGGCGAGACGTGGCCCGCGACCTCCCAGACATCGGGATGAACGTCGCCGGCGAGACGACCCTCGTCAGTACGGCTGACACCCACGTCGACCACCGCGGCGCCGGGCTTCACCATGTCCGCGGTGATGAGGTGCGGCACGCCGGCCGCGGCGATCACGATGTCGGCCCGGGCGATCTCCGACGCCAGATCCGTGGTGCCGGTGTGGCACAGCGTGACCGTGGCGTTCTCACTCCGCCGGGTCAGGAGCAGCCCGATGGGCCGGCCGATGGTGACCCCGCGCCCGACCACCGTGACCCGGGCGCCGGCCAGCGGGACGTCGTAGCGTCGCAGGAGGTGGATGACCCCGCGCGGGGTGCACGGCAGCGTCGACTCCTTGCCCAGCACCAACCGCCCGAGGTTGATCGGGTGGAGTCCATCGGCGTCTTTCAGCGGGTCGATCCGCTCGAGGGCGGCATTCTCGTCAAGATGCTTGGGCAGCGGCAACTGCACGATGTAGCCCGTGCAGGCCGGATCGGCGTTGAGCTCGTCGATCGCCGCGTTGAGCTGCTCGGTGGTGGCATCGGCCGGCAGGTCCTTGCGGATGGAGGCAACGCCGATCCGGGCGCAATCGGCGTGCTTTCCCTTGACATAGGAGTGCGAACCCGGATCGTCGCCGACCAGAACGGTACCCAGACCAGGCGTGATACCCGCCAGCCTGAGCTTCTCCACCCGCTCGGCCAGATCAGCGAAGATCTCGTCGCGCGTGGTCTTGCCATCGAGTCGTATCGCGGTCACGCCGACATTCTTCCACGGCGCTACTGTCGGAACGGTGACCGTGGTGCGCAGCGACGTCGACCTCGCCCGCGCGGCGATCGCACCCCACCTCCGTCGCACGCCGACACTACGCACGACCATCGACACCGTCCACGGGCCGGTCGAGGTGGTTCTCAAACTCGAGTACGCCCAAGTCGGCGGGTGTTTCAAACCGCGCGGCAGCCTCTGGGCGACGCTGCACGCCCAAGACCAGGGATTGCTGACCGACGCCGGTGTGCTCGTCGCCTCCGGCGGCAACGCCGCGATCGGCGCGACAATCGCGGCGCGGATCGTCGGCGTGCCGGTCACCGTGGTGATCCCCGAGACCGCGCCGCCGGTCAAGATCGACGCGCTGCGCGCCGCGGGAGCGCGCGTCCACCTCATGGGACGGCGCTATTCCGAGGCCGCCGACGCCGCCGTCGCGCTGGCAGAGCAGACCGGAGCGCTCGCGCTGCACGCCTACGATCTCCCCGATGTCGTCGCCGGCGCCGGCACCATCGGTCTCGAGATGATCGACGACGTGCCCGGACCGCTCACGACCGTCGTCTGTGTGGGCGGGGGCGGGCTTCTGGCGGGCCTCGCGGCGACGCTGCGCCCGGGCGACCGCATCGTCGGCGTCGAACCACTCGGCGCGTCATGTCTGCATCAGGCCCTCGCCGCGAGAACTCCCGTACCCGTCGAACTCGAGAGCATCGCCGCGGACTCGCTCGGCGCCACCAGCGTCGGCGGGCTCTGTTGGAACGCCGTCGCCGGGAACCCGGCGGTCGGGAGCGTCCTGGTGACCGACGAACAGATCATCGCGGCGCGACGGATGCTCTGGGACACCCACCGCATCCTCGTCGAACACGGCACCGCCACCGCGGTCGCCGGTGTGGTCTCGGGAGCTGTTCGGCCGCAACCCGATTCGACGCTGTGCATCGTGCTCTGCGGGGCCAACACCGCGCTCGCCGTGTGACCGGCGCGATCGCGCGACATCTGCGACGGTCGTCACCGACTACGCTGACACCATCATGTTCCGAATCATGTTCTACCAGCCGTGCATCCCGCCGAACACCGGCAACGCGATCCGGCTGGCCGCCAACACGGGGTGCGAACTGCACCTCATCGAACCGCTGGGGTTCTCGATGTCCGACGCGCAGGTGAAGCGCGCGGGACTCGACTATCACGAGATGGCCAACGTCACCGTGCATCCGAACCTGGTGACCGCCTGGACGACGCTGAAGCCGGAACGGGTCTTCGCGTTCACCGCCCATGCCGAGCGCTATCACACCGACGTCGACTACCAGCCGGGCGACGTGTTGCTGTTCGGCCCCGAGCCGACCGGGTTACCGGCGGAGGTCCTCGACGAACCCGAGGTGACCGACCGGGTCCGCATCCCGATGCTCGCCGGACGTCGTTCCCACAACCTCGCCAACGCCGCGAGCATCGTCGTCTACGAGGCGTGGCGTCAGCACGGTTTCGCCGGCGCGGTGTGATCAGCCGACGCGGTAGCGCTTGATGCGTGCCGTGGCACCGCCGATGAGCGCGATCTTGCTCTTCGGGACCCCGAGGTGGGCGGCGAGCAGTTCGGAGACGGCCTTGTTCGCCCGGCCCTCGGTGGCCGGCTCGCGGACGTAGACGGTGATCGCGCCGCCGGGACCCGTCTCGACCAACGGGCCCTTGCTGCTCTTCGGTTTGACGGTCACCACGACCTGTTGCGGCATGACTCTTCCTGTTCTTCGTGAACACCGATCCGGCTCGGACATCCCGGCGCGTCCGCCGGAGGACTACTGCCAGTCCCGGGATCTGCTCCCCACCCGAAGATCCATGCGCTGCAGTCGATCTGCGACGACGGTCACAGCGCCTTCGGCGTTCTGCACCCGGCCGCGGATCAGCAGAGCGGGTGCCGTCTGAGCGAGTACACGGTACCGCGCCCACAAACCGACCGAACACACCACGTTGACCATCCCGGTCTCGTCCTCGAGGTTGATGAAGGTCACCCCGGACGCGGTGGCGGGACGCTGCCGATGGGTCACCGCGCCACCGACCAACACGCGCGAACCGTCGGGCACCGACAGCAGGCGATCGGCGGCCAGCACTCCCATCGCGTCGAGCCGGGGACGCAGGAACTGCGTCGGATACGACGTGGGGGTGATCCCCGTGGCCCAGGCGTCGGTGGCCGCCAGCTCGACGTCGGAGAGACCCGGAAGGGTGGGGGTCGCCTGCGCCGATTCCAGGGCCAGCTGATCGTCGCGCACCGTCGCGGCGGCCCCGGCCTCCCACAGGGCCTGACGCCGGCTGAGGCCGAACCCGTCGAAGGCGCCGGCACCGGCGAGCCCCTCGAGTTCCTTGGTCGTCAGCCGGGCGCGCCGGGAGAGATCGGTGATGTCGAGGTAGGGACCGTCGGACCGGCGGTCGACGATGCGCTGCGCCGCCTCCTCCCCGACCCCGCGTACACCGTCGAGACCCAACCGGACATCGAGACCCTCGTTCTCCAGAGTGGCGTGCGCGAGTGAGGCATTGATGTCGGGGCGATGGACCGCGACACCGTGCCGTCGGGCGTCGGCCACCAGGGTCTGCGGTGAGTAGAAACCCATCGGTTGCGCCCGTAGCAGCGCGGCGCAGAACGCCGCCGGGTGATGCAGCTTGAACCACGACGAGTAGAACACCAGGGACGCGAAGCTCTGCGAATGACTCTCCGGGAAGCCGAAATTGGCGAACGCGGCCATCTTCTCGAAGATGCGGTCGGCGGTGTCCCCGGTGATGCCGTGCAGGTTCTCCATGCCCTCGTAGAAACGTTGCCGCAGGCGTTCCATCTTCTCCGGCGACCGTTTGGAACCCATCGCCCGGCGCAACTGGTCGGCCTCGGAGGCGTCGAACCCGGCCACGTCGACGGCCAACTGCATCAGCTGCTCCTGGAACAGCGGCACCCCCAGGGTGCGTTCGAGCGCCCTGCTCATCGACGGATGCTCGACCGTCACCGGCTCTTCTCCGTTGCGCCGCTTGATGAACGGATGCACCGAGCCGCCCTGGATGGGGCCGGGCCGGATCAGGGCCACCTCGACGACGAGATCGTAGAAGCAGCGCGGTTTCAGCCGCGGGAGGGTGGCCATCTGCGCACGGGACTCCACTTGGAACACGCCGACCGAGTCGGCGCGACAGAGCATCTCGTACACGGCGGGTTCAGCGAGGTCGAGGGTGGCGAGGTCGACGTCGATCCCCTTGTGTTCGGCGACCAGGTCGATCGCATAGTGCAGGGCGGAGAGCATGCCGAGACCCAGCATGTCGAACTTGACCAGTCCGATGGCGGCGCAGTCGTCCTTGTCCCACTGCAGCACGCTGCGGTTCTCCATCCGCGCCCACTCCGTGGGGCAGACATCGGCGATCGGCCGGTCGCAGATCACCATGCCGCCGGAGTGGATACCCAGATGCCTTGGCATGCCGAGGATCTCGCCGGCGAGTTCGGCGACGTCGGCGGGAGCGGTGTCAGGCATCTTGGCCCAGGCGTCCTGCTGACCGGGCGCGTACCCGAGCGCCCGGGCCATGTCCCGGATCGCCGACTTCCCCCGGTAGGTGATGACGTTGGCGACCTGCGCGCTGCGCTCCCGGGTGTAGCGGCGGTAGACGTACTGGATGGCCTCCTCGCGTCGGTCGGATTCGATGTCGATGTCGATGTCGGGCGGGCCGTCGCGCTCGGGGGCCAGGAACCGTTCGAAGAGCAGCGTGTTGGCGACCGGGTCGACGTTGGTGATGCCGAGGGCGTAACAGACGGCCGAGTTGGCCGCGCTCCCCCGGCCCTGGCAGAGGATGTCGTTGGCCTTGCAGTAATCGACGATGTCGGCGACCACCAGGAAGTAGCCGGGGAACGTGAGCGTCTCGATGATGGCGAGTTCGTGCTCGATCTGCCGGTAGGCCTGCGGATGTTCGGCGGGGGTGCCGTACCGGCGGCGTGCCCGGGTCATGGTGAGTTCGCGCAACCAACTCGCCTCGGTGTACCCGTCGGGGACGTCGAAGGGTGGCAACTGCGGTGCGATGAGGCCCAGGTGGAATGCGCAGTCCGCGGCGATGCCCACCGCGTTGTCGATGGCATCGGGATGTGCGGGCAGCAGCCGCGCCATCTCGTCGCCGCTGCGCAGATGTGATCCGGCAACGCCGGGCATCCACCCCGAGATGGTGTCGATGTCGGTGCGGGCCCGGACGGCGGCCATCGCCATCGCCAGCCGTCGGCGCCGGGGCGCGGCGAAGTGGGCGCCGGTGGTGGCCACGGTCGGCACGCCTGCCCCGGCGGCGAGGCCGGCGAGCACCGCGTTGCGTTCGTCGTCGTCGGCCATGCCCTGCGCGGTCAGCTCGACGACGATGTTGTCGTGGCCGTAGGTCTCGATCAGTTCTCGCAGCGCCTGCTCGGCGGCCGGGACGCCGCCGCGATCGAGTGCTCGTCGGAGGGCACCCTTCCGGCATCCGGTGAGGATGAGCCAGTGCCCGCCGCCGGCCGCGGCGAGGGCTTCGCGGTCGTAACGGAGCAGGCCCTTCTCCCCCGCGACCATGTGCGCGTCGGCGATGGTCCGTGACAGACGGCGGTAGCCCTCACCGTCCCGGGCGAGGACCAGCAGATGCTCGCCCGGTGGATCGTTCTGGCCTGTCCGCGCGATGTCGGGTTCCAGTGACAGCTCGGCACCGAAGACGGTCGGCATGCCGAACTCACGGGCCGCCTCGGCGAAGCGCACGATGCCGTAGAACCCGTCGTGATCGGTGACGGCCAGTGCGCGGAGTCCGAGCCGTTGCGCCTCCTCCACCAGCTCCTCCGGCATCGACGCACCATCGAGGAAGCTGTACGAACTGTGGGCGTGCAGTTCGGCGTAGGGCACCGCCGACGAGCCGCGCGCGATGTCCTCGGCCTGGTAGGCGCCGCGTTTGCGCGACCAGGCCGGACTGTCGCCGCCATCCCCGGGGAACGGCGCCCATTCGCTGAGGTCGGGACCGAACTCGGTGCCGGGCCGGTCGGCACTGCCGGGCGCTCGGCCGGCGAGCACCCGTTCCATCTCCGACCACGTCGGTGGTCCTTGATCCCAGCCCACCCGCCAAGCCTATCGAACACAAGTTCGATGCGACAGCGGGGAGGGGTCAGCTGTTGGCCCGGCCCCGCTCGACGATGCCGGACCGACGATCGGCCACCCGAGCGGGGTCGAAACCTGACATCCACTCGACCGACGTGTCGTTCTCCACGTCGAGCGCCGGGCCGACGAGATGCTGCTCGGCACGCCGATACGAGTCGAGCATGGTCCGCACCGCGAGCTGGTCACTCCCGGCCATGGACACCGCGAGTTCCATCGCCGAGGCCATCAGCTGATCGTGGGCCACCACCTCGGTCACCAAACCGACCCGCAGCGCCGTCTGGGCATCGACGAACTCCCCGGACAGGCTCATGCGGCGCGCGAAACCCCGGCCGACCGCTGCCGGCAATCGGGACGTCAGACCCCAGCCCGGCAGCACCCCGACCCGCGAATGGGTGTCGACGAAGCGGGCCCGTTCGGACGCGATCAGGACATCGCACGCGAGGGCGAACTCCAGACCACCGGTGGCGGCGACACCGTTGACGGCGCCGATGATCGGCTTCGAGATGGGGCGCCACGGATGCCCGACAGGTACGTCCGCATGATCGAGCAGTCGAGCACTGTCGGTCGACGAGCCCAACTCGGCCAGGTCCAGGCCGGCGCAGAATGCCGAGCCCGCGCCGGTGAGGATGACGACGTCGACGTCATCGTCGTGATCCGCGTTCGCCAATTCGGAACGGAGAGCGACGATCAGGTCAAAGCTGAGCGCATTCCGGACCTACGGACGGTTGAGGACCAACGTCCGCACCCGCCCGGATTGCTCGATCCACAGAAGCGGTTCTCCCGACGTGGCCGTGTGGTCACTGGTCATGCGATGCCTTTCGGTGACGTCGGATCAACCCGCCGATTGCGGACGCTCGGCGAGCCCGAGCCGCAAGTGTTCGCTGTGGTAGACCGCCTCGTCGAGCAGCTGGGCGACATGGCTGTCATAGAGGCTGTAACTGATCGACCGACCCGACCGGGTGCCGGTGACCAGGCCGAGGTTGCGGAGCAACCGGAGCTGATGGGAGACCGCGGATTGCTCCATGCCGACGGCGTCGGCGAGATCGGTCACCGAGCGCGGTCCGGACCGCAACTCGGTGAGGATGAGCAACCGGCTCGGGGTCGCCAGCGCCTGCAGGGTGGTGGCGACGTGCACGGCAGATTCCGGATCGAGCCGCGCAACCGGCCGCATCCCTTCGTCGATGCCGTGTCCCATGCAGCGGATGCTACCGGCTGGACATCACATGAAAACATCTTCATATGAACTGTTACTGTCTAAGAGGTGGCTGTCGGCGAGTGGCTTCGACTCGGCGCCTCGCTCGCGCTCGGTGCCGGCTCAACCAGCAGGAGGGTGGCTGTCGGTGAGTGGCTTCGACTCGGCGCCTCGCTCGCGCTCGGTGCCGGCTCGACCAGCAGGAGGGTGGCTGCCGGCGAGTGGCTTCGACTCGGTGCCGGCTCAACCAGCAGAAGGGCCGACGACAGACGGGAGACACGATGGGTACGGCGGAGACGACGGAACGAACGGCCCGCGACTCGACGCTTACGGGAGCAGACCGCGGGACCACCCCGCCGTCGATCTTCCGGACGGGACTTCGGCTACCCGAGGTGCGCTGGGCGGGCCTCGCGCTGGCGCTTTTTCTCGCGGGTTGGTTGCTCCAGATCAGCCAGGCGCCCGAATGGTCCTGGTGGACCGCGTATCTCGCGTGCTATCTGGCCGGCGGATGGGAACCGACCCGATCGGGCCTGCAGGAACTGCGGGGACGACGACTCGACGTCGATCTGCTGATGATCGTCGCCGCCGTCGCCGCCGCGTCGATCGGGCAGGTCTTCGACGGCGCGCTGCTGATCGTGATCTTCGCGACCTCGGGAGCTCTGGAGGTCGTCGTCACCCAGCGCACCGCCGATTCGGTGACCGCCCTGCTCGGACTGGCCCCCGAACGTGCCACCCTGTATGCGCCCGACGGCACGACACGCGAGATCGACTGCCGCGAACTCGAAGTCGGCCAGCGTATCCTCGTCCGTCCGGGCGAACGGGTGGGCGCGGACGGCGTCGTCGTCGACGGCCGCAGCGAGGTCGATCAGCAGGCCGTGACCGGCGAGTCGGTCCCGATCGTGCGGGCGGCGGGCGACGACGTGCTGTCCGGCACCGTCAACGGCACCGGCGCGCTGATCGTCGAGGTCGCCCGTCCGGCGTCGGAGTCGGCCATCGCCCGCATCGCGACGCTCGTGGCCGAGGCATCCGAGACGAAGGCACCGACCCAGCTCTTCATCGAGAAGGTCGAGCAGACGTACTCCGTCATCGTCGTCGTCGCCACCCTGCTGGTGCTGGGCATCCCGGTGATGTTGTTCGGCAATACTTTCGACGAGGCGCTGCTTCGTGCCATCGTGTTCATGATCGTCGCCTCGCCCTGCGCCGTCGTCCTGTCGACGATGCCGCCGCTGCTCGCGTCGATCGCCAATGCCGGTCGGCACGGCGTCCTGGTCAAGTCCGCCGCGGTGATGGAGTCGGTGGGACGGACCTCGGTCGTCGCGTTCGACAAGACCGGCACCCTCACCGAGGGACGCCCGCAGGTCGTCGACGTGGCGGCGCTCGACGGTCACGACCCGTCGCAGGTGTTGGCGCTGGCCGCCGCGGTCGAGTACCCCAGCGAGCATCCCCTCGGTCGCGCGATCGTCACCGCCGCCGCCGACCGCGGACTGGACGTCGAATCGGTGGAGGGTTTCCGGGCGCTTCCCGGACGCGGGGTGACGGGGGCGGTCGGCGGGCGCCGCGTCACCGTCGAGCGCACCGTCGCCGGTTCGACCGGGACGGTGGTCGGCGTACTCGTCGACGGGCGGGAGATCGGCCGGATCGAACTCGTCGATCGCCTGCGGGACGACGCCGCCGAGGCGGTGCGGCTTATCGGCGACGTCACGTCGGGTTCGGTCCTGCTGCTGACCGGCGACCGGCCATCGGTCGCCGCGGACGTCGCCGACCGGACCGGAATCCGCGAGGTACACGCCGACCTGCTGCCGGAGGACAAGGTCCGGATCGTCGGCGAGATCGAGGGACACGTGCTCGTGGTCGGCGACGGCATCAACGACGCACCGGCACTCATGGCGGCCGGGACCGGCATCGCGATGGGTCGTCGCGGTGCGGACCTCGCCGTCCAGACCGCCGACGCGATCATCGTGCGTGACGACCTCACCGCGGTCCCCGCGCTGATACGGCTGTCCCGCCTCGCCCGCCGTTACGTCATCGCCAATCTGTGCATCGCCGCCACCGTGATCCTCACCCTCGTGACCTGGGATCTCATCGGCACCCTGCCACTCCCCCTGGCCGTGGCCGGGCACGAGGGTTCGACCGTGCTCGTCGCGCTCAACGGCGCCCGCCTGTTGCGGAAGTCGGCCTGGTCGGGCGATCGCGGTGCACAATCGACGGGGTCGAACGCACAGTCGACGGAATGAGACGCACGATCGACGCGTACGGGCGCGCGACGCCGCGCGCGTAGTCATTGCCATCGCCGCAAGTTAGTGTCACCCTGAGTACCAGACAGATCCGCGGCCCGCGGGCCGTGGACAGCCAGCGGGCCGTCGGCCCGCCCATCTGATGGGATCTCTTCCATGACGAGCTACTTCATCACCGGGGGCAGCGGGTTCATCGGGCGACGCGTACTCGAACGTCTCCTGACCGTCGCTCCCGACGCCACCATCCACGCACTGGTACGCGAGACCTCGCGCGCGGCGTTCGTCGCCATGCTCGACGACCTCGACGCGGGCGACCGCGTGACACCCGTGGTCGGCGACCTGACCGCACCCGGACTCGGTATCGCACCGGACACCGTCCCCGCGATCGATCACGTCATCCACCTCGCGGCGATCTACGACATGGCCGCCGATGCGGAGTCACAGCGCGCCGCCAACGTCGTCGGGACCTCGCGCGCCGCCGACTTCGCGATCGCGCACGATGCGCTGTTCCACCACGTCTCCTCGATCGCCGTGGCCGGTGACCACCGCGGGCGGTTCACCGAGATGGACTTCGAAGTCGGACAGGGCTTTCCGACTGCCTACCATCGCACCAAGTTCGAGGCCGAACGTGTCGTGCGCGAACGCGAGGGACTCCGCTGGCGCGTCTACCGGCCGTCGATCGTGGTCGGCGACTCGCGCACCGGCGAGATGGACAAGATCGACGGTCCCTACTACTTCTTCGGCCACCTCGCGACGCTCGGCCGACTGCCCTCGATGCTGCGACTGCCGATGCCCGATCTCGGGACGCTCAACATCGTGCCGGTCGATTACGTCGCCGCCGCGATGGTCGCCCTCCTCGGCGTGAACCCCACGCGCAGCGGTTTGGTGTTCCATCTCAGCGACCCGAAGTCGCTCACCACCACCGAGATGTACAACGCGCTGGCACCGGCGTTCAAGGCGCCGAAGGGGTTCGACGCCATCCCACGGGCTGCGGTGGAACCCGTGATGACGTTGTCCGGCATGGGGATCGCGCGCGTCGGACGCAACCTCGTAGCCGCCCAGCAGGGGATCCCCGGGGCAGTACTCGACGCGGTGACGCTGCCGGTCGACTTCCGCGCCGACACCACCGTGGCGGTCATGGGTGACCTCGGCATCACCGTGCCCGACTTCGCCGACTACGCCCCGCGCCTGTGGACCTACTGGTCACGACACCTCGACCGGTCACGCAACCGGCGCACCGATCCGCGCGGGCCGCTCGTCGGCAAGAACGTTCTCATCACCGGCGGGTCGAGCGGGATCGGCAAGGCCACCGCACGGATGTGCGTCGCACGCGGGGCCAACGTCCTCATCGTCGCCCGCAACGCCGACGAACTGGAATCGGCGACCGAGGAATTGAACTCGACGACGAGCAAGAAGGGCATCCCGCCCGGTCAGGTGACCGCATACCAGTGCGACATCACCGACGAGGAATCGGTCAATGCGCTCGTCAAGACCGTGCTCGCCGCGCACGGTCACGTGGACGTCCTGGTCAACAATGCCGGCCGGTCGATCCGTCGTGCCACGATCAACTCGGTGGATCGGTCTCACGACTACCACCGGGTGATGGCGGTCAACTACTTCGGCGCGGTGAACCTCGTCCTCGGACTGCTGCCGCACATGATCGCCCGGCAGGCGGGTCATGTGGTGAACGTGACCTCGATCGCGGTGCAGTCGCGTGGCCCGCGGTTCGGTGCCTACGCGGCGTCAAAAGCCGCTCTGGAGGCCTTCAGCGACGTCACCGGCACCGAAACGGTGTCCGACCACGTGACCTTCTCCAATGTCCGTCTCCCCCTCGTGAAGACGCGGATGATCGCGCCCACCGAGGCCTACGACAACCAGCCCGGGACCTGGAACGTCGACCGGGCCGCGGCGCGCGTGCTGCACGCGATCATCGATCGACCCAAGCGCGTCGACTCGCTGGTCGGGCTCGTCGCCGAGATCGGGCACCGCGTCACCCCCGGACTGACCACCCGCATCCTGCACCAGGAGTACCTGGTCTTCGGCGAATCGGCGGCGGCGCTGGGCCGTTCGGATCGTGACGCCGGCGGGCGGGACGCGTGATCGACACCCCGTATCTCGAGGTCGACGTCGACCGCATGACGCGCAACCTCGCGGTGCTCGCCGACCGCGCGCGATCGGCGGGCGTCGACTTCCGGCCGCATGCGAAGACCCACAAATGCGCCGAGATCGCGCGGATGCAGATCGATTCCGGTGCCACGGGGCTGGCGGTGGCCACCATCGGCGAGGCCGAGGCCTTCGCCGACGCCGCCGACATCACCTCGTGCACCGACATCTTCATCGCCTATCCCATCTGGCCGACCCCGGCGAAAGCCGCCCGGTTACGCGCCCTCGCAGACCGGGTGTCGCTACGGGTGGGTGTCGACTCGGCGGAGGGCGCACGGCATCTCGGGGCGCTGCTCGGCGGGCAGCGGGTCGAGGCACTCGTCGAGGTCGACTCCGGGCAACACCGCACCGGGACCGCACCCGGGGACGCCGGAGGCGTCGCGGCGGCGGGCGTGTCAGCGGGGCTCGACGTCGTCGGCGTCTTCACCTTCCCCGGCCACGGCTACGGCGTCGGCGACACCCGCCGGCGGGCCGCGGAACAGGAGGTGGCGGCACTGCGTACGGCGGCGGAGAGTCTCCGAGCGCAGGGCATCGATCCGCGGGTGCGCAGCGGCGGATCCACACCCACCGTCGAATTCGTCGGCGACCCCACGTATGCGGGCGTGCTCACCGAGATCCGTCCGGGCGTGTATCCCCTCAGCGACGCCCAGCAGGTCGAGATCGGCACCTGCGGATTCGACGACGTCGCTCTGACCGCGGTGGCAACCGTGGTGCGGAGCGAACCCGGACGGATCGTCCTCGACGCCGGCAGCAAGATCCTCGGCGCCGACCGAGCCGCCTGGGCGACCGGCCACGGACGCCTCCTCGATCACCCCGACGCCCGCGTCGTGCAGTTGTCCGAACATCACGCGGTGGTGGAGTTCCCGGCGGAATCGACGTCAGCCCCCCGGTTGGGCGACGTGATCCGGGTGGTGCCGAACCACGTCTGCACTGCGGTCAATCTCGTCGACGAACTGGTGGCGATCGACGGCTCGGACAGCCGGTGGCCGGTCATCGCGCGGGGGCACAACAGTTGAGTCAGATCGGTCGGATGCCTTCACGGACCAGGAATTTGCGTGCCCGTCCGAACTTGCGGTCGGTGGAGAACGCATACCACTGCTGACTCACACCCGCTTCGTGGACGACGTCCCGGAACCTGCGGAACGCACCTCGTCCCTCGATCGCGCGCTCCAGACGGTTTCGCAGGTCGGGATCGGTGGTGCGCGTGGCGAAATCGGCCATGTCCCGCCAGCTGTCGCGCGAACCGATGCAGTCGAAGCGCAGCCAGCGGTCCGGGTCCTCCTCGACGTCGATCTCCTCATCGAGCACGCCCGGGTCGAGCATCTCGTCGTTGTACACGAAGCCGGTGCTCAGGTCGATGAGTCCGCCGGTGGACCGGTTCGGATCACCCTCCATCTCGTCGCTGAGCATCTCGAGATCCACCGCGATCGGCCGTCCCGGCGCGGGTTCCCCGCGCAGGCTCGCGAGCAGTTCCTCGGCGAGTTCGGCGTCGCCGGCCTCTCCCCGTCGTTTGAGTTGTTCGACGATCGACACAGCCACCGGTTCGGCTCGCTCGCGGCGCTTCTGCAGTGCCATCGGTACCCCGGGGCCGACCTGCTGGAGTGCGTCGTGCAGATCGCATCCGATGACGGCATCCAGGAAACGATCGGCATCCGACGACGCGATCGACCCGCGTACCTCGCCCAGATCGAGTTCACGTATCTCCTTCTGCGCGGGCCACTGGCCGACGAGCATCGGATGAGGAACGGTGGGGCGTGGTGGCGTCTCGTCGTCCCCATCGGCCGTCCGTCGACCGTACTGATCCGGGATGTCGCCCCAACCGAAGTACGCCAGCGGCGCTGTCGGCTTGATGCCCAACACGTCCACCGGGTCGACCTTCAGATCTCCCACGACGCACCGATGGGTCCACTCGTCGCCTAGATCGAAGGTGTACTGGAACTCGGAACCGGTCGCTGCGAACGCGGCGACCTTGGCCGTGGCGATGTCCACGGGCTCGGAGATCGGGCCGCCGATACCACCGGCCAGGTCGGCACCGAGCGCGGCGTCGGCGACCACCCTGCCGTCGTCCAGGGTGAAAAGTGACAGATGGGAACGATCCCATCGAGCGAACGCGTCATCGATGGCGGTCGCCAGATCCTTGAACGTGTGCGCCGGTCCGACCGCGAAAACCCTTCCGGGCCAGGGCCACAACTCAACGCCGCGACCACCGAGCAGTTCCACTGTCACCGACAACCAGGTACGTGCCATGCGTCGAGAGTGGCATCTCAGAGGCGAACGCGCACGCTTTCGGTCGCGGCGTTTCTTCTCGAAGCCACTCCGCGGGACGCAGTCACTCGTAGACACCTTCGACGATCCACTCCCCGGCGCGGTAACACAGCAGCAGGGCGCGCGAATCGTCGAGCAGCACCTGCGCCCGCGCGGTCAGTCCGGTCTCGGCGGCTCCGGTCGGCACCGAGGCCCCGGCGGGCAGGTCGGCGCCTCCGACCGGCCAGGGCCCGGCCCACCAGCACAGGCCCCAACTCGACCGGCGCGCCCGGGACGAGGCCAGCGCGACGGTCACCGGTTCGGCGGTGAAGGCCCCGCGATCGGTCACCTTCACCGGTTGCCCCACGGCGTCGAGCACGTGGATCGCGGTCTCCACCAGCACCGTCGGGCTGGGTTGTGGCAGGCGTCCGGGCCATGGCGCCGACGGATCCCGGCGCGGAGCCGGCTCGTCGCCCAGTGAGACCATGGTGATCCGTTCGGCGGGTCCACGACCACCGCTCAGCACGGGAATACGGACCGCATCCCCGCCCAGCAGCCCCTGTATCCGCACCAGCGAACGCCGGGCGCGCTCCTCCACATCCGGTTCACCGGCCAGCCCGCCACGGGAGAGATCGTCGGTGAGCTGATAGTGCAGGGCCCCGGCCTCGACGACCTCGACCGGTTCGAGCCGCAGCCGGACGATCGGCGAGTCGGGTCGGGCACTGCTCCTCGCTGCGCGCGGCTCGACCCGCGGGGAGGTGGGCCGCGCCGCGCCGGTCAGCCACCCCTCGAGTTGCCATCGGACACGATCCGCGGTCGTCTCCGGCGTCAGCGGTTGGGCACATCGCCAGGTTCGCGAATGCTGTTGTCCGCGTTCGGTGGTCGCGATGATGGTGAGTCGCGTGCAGGCCACCGCGGCATCACGCAGGCGTCGGTGCAGCACGTCGGCGAGGGTGCGACCGATGAACGCCGCGACGTCGATGCGGTCGACCGGCGGGTCGCAGGTGTGGTCGACGTCGAGTTCGGCCGGCACACCACGTGACGACGGGACACGCCCCGGCAGCGCATTGGCCAGCCGGTGCGCGACGACCGCATCCCGGGCGAACCGGGTGGCGACGTCGGTGACGGACATGTCGGCGAAGGCGCCGATCGTGCCGATCCCCAACCGGCGCAGCAACTCCACGAGATCGGCACGGGACGGATCGCTCATGCTGGGTTCGACGGCGAGGTCGGCGACGGGGCGGCCGGCGAGGTACTCCCGGTCACCCCCGGGCTCCACCTGATGCCCGTTCCGGGCGGCGAGGACGGCGGTGAAGATCTCGTCGGCGATGCCGACCTGCGACTCGATGCCGCACGCCGACACCACGTCGACGAGCTCCTCCGCGAGGGCCTCCATCCCGCCGAAGTAGCGGGCGGCACGGTCGCCGGCGATCACCAGGAGACCCGGCCGGAGCACTTCGAGGGCGGGGATCACCTCGGCGACCGCGGCGACCACCGGTTCGAACAGCCGTCCGTCCCGGTTCTCGTCGGCGGCGACCACGGTCATCTCCGTGCACGCCGCCTGCGCCTGTCGCTTCCGCATTCCCCGCCGCACACCGGCGGCCCGTGCCGAGGCCGAACAGGCCACCACCCGATTCGCCGACAGCACCGCGACCGGATGCAGCGGGGGCAGATCCGCCTCGGCCGCCGCGGCCATCGCCGGCCAGTCCGGGCACCAGAGCGCGAGGATACGCCGGGACCCCTGCTCTCCGGAGGGCATCAGTTCGCCACCGCGAGCACCGGGGAGACGGTCGCCGCCGCGACCATCTCGACCGTGCGATCGGCACCGTGGCCCGTCGCCCGGAGTTCGACCTCGGTGCTCTCGGATCGCCGGCCGCGGCCCGACACCGTGACCTCCAGCCGCATCCCGCCGATGCGGCCGTAGCCGCTGCGTGCGGAGTCGAGACCGGCCGCGCGGGAGGCGGGAGCAGACCGGCCGGGCAGGCCCGGACTGTGCCGGTAGGTGAGGACACGGGCCTCGAGGGCCAGTTGCGCACCCGGCCATGCACCACCGGTCACCAGCAGCACCGACGACTGCTTGCGCACGCGGCCCATGACCACCCGGGCACGCGAGGGGGCCACCATCTCGTTCCGCGGGCGAGCACCCTCGCCACCGCTCCCCAGGTCCAGGATCACCAGGTCCATACCGTCGAGCAGCACCGCTGCCACCTCGACCGGGTCGGGACCGGGATCGGGGATGGTGGCGATGCGGGACAGGTCGGCGCCCATCTCCGCCGCGGGCAGCAGACTCAACCGGGGCAACCCGACGATCCCCACCTGTCCACCCGCACGGGTCACCGAAGCGATCATCGCGATCAGCACCGAACGGGCGCCGTCGAGCCGGGCCACCGACCCTCGCGGAATACCGTTGTGCGGCAAGATGTCCGACAACGATTCCGGCACGGGAAGGACACCCACCGACCGGTCTCGGACCTCGACCACCCGCTGGTCGGGCCGACCGGACATGGCCGCCATCCGCCGGCGCAAACCCGCCAGCTCGTCGGCCCGGCCACCGGCCGCCGTATCGGTCACGGCATCGGTCACGGCCACACCAGCAGAGACATCCATCCGGCACCCTCCAGTCGACATGAGTAGTTCTCGAGCGAGCCGGGAAGGTGCGCGCCATCAGGGTTCTCGACACAGTTCCCGAACGATCCCGAGGAGGCCCCTCGTCCGCCGATCATTCGAACACTGTTTCGATTGTTCGAGAGTAGAACCAACCACCGACAAGCGTCAACCGAAGCCGAAAGCCGTTGCGCAGCACAGGATGTTTGCATCCACGCCGAAAACAGCCCAGCTCAGGGGCGCGGTCAGGACGGCACGGGTCAGAACAGGGTGAGGGCGTGCTGCAGCTCGGGCGCGGCCACCGTCGCCGGCGAGTCGGGACCCGATTGCCGGAGACCGCCGGAACCGGCCAGGCCATGCCGGTGCACGAGCGGCTTCATCCGGTCACGCAGCCACGAGGAGTACTCCGGGGTGACATAGGCGCCACGCCCGTAGAGCCCCCGGTACCGGCGGATGAGCGCCGGATGCTCCTCCGCCAGCCACTCGAGGAACCACGGCTTGGTCGAGGATCGCAGATGCATCGGGAACGCGGTCACACCAGACGCGCCCGCCTCGGCGAGTGCCTCGAGCAACGAGTCGAGATGCGCGGTCGAATCCGTGAGGTACGGGATGACGGGGGCCACCATCACATGCGGCGCGATGCCGGCATCGGCGAGATCGCGGATCACCGACAGCCGCGCCTGGGGCGACGGCGTCCCCGGTTCGATCTTCTTCTGCAGGTCCTGATCGAGGATCGCCAGCGAGATCCCGACGCTGACCGAGACCTCCCCCGCAGCCTGACGCAACAGCGGAAGATCCCGACGGATCAAGGTGCCCTTGGTCAGGATGGAGAACGGCGTCCGGGACTCGGCGAGCGCGGAGATCACGCCCGGCATGAGTCGGTACCGCCCCTCGGCACGCTGATACGGGTCCGTGTTGGTGCCCAGCGCCACCGTCTCCCGGGTCCACGACCGGCGTTTGAGTTCCTTGCGCAACACCGCCGCGACGTTGAGCTTCACCACGACCTGGGTGTCGAAATCGGTGCCCGCGTCGAGGTCGAGGTACTCGTGCGTCGGACGGGCGAAACAGTAGCGGCAGGCATGCGTGCACCCGCGAAAGGTGTTGACCGTGAACTGAAACGGGAGCTGCGAGGCCTCCGGCACGCGGTTGAGCGCACTCTTGGCCAGCACCTCGTGGAATGTGACACCCTCGAAATCGGGCGTACGCACCGACCGCACCAGACCCGAGCGGCTCAGCCCCGGGAGCGACCCGTCGTCGACCTCGACCGCCTGATCCGACCATCGCATGATGGGAGTCGAACATACGTACGAGATGGCTGTCAAGTGCGGTGCCCGCGGCGTCGACCTCGCCGCTATCATCTCCGTATGTCGACGACCGCCGGAACCCACCATGCGCCGGGTCCCCAGTACCTGGTGGCCGGCCGGTACCGTCTGAAGTCGCGCATCGGCGGCGGCGGCATGGGAACCGTGTGGCTCGCCCGCGACCAGCTCCTCGACCGTGACGTCGCCGTCAAGCAGGTCGTCTCCACCGAGGGCCTCACCGAGGACTCCGCCGACAACGTGCGCAAGCGGGCCATGCGGGAGGGGCGGATCGCCGCGAAGCTCTCCCACCGCAATGCGATCGCCATGCACGACGTCGCCCTCGACCGGGGTGAGCCCTGGCTGGTCATGGAATACCTACCCTCCCGCAGTGTGGCCCAGATCTTGCACACCACAAAGACTCTCGCGCCCGCCGAGGCTGCCCAGATCGGCGCCCAGGTGGCCGATGCGATGGTCGAGGCCCACGCCGCGGGGATCGTGCACCGCGACATCAAGCCCGGCAACATCCTCATCGCCGAGGGCGGACGGCAGACCGGCCTGGTCAAGATCACCGACTTCGGGATCTCGCGGGCGAAGGACGATGTCACTCTCACCCAGACCGGCGTGATCACCGGAACGCCTGCGTATTTCGCTCCCGAGGTCGCGCGCGGCGCCGATCCGCAGGAGGCCTCGGACGTCTACTCGCTGGGCGCGACCGTCTACACGATGGTGGAGGGTCAGCCGCCCTTCGGTGTCGACGACAACTCGATCGCGCTGCTACACAAGGTCGCACGCGCACGCATCAATCCCATGCAGAATGCCGCCGAGCTCGAGCCGATCCTGCTGCGCCTCCTGGAACCGAGCCCGACCAAACGCCCGACGATGAGTCAGGCACGAGACATGCTCACCTCGTTCGCGGCCGGTTCCCGAGGCACCCGCGACCAGGTCCTGACCGGCCTCATCACCCGGCCCGGAGCGGGCACGCCGACCTGGTCACAGCGCGGCGGCCGGTCGTCGACGACCGGTTCGCATCGTCCGGCCGGTGCCACCCTGCCCCCCTACGCCCCGACGATGTCCGCCGATCGCGGCTCCCGCGACCTTCCGGACACACGTCGCGGCATGTCCCCGACCCTGATGTCGACGCCGCAACCACATTCGTCGACGCCGAGACCGCCTGCCTCCCAGCAGTACTCGTCCGAATCCCGGCAACCGAACCCCGGTCCGCCGGCGCCGGGCACGTCGAGCACGGCACTGGCGGTGTCGATCTTCGTGTTCTTCGCCGTGCTCGCGGTCGTCGTCGTACTCGCGATCGCGCTGTTGCGCTGAGCCGGCGCCGCTGCGGTCAGCCGATGTGACGGGTGGCCGCCCATCGGGTGAGGGCATTGCGGTTGGACTGCTGGGTCTTCCGCAAAACGTTCGACGCATGTGTCTCGACCGTCTTGATCGAGATGAACAGCTCCTCGGCGATCTCCCGATAGGTGTACCCGCGCGCCAGCAGGCGCAACACCTCCAGTTCGCGCCTGGTCAGCGAGTCGAGTTCGGGGTCGAGCGGCGGTTCGGGTGCCGAGGATTTTCCGGTGAACGAGTCGAGGACGAAACCCGCGAGACGTGGGCTGAACACCGCGTCGCCGTCGGCGACCCGGCGGACCGCGTCGGCGAGTTCCGGGCCCGCGATCGTCTTGGTCACGTAACCGCGGGCACCGGCCCGGATGGTCGCGATGACATCCTCGGCCGCGTCCGACACACTCAGGGCCAGGAAGACCGGCGGTGTCGAACCCGTTGCATTCGAACCCGTTCCGTTCGATCCGAGTCGATCGAGCACCCCGCGCAGGACCGCCACCCCGCCGCCGGCCGGCATGTGCACGTCGAGCAGGACCACATCGGGAGCCGCCGCCACGATCCCGTCGATTGCCTCGGGTACGGTGCCCGCCTCGCCGACGACGCGCAGGCCCGGCTCGTCGGCCAGTTCGGCACGGACCCCGGAGCGGAAGACCGCATGGTCGTCGACGAGATAGAAGGTCACCGGACCGGGGCCGGTCGGGTCGGAACTCGGGGAACTCGGCGTCATCGTGCCTTCCTGTTGTCGGTCGGGGCGACCGCGTCGACGGTCACCTCGGCAGAGCGTCGGGTGTCGTCCGCTCTCTCGTCGATCGATCCCGATCCCCCGTCACCACGCGGCATCATCAGACCCACGTTCGTCCCGCGCCCGGGGGTCGACGTGATCCGCACGCGGCCGCCCATCCTCTCCACACGTGCGCGGATCGACCGGGAGATGCCCTGGCGGTCGTCGTCGACGGCGTCGGGGTCGAAACCGATTCCCCGGTCACGGACATACACCTCGACCTCGTCGTCGGTGATCTCGCCGTACACGTCCACGGTGCGTTCACCGGAGTGCTTGGCGGCGTTGACCAGCGCCTCGCGGGTGGCCCCCACGAGAGCCGACCAGCGTTTGGCGTCCCGGGTGTTGTCCGGACGCAGATCGCCGACGGTGATGATCTCCACCTCGATACCGTAGGCGTCCTCGACCTCGGCGCCGACACTCCGGAGTGCGGCCGCGAGCGAGCCGCGTTCGGTGGCCGGGTCGCCGAACAGCCAGGCCCGCAGCTCGCGTTCCTGACTCCGGGCCAGGCGTGCCACCTCCTCGGGGCGGCCCGCCTTCTTCTGGATCAGGGCCAGGGTCTGCAGGACCGAGTCGTGCAGATGCGAGGCGATCTCCTCGCGCTCGGCGTTGCGAATGCGGGCCGAGCGCTCCTCGTTGATGGTGCGCAGCATCCGCATCCACAGGGGCACGGTCAACAGGACGACGCCGATCAGGGTCGCCCCGACCGCGAGGATCGTGGAATTGAGACCGCCGAAGCTGCGATCCCCGGCCACCACCACGACCACGAGGCCGCCGACAACGAGCGCGACGCCGCCGATCAACCGCGTCCAGGTGCGCAGTGGGGTGCGGGGTGCGCGCGGGGATGTATCGAATTCGCGCCACACGAGGGCGGCGCCCAACGCGATGAAGACGAACGGGATGAGGTACTCCGCCGGGGTCCCCGACGCCGCGAATCCGACCACGCCCATGGCCACCAGCCCGACCATCGCCAGACCGAGGGATTGACGACGCTCTCCCGGTGCCGGTGACGCGGTGTCGTCGCCCTGCGGGCAGAAGAACCACAGCAGCCCGTAGGCGGCGACCCCGGCGCCGGCCAGCGCGGCCAGGACCACGAAGACGATCCGCACGCGGAAGACCTCGACCCCGAGATGATCGGCCAATCCGCCGGCGACACCGGCGACGACGCGGCCGCCGTCGCGGCGCACCAGTTTCGGGACCGGCTCGACCTCCATTCGACTCACTCCTCGATCGTCCCATGCGATCGGCTTCGCGACATCGGGGTCAACCCCGGTTCATGCGCCGCGATCTCAGGGTGTGTCCGCTCCGCCGCCCCCGGGCCTCGGGATTCTCCGGGGGACAATTCAGGGGATCACCCGATGTGTCCGGGGCCGGACGGGCGGCACGATGATCGTCATGGACACCAAGGAGTTCCAGCAGCAGATCCAGGGCCTGTGGGCGACCCGTCCGTATCGGCCCGACGATCGGACGATTGCCGGCGTGTGCACCGGCATCGCCGCCCGGTATCGCGTCGACCCGACTCTGGTGAAGGTCGCGTTCGTGGTGGCCGCCTTCTTCGGCGGCAGCGGACTCATCCTCTACCTCGCGGCCTGGGTCGCGTTCCCGGGCGCCGGACGCGCCCGCGCCGATGCGCTCCGTGTCGATTCCCCCCGGGCCGGTCACACCGCGTCGCACAACTCGATGCACGGCCTGGGGAATCCGCAGGTGATCCTGCTGGTCGTGCTCGCGATCGTCATCGTCACCTCATTCGGCCCCAATCGCACCTGGGGCTCGGGCGGGCTCGTCGGCGCGATCCTGATGCTCGGCGGCTGGTACCTGCTGTACCTGCGGACCCCGACTCCAGCGGCCGGTACCAGCATCGACACCGCGGCGGTCACCGACATCGTCGTCCCGCCACCGGCGGCCGGGCAGTTCGAACGGTGGGTGCCGCGCGCGATGAGCCACCCGGCCCCCGGCGCGGTCACCCCCACGGACGGCCCCCAGACCCCAGGAGTATCCATGACCAAAGCACCGGACACATCCGCGATCGGCGGGGATCCGGCCACCGAACACCCGGCCACCCCAGCGCCGGGCGTCGAACTGTCAGAGGACCCTTCGAGGCTCGTCGCTAACGCTCCTCACACCTCAGGGAGCGGAGAGAGGGGCGCTGACGCTCCTCACACCTCAGGGAGCGGAGGGTCGAGCGACGTGCAGACCCAGAGCAGTCGAGAACTCGATGCCGACTTCGAGGCGAGTCCACCCGCGTGGGATCCGTTGGGAGCGGCGCGGTTCGCCTGGGATCTGCCCGAGCCGACCCGCCCGGCCGAACCGGCCGTCCGTCGGCACCGTCGCTCACCGCTGACCCTGATCGTGGTCGGTCTGGCGACCATCGTGGGTGCGATCGGTGCGGGCCTGCACCAGATGGGTGTCGAGTGGTTCACCGTCCCCCACATCCTGTCGCTCTCCCTCGCCGTGATCGGAGCCGGACTCCTCGTCGCGGCCGTCGTCAAGCGTCGCACCGGCGAGCACAGCACGGGCCTGGCGCCCATCGCGGTCTCTCTCGGTGCCGCGGTCATCGTCACCACCGTGATCTCCGGGGTCAACGGCCTGTCCGGCCCGCTGCCGCCCGGCGGGGTCGGTGACCGCGAGTGGAAGCCGTTGACCGAGAACGACATCCAGGCCGAGTACTCACTCGGCATCGGCGAGATGGCCCTGGACCTGCGCGCGGTCGAACTCACCGCCGACCGGACCGTACGACTCGAGAGCGGGGTCGGCAAGATCACGGTCCACGTGCCGGAGACGATGAACGTGCGTGCCGACTGCCAGACCGGTGTCGGCGACTACAACTGCCCCACCGGGCTCGACGGCGGACGTGACGGCACCGATGGCCCGGTCCTGCAGATCGAGGCCCGCACCGGATTGGGAGAGGTAGAGGTCCTGCGATGAGCACTGAGATGAACGCTTCCGGCACCGATGACGACCGAGGTTGTGGCGCCACCCATCGCGCTCCCGGTCTGGGGCTGCTCGGACTCGCCGCCCTTGCCGTGGCCGGGTGGGGGCTCGCCGACGGGCCGGCGCTTCCCGACGCCGCCGACCTCGGATGGGTCGTCGTCGGGATCGGGCTGCTGGTCGGACTCGTGCTGATCGTGTCCGGCACGCGTTCCCGGCGCTGAGACCCGGCACGCGCAGACGAGAGCGGCCGGTGGCAGACGCCACCGGCCGCTCTCGTCAGCTCATTCCCACTCGATGGTGCCCGGCGGCTTGCTCGTCACGTCGAGCACCACCCGGTTGACCTCGGCGACCTCGTTGGTGATGCGGGTGGAGATGATCTCGAGGACCTCGTAGGGCACACGCGTCCAGTCCGCGGTCATCGCGTCCTCGCTCGACACCGGGCGCAGCACGATCGGGTGGCCGTAGGTGCGGCCGTCTCCCTGCACGCCCACACTGCGCACGTCGGCCAGCAACACGACCGGACACTGCCAGATCTGCGAGTCGAGGCCGGCGGCGGTCAGTTCCTCGCGCGCGATCAGGTCGGCCTTGCGCAGCGTCTCCAGTCGGTCGCCGGTCACCTCGCCGACGATGCGGATCGCCAGGCCGGGCCCGGGGAACGGCTGGCGGGCGACGATCTCCTCGGGCAGCCCCAGTTCGCGGCCGACCGCACGCACCTCGTCCTTGAACAGCAGACGCAGCGGTTCCACGAGACTGAACTCGAGGTCGTCGGGCAGACCGCCGACGTTGTGATGACTTTTGATGTTCGCGGTGCCGCTGCCGCCGCCGGACTCGACGACGTCGGGGTACAACGTGCCCTGGACGAGGAAGTCGACCTTCTCCCCCGCCTCGGCCTCCTCGCCGAGGACCTCGCTGACCGCACCCTCGAACGACCGGATGAACTCGCGGCCGATGATCTTGCGCTTGGTCTCGGGGTCGCTGACGCCGGACAGCTCACGCAAGAAGGTGTCGGCGGCGTCGACCGTCACCAGCTTCGCCCCGGTCGCCCCGACGAAATCGTGCTGTACCTGTTCGCGTTCTCCGGCGCGCAGAAGACCGTGGTCGACGAAGACACAGGTCAGACGATCGCCGATGGCGCGCTGCACCAGCGCGGCGGCCACCGCGGAATCCACGCCGCCGGAGAGCCCGCAGATGGCCCGCCCGTCACCGATCTGGTCGGCGACCGCGTCGATCAGCGCGTCGGCGATGTTGGCCGCCGTCCAGGTGGCCTCGAGACCGGCGATCTCGTACAGGAAACGGGTGAGGATCTGCTGGCCGTGCGGTGTGTGCAGCACCTCGGGGTGGTACTGCACACCGGCCATCCGGCGCTTCAGGTTCTCGAAGGATGCGACCGGCGCGCCGGGCGTCGACCCGGTGACGGTGAACCCCTCCGGCGGGGACTGGACGGCGTCGTTGTGGCTCATCCAGACCGGCTGGGTGTCCGAGAGACCTTGGTGGAGAACGCCTTCGCCGTTGGTCGTGAACGTCGTCCGGCCGAACTCGCGCCCGCCGGTGTTGGCCACCTCGCCGCCCAGCTTGTCCGCCATCGCCTGGAAGCCGTAGCAGATGCCGAAGACCGGGACGTCGAGGTCGAAGAGGGCGGGATCGAGGTCCGGCGCGTCCTCCGCGTACACCGACGACGGTCCGCCCGACAGGATGATCGCGACCGGATCCTTCTCCTGGATCTCCGCGATCGGCGCCTCGTGCGAGATCACCTCCGAGTAGATCCGCGCTTCCCGCACCCGACGCGCGATCAGCTGCGCGTACTGCGCGCCGAAGTCGACGACGAGCACCGGCCGCGGGCCCTCGAGGAAATCCTCGGGAGAGGACGAGTTCGCAGAAGAAGTGTCTGTCACCGGGCCGAGTCTAGTGGGCGGACCGGCGTCGATACCTGGTCACCCCGCCCGGTGGGTGCGGCTGCGCCGCCGCCGCGTGAAATACTCCGGAATCGACATGACTGCATCGCCGAAATCCCCCAACCGCTGGTCGCTGAGCATCGGCGACCTCACCCAGGCCGCCGTGTTCGCCGCGCTGATCGCCGCGCTCGGCCTGCCCGGGACCATCAACATCGGCACCAGCGGTGTGCCGATCACGTTCCAGTCGCTCGGGGTCATCCTCGCCGGGGCGGTCCTCGGCCCGCGGAAGGGCACGCTGGCCGTGGTCATCTTCATGGTGCTGGCGATCGCCGGACTCCCGATCCTCTCGGGCGGACGCAACGGCCTCACCGCGCTGTCCTCCCCGACGGCCGGATACTTCATCGGGTTCCTCCCGGCGGTCATCGTCATCGGGGTGCTGACCGCACTCATGGTCTCGACCGGCGGGAAGACGGGCTCCGGGAAATATCGCGTGCTGTGGGGCATCGGCATCAACGCGCTCGGCGGCATCGTCGTCCTCTACGCCTGCGGGGTGCTCGGCCTGCTGGTGCGGACCGACCTGACACTGTGGGCGGCCATCGCGACCAACGGTTCGTTCATCCCCGGCGACATCGCCAAGTGCGTCATCGCGGCCCTGGTCGCGGCCCAGGTCCACCGCGGCCGGCCGGGCCTCATCGAACCGTTGCGCGCGCGCCGATCCGGCACCGTGGCCGGCTGAGAAGCCGCCCCACCCCAGCGGCGATGATCGAATTCACCGATGTCACCCACGCCTACGGCGACCGGGTCGTCCTGCGCGAGGTCTCACTGACGTTGTCGGAGAACCGGATCGGGATCGTCGGCGCCAACGGCAGCGGCAAGTCGACGCTGGCGCGGATGATCAACGCGCTCGTCGTGCCCGACTCCGGGACCGTCATCGTCGACGGGCTATCGGTCGCGAAGAACAAGCGTGAGGTCCGACGCCGGGTGGGCTTCATCTTCTCCGACCCCGACCGTCAAATCATCATGCCGACGGTCCGCGAGGACATCGAACTGTCGCTTCGTCGAACCGATCTCGACAAGTCCGCGCGCGCCGAGCGTGCCGGCGAGGTGCTCGCCCGATTCGGCCTCGCCGACCACGCGGACCATCCGGCCCAGCGGCTCTCCGGCGGGCAGAAGCAGCTCCTCGCCCTGGCGTCGGTGTTCGTGACCGACCCCGCGATCATCGTCGCCGACGAACCCACCACCCTGCTCGACCTGCGCAACACCCGCATGCTCACCGACGTGTTCGCGACCCTCGACGAGCAACTCGTCGTCGTCAGCCACGATCTCGACATCCTGGCCGACTTCGACCGCGTCATCGTCATCGACGAGGGGCGGGTCGTCGTCGACGACGAACCTCGGCCTGCGCTGGCCGCCTACCGCGGGATGATGTCGTGAACGTCCTCGGCGTCTACCGTCCCGGCAACACGCTGCTGCACCGACTGCCCGCAGGCGTCAAGTTCGTCGCGATGGGCGTGGTGATCCTGGTGCTGTCGCTGACGGTCCGGTCGCTCACCGCCCTCGGCATCGCGACGGCCGGGGTCGCGGTCGTCTACGCGCTGGCGGGGATCGGGCCGCGCGAGGCGTGGCGGCAGCTGCGGCCACTGATGTGGTTGCTGCTGTTCATCTTCGCGTTCCAGGTCGTCTTCACCGACTGGCGGCGGGCGGTAATCGTCTGCGGCGTCCTCGCGCTGTCGGTCGCACTCGCCGCGGCCGTCTCGCTGACCACCCGCACGACGGACATGCTCGACACGATCGTCCGTGCGCTCGGCCCCCTGAGACGGCTCGGGGTGCGCGTGGACCTCATCGCCCTCGCGCTGGCGCTGACCATTCGGGCGATCCCGCTGATGGTCGAGGTGGTGCGGGAGGTCGACGAGGCACGCAAGGCTCGCGGGCTCCGGCCCGGTCCACGCATCCTCGTCGCGCCGGTTGTCCTCGCCGCCCTGCGCACCGCCGACGGTTTCGCCGACACCCTCACCGCGCGCGGACTGGACTGAGGCGACCTCTCAGAGCAGATCGGAGAGTGCGTCCTCGAGCCGTGGGAAGCGGAATTCGAAACCGGCGTCGGCCAGTACATCAGACCGCGCGCGGCGCCCCGTGAGTCCGAGGGCCGGGTCCGTGCGCAGCACCACCGCACCGAGCTTCAGCAACCACGCGGGCGTCGGCGGCGCGGGCGGCCGTCCGATCTCCGCGCGCAGCATCGCCATAAGTTCGGAGTTGCGCACCGGATTCGGACTGGCCGCCACGACGACACCGTCGGGCAGCGACACCGCGCCGTCGACCCGCAGCGCCGCGCGGGCGATCGCGAGCCAGTCGTCGATGTGAATCCAGCTGAACCATTGCCGGCCGTCGCCGACCCGCCCGCCGAGTCCGAACCTGGTCAGGCCCACGAGGCGTCGGATGGCCGGCGAATCCGCATCGAGCACGATCGAGGTGCGCAGCACGGTCAGATGGTCGGTGTTCGCGCCGTCCACCGCCTCCTCCCAGGGCTGCGCCACACCGGTCATCTGCGGGAGGCCCACCGGGATCGGCGTCGATTCGGTGCACCACAGTTCACCCGCGTCGCTCCAGATCGCGGTCGTGCTGGACTGCAGCCAGTACGAGATCGGCGTCGTGCGTTCGCGCGATGCGGTGACGAGTGCTCGCGTCGCGTCGACCCGACTGTTCCGCAGTGCGGCGATGTTGGCGTCCGTGGGGCGGCAATCCACGAGTTTGCCCGCGAGGTTGACCACCGCCGTCGGACGATCTGCGGCCAGCGTCTCGACCCAGTCGCCCTGGGTCCTGCCGTCCCAGACCACCTGCTCGAACGGCGACGACGGATCGACCCGCCGCGTCAGGATGACCGGATGGTATCCACGCTCGGCGAGATCGGTCGCCAGATGCGTTCCCAGCGAGCCACTTCCGCCCGCCAACACCACGGTCAGCGGCTCTGTACCCGACATGCGTCTCCCCCCGTTCGGCACTGGACGACGACACTACCCGCCGACGCCTCCGACCGGGATTTCGTGGTCACAGTGCGCGTGACGGCGCACCGGCGCTACGAGATGCGTTGTGCCGTGAGTGGAGTGGCGGGGACGACCGGGGTGATCGGCAGCCGCAGGGCGCCGGGTGCGTCGGCCGGCACCACCGGGGACGCCGGCGTCGTCGGCTCGATGCGGCGGTACGGGTCGCCCTGCGCAGGACGCCGGTCCTGTTCGCCCTTGTTCGGCCACAGTGCCGCCGCGCGTTCCGCCTGCGCGCAGATCGTCAGCGACGGATTGACGCCGAGGTTCGCCGACACCGACGCGCCGTCGGCGATGTGCAACGTCGGGTAGTTCCACACGCGCTGGTAGGGATCGATGACGCCGTTGTCCGGGTCGTCGGAGATCGCGCAGCCGCCGAGATAGTGCGCGGTCAGCGGCATGTTGACGATGTCGCCCCAGGTCCCGCCGGCGACGCCGCCGTCGAGTTTCGCCGCGATCCGGCGAGTTGCCTCGTTGCCCTTCGGAATCCACGTCGGGTTCGGCTCGCCGTGGCCCTGCTTGCTGGTGACGTACCGCACCGGTCCGCGCTTGCGGACGAAGGTGGTCAGCGAGTTGTTGTTGTTCTGCATGACCAGGGCGATCACGGTCCGCTCGCTCCACTGTCGCACCACGAGCAACCGCACCAGCAGGAACGGGTTGCGGGCGACCTGACGCAGGAACTGCCCGAACCGATTGCGCCGGGACCCGCCGTCGGTGAGCAGGGTCTGCAGGTACGCGATCGCGTTGGAGCCCTTGCCGTATCGCACCGGTTCGATGTGCGTGTTCGGCTCGGGATAGAACGACGAAGTGATCGCGACGCCGCGCGAGTAGTCGTTCTCCGGATCGATCCGCGACCCCATCGCACCCAGTATCGACTCCGAGTTGGTGCGCGTGAGCCGACCCATCGCGTCCGAGATCTGCGGCAGCGTACCGAGTTTCGCGTGGTGCAGCAGTCGTTGGGTGTTGAACGTGCCGGCCGCCAGGATGACCTGACCCGCCGTGATCGTGCGTCGACGGCGTCCGAGCGGACCCCACGACGACGAGTGATGCGTGCCCACCTCCCAGACACCGTCGGCGCGCTGCCGGAGCGAGTCCACCGTGGTCCGGTCGATGATGGTGGCGCCGTGGCGTTCCGCGAGGCCGAGATAGTTCTTCAGCAGGGTGTTCTTGGCACCCACCCGGCACCCGGTCATGCACGCGCCGCACTCGGTGCAGGCGGTCCGGTCCGGACCCGCACCGCCGAAGTACGGGTCGGCGACGGTCTCGCCGGGCGCCCCGGACAGACCCGTCTTCGCACCGAAGAACACACCGACCGGCGTCGGGGTCACCGTGTCCCCGACACCCATCTCGGCGGCGACTTCGGCGACCACGCGGTCGGACGCGGTGACCGTCGGGTTGGTGACCACGCCGAGCATCCGCCGGGCCTGGTCGTAGTACGGGCTGAGCTCGTCCTCCCAGTCGGTGATGTGATTCCACTGGGGATCGGTGAAGAACGGCGTCGGGGGCTTGTAGAGCGTGTTGGCGTAGTTGAGCGAGCCGCCGCCGACGCCCGCCCCGGCGAGGATCATCACGTCTTTCAGGGCGTGGATCCGCTGGATGCCGTACAGGCCCAGCTTCGGTGCCCACAACCACCGGTTGAGGCGCCAGCTGGTCTTGGCGAAGTCCTCGTCCTCGAACCGACGACCGGCCTCGACCACGCCGACGCGGTACCCCTTCTCCACGAGCCGCAGCGCACTCACGCTGCCGCCGAACCCGGAGCCGACGATCAGAACGTCGAAGTCGGTGGCGCGTTCGGTCGACTTGTCGAATCCCATGCCGAACATACTAACGCGCCTTGTCACATAAAGAGACCCAGGTCACCCTAACCCTTCGTGACGCACCCTCCGCAAGCTCCGGGCGCTCCTCAGGGAGCGGAGGGGCCGCTGCCGTCCCGCAAGCTCCGAGCGCTCCCCAGGGAGCGGAGGGGCCGCTGCCGTCCCGCAAGCTCCGAGCGCTCCCCAGGGAGCGGAGGGGCCGCTGCCGTTCCGCAAGCTCCGGGCGCTCCTCAGCTCAGCCGCGGACGGACAACCCCACGCGCTGGAATTCCTTGAGGTCGCAGTAACCGGCCTTCGCCATGGCCCGACGCAGTGCGCCGACGACGTTCAGCTCGCCGTACGGGTCGTCGGAGGGGCCGTAGAGGACCCGCTCGAGACTCGGTCGGTCCTCGCCCGCGGCGACCTGCAGGAGGGCGCCGCGCGGGGTGTCGGGGTGAGCAGCGGCCGACGGCCAGTACCACCCGTTGCCGGGCGCGGAACTCGTTGCGGCGAGCGAGGTCCCGAGGACCGCGGCGTCGGCTCCACAGGCGATCGCCTTGACGATGTCGCCCGAGCTGTGGATGTCGCCGTCGGCGATGACGTGGACATAGCGGCCGCCGGTCTCGTCCAGGTAGTCGCGACGCGCGGCGGCGGCGTCGGCGATGGCGGTGGCCATCGGCACACCGATGCCGAGCACCTCGCCCGTCGTGGTGGCTCCCGCGGCGGAACCGTAGCCGACGATCACGCCCGCGGCACCCGTCCGCATCAGGTGCAGCGCGGTGCGGTGGTCGTGCACGCCGCCCGCGATGACCGGTACGTCGAGATCGGCGATGAAGGTCTTCAGGTTCAGCGGTTCCCGCTGCGTGCCGTCGGCATCGACCTGCGCCACGTGCTCCGCCGAGATGATCGTGCCGTGCACCACCAGGATCTCCACCCCGGCGGCCAGCAGCGCCGGGGTCAGCTCGGGTGCGTGCTGCGGGCTGACGCGGACGGCCGTGGTGACCCCCGCGTCGCGGACCTGGGCCACGGCCTCGCCGAGCAACCCGCTGTCGAGCGGGGCCGAGTGGAGTTGCTGCAGGTGTCGAACCGCCGCATAGGGATCCGGGTCCTCCGCCGCGATGGCGACGAGTTCGGCGATCTTCGCCTCGACGTCGCGGTGACGGGCCCACAGCCCCTCACCGTTCAGGACGCCGAGCGCGCCGAGCTTGCCCAGTTCGATCGCGACCGACGGCGACACCAGGGCATCCGTCGGGTGGCTCAGGATCGGCGAGGAGAACCGGTAGGCATCGATCTGCCATGCGGTGGAGACGTCCTTGGACGAACGGGTCCGACGGGACGGGACGATGCTGATGTCCCCCAGCTCGTAGGTCCGTCGGGCTGTCCGGCCCATGCCGATTTCGACGAGGTCACGCACCACTGCGCCTTTCTGCGGAGTTCAGCTGCACAACGACCCTACGGCCTGGCCCCCCGGACGAGTCCGGCGGGAACGACCTCGGGGAGTTCAGCGGGAATAGTAGTTGGGTGCCTCTGCGGTCAGCGTGATGTCGTGCGGGTGGGATTCCTTCAGGCCGGCCGCGGTGATCTGGACGAACCGCGCGGTCTGCAGATCCGGGATCGTCGACGCGCCGGTGTAGCCCATCGCGGCACGAAGGCCGCCGACGAGCTGATGTATCACCTGCGACAGCGGACCGCGGAACGGCACCCGTCCCTCGATGCCCTCGGGAACCAGCTTCTCCTCTTTGAGGACGTCGTCCTGGAAGTAGCGGTCCTTGGAGTACGACTTCGCCTGTCCGCGACCCTGCATCGCACCCAGCGAACCCATGCCGCGGTAGCTCTTGAACTGCTTGCCGTTGACCAGGACCAGCTCGCCGGGGGCCTCGGCGGTGCCGGCGAGGAGCGAACCGAGCATCGCGGTCGACGCCCCCGCCGCGAGGGCCTTGGCGATGTCGCCGGAGTACTGCAGACCACCGTCGGCGATCACGGGCACTCCCGCCTTCTGACAGACCGCCACGGCTTCGAGGATGGCGGTGATCTGCGGGGCACCGACACCCGCCACGACGCGGGTGGTGCAGATCGAGCCCGGTCCGACGCCGACCTTCACCGCATCGGCGCCGGCGTCGACGAGGGCCTGCGCGGCCTCGCGGGTCGCGACGTTGCCGCCGACCACGTCCACCCGATCGCCGACCTCGGCCTTCAACTTGGCCACCATGTCGAGCACGAGCCGGTTGTGCGCGTGGGCGGTGTCGACGATGATCACGTCGGCCCCGGCGTCGGCCAACGCCATCGCCCGGTCCCACTGCGGGTCACCGGTGCCGACGGCCGCCCCGACGAGCAACCGTCCGTCGGAGTCCTTGGTCGCCAGCGGATGCTGTTCGGTCTTGACGAAGTCCTTGACGGTGATGAGTCCGGTCAGGCGACCGTTGCCGTCGACGATCGGCAGCTTCTCGATCTTGTGCCGGCGGAGCAGTCCCAGTGCGGCCTCTGCGGAGACGCCCTCCTGGGCGGTGATGAGCGGGGCCTTGGTCATCACCTCGGCGACCGGACGGCTCTGGTCGACCTCGAACCGCATGTCGCGGTTGGTGATGATGCCGACGAGCTCACCCTTGTCGTCGACAACGGGCAGACCGGAGATGCGGTAGCGCGCGCACATGGCGTCCACCTCGGCGAGCGTGTGCGTGGGGGTGCACGTCACCGGATCGGTGACCATGCCCGCCTCGGACCGCTTGACGGTCTCGACCTGGCCGGCCTGCTCCTCGATCGACAGATTGCGGTGGAGGACACCCATACCCCCGGCGCGCGCCATCGCGATCGCCATCCGGGACTCGGTCACGGTGTCCATCGCCGAACTCACCAGCGGGACACGCAGCGTCACGTTCTTGGTCACCCGCGACGAGGTGTCGACCTCGCTGGGTATCACGTCCGACGCCGAGGGCAGCAACAGGACGTCGTCGAAGGTCAGGCCGAGCATCGCGACCTTGCCGGGATCGTCTCCACCGGTACGAACAGCAGTCATCGGACCATGGTATCGAGTCCCTTGTTGCGGCGATCGTCACACAGGAGTCTTCGCGCCGATGAGGTCGCCCGACCCACTCTCAACAGGTGCGCTCGACCGGTGAACGCCTGCGGCGCGCGCACCCGCGGATCGGCTACGGTGGTGTGGTGCGTGACCACCTGCCACCCGGCCTCCCGCCGGATCCGTTCGCCGACGATCCCAGCGATCCCGCATCCGCATTGGACAGCGTGGAGCCGGGTATCCCGTTGGACGAGAACGAGCGGCTCGCGGTCGAAGAAGACCTCGCCGATCTCGCACTCTACGAGGCCCTACTGGCCAATCGCGGTGTACGCGGCCTGGTCGTCGTGTGTGAGGACTGCCGCGAGGACCACTACCACGACTGGGACATGTTGCGCGCCAACCTGATCCAGCTTCTCATCGACGGCACCGTCCGGCCGCACGAGCCCGCGGTGGATCCCCGTCCGGACGCCTACGTCACGTGGGATTACTGCCGCGGTTACGCCGACGCCCGTAGTCATCTCGACGACGAGCGCTGATCCTCCACGGACGCGGCGGTAACTGTCGCCGACTCTCCGGCACCACCAATGAGCGAGGCCCCGCACCGATCGATCCGGTGCGGGGCCTCGCTCATGATCTCCAACGACCGTTGGGGCCGGCGATGGTGCGGTCGCGTCAGCCGATCGGCCGACCGGCGTCCACGCCGGGCGGCGGCGTCCACGGGATCTCGGGGAACTCGGCCGGGAAACGGGTGACCTTCGTGCTCGACGACGGCGTCGACGGTTCTGCCGGCTCGCTCGAGGGCGGGACCGACGACGGCTCCTGCGGTTCGCTCGTCTGCTCGGACGGCGTGGTCGGTTCATCCGTCCCGCCGCCCGGAGGCGTCGACGCGTCGGGTGAGGGCTGGTCCTCGGAGTTCCGGAGATCGGGCCGGGTCGGGTCGATCGTCCCGGGCTGTTCCGCACCGGTCGACGGTGCGGGATCGGTGGTCTCGGTCGGCAGACCCGCACCCGCGCGGATGCGGTTCATCCAGTCCGTCATCTCGTCACGCATCTCGTTGTCCATCGGACCCATGCGCTCCTGCGCCTCGGCCAGCAGGCTGGCCGCCGCACCCGGATCACCGGCGGCGATCGCGGCCTCGGCACGCTCGAGGTTGTTCCGGACGTCGTGGGCCGCCTGCGTCTGCGACGCGGCCTCGGCGAACACGACCTGTTTGATGCCCCACAGCGGGTCGCCGGGTTGCGAGCCCTCGGAGAGCACGGTCAGGCCGGCAGCCGCAACGATGACGATCGCGGCGGCACCCGACACGACGCGCAGGTGACGGACCATGCGGCGGCCGCGACTCGCGCGCTCGCTGGTCCCGATTGCCCGCTCGACGTCGTCGACGGACAGCAGCTCGGGCTCGGGGGTGGACACGATCTCCGACCGCCAGCCCGACAGCATCTCGGCCAGCTGATACTCGGCCGCGTCGCGGGTCGGCACCGGCACATCGCGGGTCAGCGCGTCGAGGAAGTTCTCGTCGAAGTTCAGTTCGGAGAGATCGAGCGCGTCATCGGAAGCGGAGAGATCGAACGCGTCGAGTCCGGACTCCGCGTCCGAGGAGAACGGGTCAACCGGGCGGGGTCCGGGCCCGGCGGGCGCCGGGCCGCTCGAACCGGGCGCGCGACGGTGCGCCGGCGGCTGACCGGGTCGATTCGGCTGGTCACCACCGGCGACACGGCGTCTACGCCAATCAGACTGTCCGCTCATCGTGACCTCCTGTCCGTCTCAACTCGTCTTTCAATTTCGCCAGCGCTCGATGCTGGGCGACTCGTACTGCTCCCGCGGTGCTGCCGATCGCCTGCGCGGTCTCCTCCGCCGACATCCCGACGATCAACCGCAGGACCAGTACCTCGCGTTGTTTCTCGGGGAGGATGCCCAGCAGGGCTCTCATCCGCCTGCTGCCGTCGGCATCGATCGCGAACTGCTCGGGGCCACCGGTGACGTGTGAGACCTCGGGGATCTCCTCGACCGGGTCCGACTTCACCCGTGCCGCCACCCGCATGGCGTCGGCGACCTTGTGCGAGGCGATGCCGTAGACGAAGGCCATGAACGGTTTGCCCTGGTCACGGTACCGTGGCAACGCGGTCATCACCGCCATCAATGCCTCCTGCGCGATGTCGTCGGCGGAGAACAGATGCCGTTCCCCTACCCCGATGCGTCCTCGGCAGTAGCGCAGGATCGGTTCCTGCACGCTTTCGAGAACTGACGTGAGAGCTGCCCGATCGCCTTGGCCCGCGGCCCGAACGGCGTCGTTCAACTCACCACCTGTCAACTTCATCGCGCGTAGGAATCCCCGTGTTACAAGTCGGCCAACCGGTCTAATTGCCGGTCCTGGTCCGGGCCCCGGCACGGTGACGCCGCCGGTGGCGATCGTCGTGGCACGCGGCTGGAGAGCGCGTTCCGGCGACGTCTCCGGCGGCGACGACGTGGCAGACCCCAACACACCTTAGCGATCAACCGTCCGGCATCAGCGCCATGCCCTTGCCGATCAGCGTGGCGCGGAGCCGGCGGTGGTGAACGGCCTCGTCGCCGGACGCGGCTCCGGTGCCCAGCAGCAGGCTCATCGCCGCCCACTCCAGGGGCAGGAGGGCCTCGTCGCGAGCGTCGGCGACGACGTCCCGCGCCGCGTTCGCGGTGCCACCCCGATCCCCCGCGCCCGCGGCGGCAGCCGCGGCGATCAACGCGGTCTTCACTCGATGGCGGGCCGGGACCGGAGTCGCCGCGTCGTGCATCTCCCGCACCAGCAGTGCCCCCGCTCGGGCGTGTTCGAGCCCGGACGCCACGTCACCGCGGTACAGACCGAGTTCGGCGCTCACCCATTCCCAGCGCAGGCGGCAGCGCGTGGCCGTCATCCAGTCCGCGTCCGCCGGCCGCCAGGACCACTGTTCGGGGTTCGCCCCGACCGGCCGCTCGTCCGTGGGATCGAGGACCGTTCGCGCCCGGTCGAGCAGCCGACGGGACGCATCGAACCGCAGCAGACCCAGATTGTCGGCCGCGAGCCCGACGAGTCCGTCCGCGACCGCCGCTCGGATGAGCGAGACCTCGCGTGGCCCGGGGCCCGGTGCACCCGGCTCGGCCCGGGCGCCGGAGATTCCGACGGTGAGGAGGGCTCGACCGTCGACCCCATGCGAGATGTGGTGTCGCCCGGCCTGGCGGATCAGCGAGGCCCGCGTGCTCTGACACAGAGACAGCACGGCGAGGTGGGGGTCGGTGGGCGCGAATCCCCGCGCTCGCACACCGGCGACCCGTTCGAGGGACGCGAGCTCGGTGAGCGCGCGGGCGTAGTTCCCGTCCCCGCCGGCGGAGACCGCCGCGGCCCACGCATGCAGCAGCGGGACCACCGAAGGTCGCATCGAGGGGTGTCGACGCAGCTCAACGGCTTTGTCGAGCGTCGAGGAGGTGTTCTTGGTCACTCGATCTTTTTCGGTTTGCATGAATTTAACGAACGATTCCCAACGTTAATTCTCTGGACAGATCACGGGTGCATCATCGGAAGATTTCCGCCGTGTAAATCGGTTCGATCGACGTCACCACACCCCTACGTCCGACGCACTGGACAGACACCTGGACCCGGCAGTCATCATTGCAGGTCACACCGGGTCGGTCACCCCGGATCAGGGGGCACCGCAACGACGCATCCGCGCTGTGCTATCCAACCGCGATCACCTAACCCGCCGTTAACATTTCTGAGACTTTCGCAGCAATCCGGTCCCATTTCAGGGCTATTGACGCAATTTCTCAGGCCCGCTTAATGTGAGTTCAGCGTTGCAGGAAATCGACGTTTCCCACCGAAGCACCCCGGTGCGGCCCACGACAAGGAGTAGCTGTCATGCCTCAGCCCAATCATCTCCCCGGCCCCAACGCTGACATCTGGGACTGGCAGATGTCAGGACTCTGCCGCGGCGTCGACTCGTCGATGTTCTTCCATCCGGACGGCGAACGCGGCCGCGCCCGAGCGCAGCGTGAGCGACGCGCCAAAGAGATGTGCCACCAGTGCCCGGTCATCGCGCAATGCCGGGAGCACGCACTCGCGGTGGCGGAGCCGTACGGCATCTGGGGCGGACTGTCCGAATCCGAGCGCAGCATCTTGATGAAGCGGGGCGTCGGCCGCCGGATGGCCAGCTGAGGCCAGGGGCGTCGAACCCGACCAGACCACGACCGCGAGAGCCGGGCATCCCTGCGAGGATGCCCGGCTCTCGTGTTCGTCGAACTGCGCGGAGTTACGTCAGTGCGCGTGCCCGTGTCCCGCGTGACCGGCCGGTTCGTCGGCCGGCTGATCGGTGATCGCCGTCTCGGTCGTCAGCACCATGCGGGCCACCGACGCGGCGTTGACGACCGCCGACCGGGTGACCTTCACCGGGTCGATGATGCCTTCGGCGACCAGGTCGCCGTAGGACAGGCTCGCGGCGTTGAACCCCGAGCCCTCGGCCCCACCGGCGACCTTGTCGACCACGACCGCACCGTCGAGTCCAGCGTTCGCGGCGATCCAGTAGAGCGGCGCCCGCGCGGAGTCGCGGACGACCCGCACACCCAGGGCCTCGTCACCGGTCAGGGACTCGGCGAGGGCGTCGAGCTTCTTCGACGCCTGCACGATGGCCGAGCCACCACCGGGGATGATCCCCTCCTCGACGGCGGCCTTGGCCGCCGCGACGGCGTCCTCGACGCGGTGCTTGCGCTCCTTGAGCGCGGTCTCGGTGGCCGCACCCACGCGGATCACCGCGACACCACCGGAGAGCTTCGCCAGACGCTCGGCGAGCTTCTCCTTGTCCCAGTCGGAGTCGGACTGCTCGATCTCCCGTCGCAGCTGCGCCGAACGGTCCGCGATCGCGTCCTTGGTGCCGGCACCCTCGACGAGGGTGGTGGCGTCCTTGGTGACGACGACGCGACGGACCGAGCCGAGCACGTCGAGACCGACCGTCGGCAGGCTCAGGCCGATGTCGGAGGAGACGACGGTTCCGCCGGTGACGATCGCGAGGTCTTCGAGGAAGGCCTTGCGGCGGTCGCCGAAGAACGGCGCCTTGACGGCGACGGCGCGGATCGTCTTGCGGATCGAGTTCACGACGAGGGTCGACAGCGGCTCGCCCTCGACATCCTCGGCGATGATCAGCAGCGACTTGCCTGCTTCGACGACCTTCTCCAGCAGCGGCAGGAAGTCCGGCAGGGAGCTGATCTTGTCGCGGTAGAGCAGGACCAGCGCGTCCTCGAGAACCGCTTCCTGGCTGTCGAGATCGGTGACGAAGTAGGGCGAGAGGAAGCCCTTGTCGAACTGGACGCCCTCGGTGATCTCGAGGTCGGTGCTCAGCCCCGAGCTCTCCTCGACGGTCACGACACCATCGGCGCCGACCGCGGTCATCGCCTTGCCGACCATCTCGCCGATCTCCTCGTCGCGGGAGGACACGGTGGCGATCTGGGCGATGGCCTGTTCACCGGCGACGGGGGTCGCAGCGGCGAGCAGGGCCTCGCTCAGCGCATCGGCAGCCTTGCTGATGCCCTGCCCGAGAGCGATCGGGTTGGACCCGGCGGCGACGTTGCGCAGGCCGGCCTTGACCATCGCCTGTGCCAGCACGGTCGCGGTGGTGGTGCCGTCGCCCGCCACGTCGTTGGTCTTGGTGGCGACGGACTTCACCAATTGCGCGCCGAGGTTCTCGAACGGATCGTCGAGCTCGATGTCGCGCGCGATGGTGACGCCGTCGTTGGTGACACTCGGTCCGCCGAACGCCTTGGCGAGGACCACGTGCCGTCCGCGCGGGCCGAGGGTGACCTTCACGGTGTCGGCGAGCTGGTCGATGCCTCGCTCGAGCGCCCGGCGCGCGGTTTCGTTGAATTCAATCTGCTTGGCCATGAATCACTTTCTGCAACGGGAGCCTGTCGGCGTAACGCACATCGCCCCGGTACCCCTGCACGGGGCGCCGGGGCGATGTGAGACGCGATGAAGGCTCGCGGGGTCTAACTCGGCCGGAGTTCGGTGCCGGTCCTACTTGCCGATGACGGCGAGGACGTCGCGCGCCGAGAGGATCAGGTACTCCTCGCCGGCGTACTTGATCTCGGTGCCGCCGTACTTGCTGTAGATGACGGTGTCACCTTCCTTGACGTCCACGGGGACGCGGTTGCCCTGCTCGGTGACCCGACCCTCGCCGACAGCGATGACGGTGCCTTCCTGCGGCTTCTCTTTGGCGGAGTCCGGGATGACCAGGCCCGACGCGGTGGTCGTCTCGGCCTCGACGGCCTGCACCAGGATCTTGTCCTCAAGCGGCTTGATGTTCACGCTCGCCACGATGTGAGTCCTCAACTTTCGTACTGAGAAAGAATCTGCACGTTCACGGCCCTGCAAAACCCCGTCGTCGCGGGTGTCCGAGGCTTCGGTCAGCGCCATCTAGCACTCTATACATGCGAGTGCCAGCACTCAAGGGTGGAGGCTGCAAAAACCCGGCCGTGTTCGCTCCCCGCGAAGACGGCCGGGCTCCGTCCGCTACAGCTGACTGACACGCACCGACATCGCCGGGTCCGACGCCACGGTCAGCGGCGAGGGCGCCGCGCCCCCGCCGATCACATGAGCGCCGAGCGTCGCGATCATGACGCCGTTGTCGGTGCACAGGCGCGGCTTCGGAACCCGCAGGTCGATCCCGGCCGCCGCGCAGCGTTCCTCCGCCAGCGATCGGATGCGCGAATTGGCGGTGGCACCGCCGCCGAGGACCAGGGTGTCCACCCCGAGGTCACCGCAGGCCCGGACTGCCTTCATCGTCAGCACGTCCGCCACCGCCTCCTGGAACGAGGCCGCGACGTCCGCCACCGGTGCCTCCACACCGTCGCGCACGCATTTCTCGACATACCGTGCGACCGCGGTCTTGAGTCCGCTGAAGGAGAAGTCGTGCCGCGAGTCGCGGGGACCGGTCATACCGCGTGGGAAGGCGATCGCACCCGGGTCACCCTCACGGGCGACGCGGTCCAGCGCCGGCCCCCCGGGAAAACCGAGATCGAGCAGGCGGGCGACCTTGTCGAAGGCCTCCCCGGCCGCGTCGTCGACCGTGGTGCCCAGTTCGACGATGGGCTCGGCGAGATCGGTGACGTGCAGCAGGTGCGTATGTCCACCGGAGACCAGCAGTGCGACGCACTCCGGCATCGGTCCGTGCTCGAGGGTGTCCACCGCGACGTGCCCGCCGAGATGGTTCATCGCGTACAGCGGCACGTCCCAGGCGAGTGCGTAGGCCTTCGCCGCGGCCACCCCGACGAGCAACGCGCCGGCGAGTCCCGGCCCGATGGTGACCGCGATGGCGTCGGGGCGGTCGATCCCGGCCGCCTCCCGCGCCCGACGCATCGTGGGGACGATCGCCTCCAGGTGCGCTCGGGAGGCGATCTCGGGGACCACGCCGCCGAACCGGGCGTGTTCGTCCACGCTCGACGCGACCTCGTCGGCCAGCATCGTCGCGAATCCGGGTGTGTCGCCGTCGCCCGGCGTCCACCGGACGATGCCGACACCCGTTTCGTCGCAGGAGCTTTCGATGCCGAGAACGATCACGCCGGGCCCTCCTCCGGTTCGAGCGGCCGGCCCGACACCGGGAGCCGCAACATCGTGTAGGCATCCGCGCCGGACGGCTGATAGTAGTTGCGGCGAATACCCGCGGTGCTGAACCCGTGATGTGAGTACAGCCCGATCGCCACCTCGTTGTCGGTGCGTACCTCCAGGAACACCGCGGCGTCGTTCTCGTCCGCGACGGCGAGCATGGCCTCGAGCAGCGCCCGGCCCACTCCCCGTCCCCGATGGTCCGGATCGACGGCGATGGTGTGGATCTCGCACTCCCAGGCGTCGGGTTGCCCGAGCGTGGAGATCCCGGCGTAACCGATGACGTCGGCGCCGAGGCGCTCCCGAGCCGCGAAATAGGTGTTGTACGGGGCGTTGAGTTCGGCGCGGAAAGCCGCGGCGGGCCAGGGTGAGTCGTCGGCGAACATCCGCCGTTCCAGCGCGGCGCAGCGCGGGATGTCACCGAAGGTGAGCGCGTCGATGACCAGCTCCGGTGTGGTCATCGCGCCGCACCCGCCCGACGGGCCTTCTGCTCGACCGCGTCGGGGCGTCGTAGATACAGCGGCACAAGGGGTTCGGGTTCGGCGCCCGCGACGATGTCGGCGGCAGCCGCCATGACCACCCCGCGTACGGTCGGCACGCCGGTCGCGGGTGGATCACCGGTCCAGCCGGCGAGTTCGAGGTGGGCCGCAGAACCCGCCACCGCACCGATCCGCCCCCCGGCGACATCGGGGGCGAGCTCCTCGGCGACCACCGCGGGCGCGGTCACCTCGGGGCCGCGCACACGGCGGCCACCCTCGTAGAGCGCCCAGTAGACCTCGCGCCGGCGCGCGTCGGTCACCACCAGAGCCCGCGATCCTGCGTCGTCCGGACCGGCGTCGACGGCAAGCGCATCGAGGGAGCACACGCCATACGCCGGTATCCCCAGCCCGTCGGCGAAGGCGGCGCCGGTCGCCATCCCCACCCGGAGTCCGGTGAACGGCCCGGGCCCGCAGCCGACGACCACCGCGGTCAGTTCGGTTCGGGCCGTGCCGGATTCGGCAAGACACTCGGCGACCAGGGTGGTGAGCAGTTCCGCGTGCCGTCGGTGGTCGGCGACCACCCGTTCGGCCAGCACGCGCACCTCACCGTCGCGCAGTTCGGCCACTCCGGCCACCACCGAATCGGTGGCGGTGTCGACCGCCAGCACCAGACCCTGACTCATTCCGCGCTCACCCACTCCCACTCGGCGTGTCGCACATCGGTTTCGGTGTCCCGTCGCAGCCGCACGACCAGATGCCGGTCGGCGAGCCGCTCGGCCACACCTTCGCCCCACTCGACGACGACGACCGCCTCGTCCAGGTCGGAGTCCAGGTCCAGGGCATCGAGTTCGTCGAGCATCCCGGACCCGCTTCCCGTACCGCCGAGCCGATAGGCGTCGACGTGGACCATCCCCGGGCGGTCGGGCCGGCCCGGCCGGTGCTCGCGGGCGATGATGAACGTCGGCGAGGTCACCCGTCCCTCGACGCCGAGACCGGCACCGATCCCGCGGGCCAGCGCCGTCTTTCCCGCGCCCAACGGACCGTCGAGGATGACCACGTCACCTGCGGACAGGGTCGACGCCAGCTCGGCGCCGAAGGCCTCGGTGTCATCGACCTCGGGGAGGTCGCGCGTACCGCGGGGACCCACGCCGCTCATCGGCGGCCTCGCTTCCACCAGCGCCGACGGGGGGCCGGCAGAGCGATCCGCGCGCGATCCACCAGTTCGGCGATCGCGTCGCTGACGAGCCGGGGCTCCTCCATCTGGACCATGTGGCCGGAGCCCTTGGCGACGACCAGGCGGGAATCGGCGCCCAGTTGGGAGTACATCCGGACCGAGTTGCGTAATGGTGTGAGCCGGTCCCGGTCTCCGCACACGACCGTGGTCGGCACCTGGGCGACCACCGGCAGGGCGGTCGACTCGTCGTGGATCTCCAAGGCGTGCAGAAAGTTCACGATGGTCTCGATCGGCGTGCTCTGGATCATCGTGTCCACCGCGGCGCCGAGGGCCGGACTGTAGAACGTCGGCCCGAAACTCGCCGCGACCAGCACCGGTTCGAGGGCGGCGCGGGTCAGGCCGCGGCCCGCCTGGACCAGGCGCGGCGCGCGGCGCACACTCATCCGGAAGGCATCCACCACCGGATTGCGCAGTCCCTCACCGAGTCCGGCGTCGGTGACACCGCGCGACGCCGTCGCCACCAGCGCCACCCCGGCGACCGGACCGTGCGACGAGAACAATGCCGGGTGCCGGCGCGCGAGCCCCATCAGCGTCATCCCGCCCATCGAATGACCCACGAGCACAACGGGTCCCATGGGTACGGTGGCACGGATCACCGCTGCCGCGTCGTCGGCCAGCTGCGCGATCGTGCAGGTCTCGGTCGGGGCCGGGTCGCTCTCCCCGTGCCCCCGGTGATCGAAGAACACCAGCCGGTAGTTGCGATCGTGCCACTCGGCGGCGAGTTGCTCGCGCTGGAAATGCCAGCTCGACAGCCGGAGGCTGAAGCCGTGCACGAACACGATCGTGAGGTCGGGCACGGAGCCTTCCGACACCGTCCCGAGGTCGACGATCCGCACCGCGAGATCCAGGCCGTCATCGGCGGTGACCGTGGTCCCCCGCTCGCGGTAGAGCGCGGTGAGATCGACATCGGCGTGCGGGTCCGGCCGGCCCACCACGCTCTTGCGGGCGATGTTGCGCGCTGCCCCGACGGCTGCCATGCCGCCCAGGGCGGCGATCCCCGCCACCCCGGCCAGCAGTCCGACCCGGTCGGATTCCACCACTGCTGCCTCGCTCACTGTCCGGTCTCCGTTGTCTCGGCGGCGAGCCCGACCTGCCTCTCGCCGAGGTAACGACGGACCACGCGCGTCCCGACCTGGGAGACGATCTCGTAGTCAATGGTGCCGATCGCGTCCGCCCAGTCCTTCGCGGTGGGGCCGCCCGAGGCGCCGGTGCCGAACAGTTCGGCCTGGTCGCCCTCGCGGACACCCGCGCCGTCGGGTCCGAGGTCGACGACCAGCTGATCCATGCAGATCCGGCCCACCCCGTCGAACATCCGCTCGCCGATCCGGACCCGGATCCGGCCCGACAGCAGGCGCGGCACGCCGTCGGCGTACCCCGCGGCGACCACGGCCACCACCGTGTCGCGCGGCGCGATCCACGTCTCGCTGTAGGACACACCCTGCCCCGCGGCGACCTTCTTCACGAGCGCGATGGTCGCGGTCAGGGTCATCGCCGGGATCAGCCCGAAGTCGCCGCGTGCCGGTACCGGGGTCCGGCCGTAGACGGCGACCCCCGGCCGTACCAGGTCGCGGGCGAGATCCGGACGGGTCAGCGCGGCAGGCGAATTGGCGATGTGGACCACCTGCGGTGCAGCGCCGAGGCGGGCCAGGTCGGCGACCGCGGCGTCGAGTCGCTGCGCCTGCGCGTCGTTCAGCGGGTGCTCGGGTTCGTCGCCGCGCGCGAGGTGGCACATCGCCGCACGCAGGGTCACCGAGCCGTCGACGTGCGCCTTCGCCACCCGCTCGGCGAAATCCGCCCACTCGTCCACCGCAACGCCGCTGCGATTGAGGCCGGTGTCCACCTTCGCGGTGACGACCGCGGACCGGCCGGTGCGGTGTGCCGCCGCGATCACCGCGTCGAGCTGGGAGATCGACGAGAGTGCGATGTCGATGCCGTCGACGATCGCTCCGGCGAAGTCGGCTCCCGGCGTGTGCAGCCACGCGGTGATCGGGGCGTCGATGCCGGCGGCGCGAAGCGCGGCGGCCTCGGTGAGGTGCGCGACCCCGAGTTCGGCGGCGCCGGCGGCGAGCACGGCGCGGGCCACCGGCAGGGCGCCATGGCCGTAGGCGTCGGCCTTCACGACCGCCATCACGTCAGCGCCCGAAGCGGCGCGCAGCACGCCGACGTTGTGGGCGATCGCGCCGAGATCCACGGTCGCGGTCAGAGCAGGGGAAGTCATCGTCGACCATTGTCCCAGATCGCCGGGTGCGGCTCGTCCCGGCTGCCTCCGGCGTGAGGTGCGCGTCGTTCTGCGGAGATGGTCTGAGTAGTCACACCGATGCGCGGCGTCGGGGAGGACGGTTGAGTGGACCCCGACGCTGATCCCGAACCGCCGCATCCACCGGAAGTCACCATGTACACGAACTCGAATCCGCAGGACCCCGCCGTTCTCGCCCCGGTCCGCCTGCGCCCAGCCCACGACCTCGCCGGCTTCGTGCCCGCCGGCTTCGTGCCCGCCGGCTTCGTGCCCGTCGACCCGATCGTCCCGCCCGCGCGCCCGGGTCGGCCGGGCCTGCGCGCATCGCTCACGTCGTGGGCCGCCAACACGATCGGGTGGGTGGCGTTCGCCACGGCCGCGGTGCTCTTCCTGCTCGCCCTCGGGCACGCCATGGCGGGCGAACCCGCCGACGGGTACGGGGTCGCGGCTCTCGTCGCCTTCGGCGTCGGAGTACTCGCGACGATCGCCGCCTGCGCAGGTCTCGTCGTGTCATTCGTCCAGCGGGTCAGGCACGGCGCCTTTCGGCGCCCGGGCGTCATCGCCGACGCGATCGTGCTGTCGTCGGTCACCGCGTTCAGCGTGCTGACGGCGCTGTACCCGCTCGCGTTCGTGCTGGCGGCGTGGTGAACTCACGGATCGCCGGCCGCAGCGCCCCCAGCAGCGTCGACGCCCCGATCGGCGCGCCGCCACTCGCGAGCTGCGCCGCCCGGGCGTGGACGCGCGCCGCCGACGCACCGGCGACCAGCGGCGACCTCCCGGCGGCGAGCAGGGCCCCGGCGATCCCCGACAGGACGTCGCCGGCCCCGGCGGTCGCCGCCCACGACGACCCGGCGTCGTTGCCCAGGACGTGACCCGTCGGGTCGGCGACCAGCGTGATACGTCCCTTCAGCAGCACCGTGACGCCCCACCGTGCAGCGAGACCGGAGACGGCGGTCAGACGGTCGGCGCCCAGTTCGGTACCGGTCAAGCGGGCGAATTCGCCGGCGTGCGGGGTCAGCAGCGTCGGTGCCGTCCGCCCGTCGACGAGCCCGGGGTCGCGGGCGATCAGGGTGAGCGCGTCGGCGTCGGCCAGGACCGGCAGATCGGTGTCCAGGACAGTGCGCAGGGTCGTCGCGGCCGCATCGTCGGTACCCATGCCGGGGCCGAGGACCCACGCCTGCACGCGTCCGGCACCGGCGAGGTCGGGCGTGGCGACGACCTCCGGCCACTGCGCCACCACCTCGGCGTGGGCGGAGCCGACGAACCGGGTCATTCCGGAGGTCGCAGTCACCGCCGCGCCGGTGGCGAGGACGGCCGCACCGGGGTACCGATGCGACCCGGCGATCACCCCGACCACCCCCTGCGTGTACTTGTCGTCCCCGGGACCCGGTGTCGGCCAATCGATCTCGTCGTCGGTCAAGGTGGCGAGCGCCGAATCGGCGGGGTCGCCGAGGCCGGCGTCATCGAGGCCGATGTCGACGAGGACGACCCGCCCGCACTGTGGGGCGGCGAGCAGGTGCGCGCGGCGACGGAAGCCGAAGGTGACGGTGATGTCGGCACGGACCGCCGGATCGTGGACCTCACCGGTGTCGGCGTCGACACCCGACGGCAGATCCACCGCGACGACCGCGGTGTCCGGATCGACACCCGCGAAGACCTCGGCGGCGTTCGCCCGCAGCGGCCCCCGGCCACCGAGTCCGACCACGCCGTCGACGATCACCTCGAGGCCGTCGGGTAGCCGCTCGCCGATCCGTCCGCCGGCGGCGCGGAATGCCCGCAGCCCGGCGGCGTGGGCGCGGTCCGGGGCGAGCAGGACCGCGTCGACCCGCACGCCGCGGCGGCACAGCTCGGCACCGGCGAACAGCGCGTCGCCGCCGTTGTCCCCCGCACCGACGACCAGCCCGACCGGCCGTCCATAACATCCGCCGGTCCGGCTCAGCTCTGCCGCGATCACCCGGGCGACGCCGTGCGACGCCCGGCGCATCAGGACGCCGTCGGTGAGCAGGTTCCCCGTCGCCCGCTCGGCGGCGCGGACCTCATCGGCCGTCAGGTACCGGATCGGCATGCGGAACCGCTATTCGACGGTCACCGACTTGGCCAGGTTCCGCGGTTTGTCGACGTCGTAGCCACGGGCCTGCGCGACGCTCGCCGCGAACACCTGCAGCGGCACGGTCGAGACCAGCGGTTGCAGGAGCGTCGGCGTCTTCGGGATGGGGATGAACTCGTCGGCGACGGCACGGGCGGCCGCGTCGTCGGGCTCGGCGATGACGATCGTGCGGGCTCCGCGGGCCTGGATCTCGCGGATGTTGCTGACCATCTTCGAGTGCAGCACGGCGCGGCCGTCCGGCGAGGGCATGACCGTGATCACCGGGAGCCCGTCCTCGATCAGCGCGATCGGCCCGTGCTTGAGCTCGCCGGCCGCGAACCCCTCGGCGTGCATGTACGCGAGTTCCTTGAGTTTGAGAGCGCCCTCGAGCGCCACCGGATACCCGACATGCCGGCCGATGAACAGCACCGTGTTGTGGTGCGCCAGCGAACGCGCCAGCTCCCGGACCGGTTCCATCGTGTCCAACACCTGCGCGACCGAGTCGGTCATCGCCTCGATGGCCGCGAACTCGCGGGCGACCTCGTCGGCGTACTTCGTGCCGCGTGCCTGCGCAAGCGCGAGCCCCACGAGATAGGCGGCGACGATCTGCGCGAGGAAGCACTTCGTCGACGCGACGCCGATCTCGGGGCCCGCGTGGGTGTAGAGAACCGCGTCGGATTCCCGGGGGATCTGTGCCCCGTTGGTGTTGCAGATCGCGAGGACGCGTGCCTTCTGGTCCTTCGCGTGCCGGACCGCCTCGAGCGTGTCGGCGGTCTCACCGGACTGCGAGATGGCCACCACCAGGGTCGACCGGTCGAGAACCGGGTCGCGGTAGCGGAACTCACTGGCGAGTTCGATCTCGACCGGGAGGCGCGTCCAGTGCTCGATCGCGTACTTGGCGAGCAGCCCGGCGTGGTAGGCGGTGCCGCAGGCCACCACGAACACCTTGTCGACGTCGCGCAGATCGTCGTCGGTCAGGCGTTGCTCGTCGAGCACGATGCGACCGTTCTGCAGGTGCCCGAGGAGGGTGTCGGCGATCGCGCGCGGCTGCTCGGCGATCTCCTTGAGCATGAAGAAGTCGTAGCCGCCCTTCTCCGCGGCCGCGAGATCCCAGTCGATGTGGAACGGCTTGCCGTCCCGGGCGTTCTCGTCGAAGTCGGTGACCGTGTACGAGTCGGCGGTGATCACCACGACCTCGTCCTGGCCGAGCTCGACCGCGTCCCGGGTGTGTTCGATGAAGGCCGTGACATCCGACGCGAGGAACATCTCGCCCTGCCCGACACCCACCACGAGCGGGGTCGACCGCCGCGCGGCGACGATGGTGTCCGCGTGGTCGGCATGGGTGAACACGAGCGTGAACGCACCTTCGAGGCGACGCAGCGCCGCATACGCGCTAGCCACGAAGTCGCCGGCGGTCGGCCCGAACGCGTAGTACTTCGACACGAGGTGCACGGCGGTCTCGGTGTCGGTCTCGGACACGAACTCGATGCCGTCGTCCTCGAGTTCGGCGCGTAGCTCGGCGTAGTTCTCGATGATGCCGTTGTGGACGACGGCGAGCTTGCCGTCGTCACTGGCGTGCGGATGCGCGTTCCGATCGGTCGGCTTGCCGTGCGTGGCCCACCGCGTGTGTCCGATCCCGGTCGTGCCCGACAGCGACTCGCGCCCGACCGTGGCGATCTGCTTCTCGAGGTTCTCCAGCCGGAGTGCCTTCTTCTGGATCGCGGTGCTTCCCTCGCCGTCGAGGATTGCGACGCCCGCCGAGTCGTACCCGCGGTATTCCATCCGCCGCAACGCGTCGACGACGATGTCCAGGGCATCGCGCCGCCCCACGTATCCCACGATTCCACACATAGCTAGTCAGGGTACCTGCGGACGCGCGAGCGGCAGCGCGGCGCGTCGGGTGCCGAGCGGGGGTCACAGCAGGCCGCCGTCGGGTGCCGCGGCACGGACGTCACTCGATGGTGTCGGGCACCACCGCGTTCGGGGCCCGGGACGGCACCGGACTCGCCGCGCGGCGGCGTTTGCGTTCTTTCGCGCCGAGCAACTTGGCGATCTTGTCCTGGATCTCCGGCGGATCGTCGAGGTCCACCGCGGGCACCTTGCCGAGCTCGGTGTCGGAGTCGGCGAAGGCCTCGTACCGGCTGTCGTCGTCGAGGGTGTGCAGCAGGAATCCCGTGGTCAGGGCGCGTGCGGCGGTGTGCGTCTTCTTGTCGGCGCCGTTGCCGCCGAGGAGTGATTTGATCGATCGGTGCTCGATCAGCCCGCGGGAGGTCGCGGCCGGCGGGGTACGCAGCACCACACCGGGACGGGGATCGGCGGCCGACTCCGACCCGTACGCCTGTGCCAGCGGCAGGGCGTTGCCGTCGATGGTGTCGAGTTCGCCGATCGCCGACACGATGAGTCCCGGAGCACTCACCCGGCGGGCCGCGGGCAGGAGTTGCGCAGTCGTCGGCGCCGGGAACAGAGCGACCACCCCCCGCGCCGGCGGTTGCGGCTGACCGTGCAGCACGCCCTCCGACGCGGCCAATACCGCTGCGGCGGCACCGAAGCCGTGGCCGGCGAACCCGATCTTGCGCGGGTCGACGGTGATCTCGCCGAAGCCGAGTGGGACCCGGGTCACGATCGACAGCGCTGAACGGAGCTGGGCGGCCATCGTGTCGTCGGACGCGAGCAGGCCTCGCTGACCCGCCGGGACGGCGACGACGATGCCCCAGGACGCGAGGTGGTGGCACAGGTCGCGGTAGCGCTCGACCGACGTCATCCACCCGTGCCCGAACGCGATGGCGGGGAGTCGTTCGCCCTCGGCGGGAGTGAACACGACACCCGGGGTCCCGACGATCCCGAGGTCGCCGCGCAACACGCGATGGGGGCCGCGTCGGGCGAGCACCTTCATCAGCTTCGCGGGCGACTGCGTCGGCTTCTGCTGCTTCTTGCCTGGCACAGCAGACAGCCTATGTGTTGCGCGGCGGCAGATGGGGACTGGCGTCGGCCACGTCGGCCGGCAACATGATGCCCGGGGTGGCGTCCGCGGCGTCGGCGGCGTTCTCGAGCTCGTCCCGGAGCTGCTGCGTCTCCGACCGCACCGCGTTGCGGCGATGCTCGTCCATGGCGAGTTCGAGGTCCCGCTGTCGAGCGGAGAACACGTGTGACGCCTCCGCGACGCCGGCGGTCGCGGTGCGGGCGAGGGCCTCGATCTGGTCGGCGAGGTTCACTGGTCACCCGCCAACGCCAGATCACCCGACGATCGGTCCGGCGATGCCTCCGGTTCCGGCCCCGACCGATTCTGTTTCGACCGATTCGGTTCCGCGGCTTCGGTTTCGGCGACCGCCCCGGTTGCCGCCTCGACGGTGGCCGAGGCCGTCGGCCCTGACGCGACGGGCGCGTCGTGTCCCTCGGCGCCGCCCAGCCGGAACGGGACGTCGACGCCGTCGTCGCGGGGTGCGCGCGCCGACTCGTCGGGCTCCGACGACCGTACGGACGCCGGGGGCTCGGACGCGGCCGCACCTGACACCGACACCGGGGGCTCTGATCGTGCCGCGGCGGTCGCCGCCCCGGTTTCCGCCGGCCGGGCATCGGTGGTCGATTCGGCCATCCAGGTCTGGGGTCCCGATGCGGGCGCGGCGACGGTCTGAGCCGGTGCCGCCGCCGACGGTGATCCCGGCGACACGACCGGGACGGCGTCCGGGGGCCCGGCGTCGACCGGATAGGACTCGTCGTCGATGCCGTCGACGGACCGGTTCAGGAGGTCGAGGATTCCGGCGATCCCGCGGGTCGTCGTCTCCTGCGAGGTGCTGAACAGGGCCAGCCGGGACGAGATGTCCTCGACCGCCACCCCGATCGGCACGCGACCGGTGAGCACCGCCTGCGGCAGTTCCGCCGGCGGCACCCCGGCCGCGGTCGGTGCCGACAACCGGGCGACGGTCAGATAGAAGGTGCGCAGCAGGCGGTCGATGCCCGACGCCGCGGCCGAGGTGGCGTCGGTGAGGGTGCGCAGAATGTGCAGGTCCGATTCGGCGCGACGCTGATGGTCGATGACCGTCGTGAGGGCGACAGTCGCGGACTCGCTGTTCCAGCCGTCGTCGAGGCGGACCTGCTGTTCGGGGAGATGGTGGAGTTGTTCGGACACGGCCCGGTGCGCCGACACCAGGGCGCGACTGTCCGCGGACAAGGCCGCGATGTCGAATCCGTCGACCACGCGGAGTCCGTTGCGGAGGGTGGCATCGTCGGGGGCGGCGACCCCCATCAGACGACCGGCCGACACGAGTTCGATCAACGCCTCGACGCCACCCCGGGCGTCGGACCTGAGCACCGACAACGAGTCCACGCCTCGTCTCACCGGCCGTCCACCCCCGAAGGCGGCAGCGCTCGCGAGATCTCGTCCGCCACGCGCCGATCCCCGTCCGCCATGGTCAGCGCACTGTTGCGGAGAGTGTCCGCGAGCGCCGCAGCGGCCGTGGCCTGCACCCGTAACCGGCGCGACAGGGTCGCGCTCATCTCGGCGTACGCCGCGGCCGACGGCCCGAAGGCGACCGGGTTCCCGTCTCCTGCGATCGACTCCCGAGCCCAGGTCCCGAAGTCGTGTGCGGCCAGATCGTCGGCGACCGCCGACAACACCAGCGAGGACCTGCGGTAGTACGCCGACACCGCGGACACCTGGGCGGTGTCCATCGAGATCGGGCGCGACCCGACACCGTCCGCACCGTCGCCGTTCATGTCACCCCTCCCCGACGCGCGTCCGCCAGTTCACCGCGATCTTCCGAGCGGCCTTGCATTCTTGGACGCACGGCAGCGGCCGCCGGTTCCCGGGACTTCTCCGGACACGCAGGGAATTGTCGCGTACGGAGGGGCGAGGCGCCAGTGCGCCATCAGGCGAGCGGTCAGTCGGGCAGTTCGATGCCGTGCGAGGTCACGGCGTCGAGCAGAGCGGTGGGCCGGTCGGCGGCCGGGACGTCGTGGACCAGCGCGAACGCGCAGCCGAGGGCGCGCGCCCCGCCGTCGGCGGTCTCGCTGTCCCCGACCATCAGCACCTCGTCGGCCGGCACACCCAGCGGATCAAGCGCGGCGTGGAAGATCCGGGGGTCGGGTTTGATCGCCCCGACCTCGTAGGACAGCGCGAACGCCGAGACAAGGTCCTCGACGCCGTGCAGGGCCAGCACCTTGCGCAGGTCGAAGGCGATGTTGCTGACGATGCCGACCGGAACCCCTACCGCACCGAGCTTCTGCAGCACCGCGACGGTGTCGGCGAACGGAACCCAGGAGGCCGGGTCGAGCACCCGGTTGTAGAGAGCGTTCGCGTGGTCGACATTGCTCATCCCGACCGTGCGCAGCAACGCCAGGTAACCGGTCCGATGCAGCGCCGGGTCGAGATCGCGACGTTCCCAGGCGTCCTGGTCGGCACCGACGACGCCGTCGGGCAGACCGACGGGTGCGACCATGCGCCGGATGATGTCCGCCTGACGGTCGCGGTCGAACTCGGCACCGGTGTCGTCGCGCAGGTCGGCGAACCACTCGTCGCGCGCCTCGAAGCGGAACAGGGTGCCGGAGAAGTCGAACAGGACCGCGCGCGGAACCGAACCGGTCATGCCCCGGCCCCCTGGACGACGTCGGCCAGACGGCCGGCCACCGCCAGCGCCTGATCGGCGGTCGCGGCTTCGACCATCACGCGGACGAGCTGCTCGGTTCCCGACGGACGCAGCAGGACGCGACCGGTCTCCCCCAGCTCGGCTTCGGCGGCCACGACCGCTTCTTTCACCGATTGCGATTGCGCCACTGCGTGTTTGTCGCCCACGCGCACGTTGATGAGCTCCTGCGGCAGCACCGTCACGATGCCGGCCAGGTCGGCGAGCCGCGTCGACGTGGCGGCCATCCGCGCCATCAGCATCAGCCCGGTCAGGATGCCGTCACCCGTCGTGCCCGAACCCGGGACGACGATGTGACCGGACTGTTCCCCGCCGATCGAATAACCGCCCCGCCGCAGTTCCTCGAGGACGTACCGGTCCCCGACTCCGGTGGTGTGCACGGTGATCCCGGCCTCGCGCATGGCGATGTGCAGTCCGAGATTGCTCATGACGGTCGCGACGAGCACATCGTCGTGGAGCTTGCCCTGGTCTTTCAGGGACGTCGCCAGCACGGCCATGATGGCATCGCCGTCGACGATCTGACCCGTGGAATCGACTGCGAGACAACGGTCTGCGTCACCGTCGTGAGCGAGTCCGAGGTCGGCTCCGTGCTCGAGCACGGCCGCCTGCAACTTGTCCATGTGGGTGGACCCGCAGTCGGCGTTGATGTTGAGGCCGTCCGGCTCGGCGTGGATCGCGATCACCGTCGCCCCGGCGTCGGCGTAGGCCTGCGGAGCGAGCTCCGACGCCGCGCCGTGCGCGCAGTCGACGACCACGGTCAATCCGTCGAGGCGGGTGTCGACGGCCTGTGCGAGGTGGCGCCGGTAGCGGTCGCCGGCGTCCGGCGCAGCGACGATCCGGCCCACCGCAGCCCCGATCGGGCGGATGAACTCGCCGTCCATGGTCGCTTCGATGCGGTCCTCGACAGCGTCGTCGAGCTTGTGCCCGCCGCCGGAGAAGAACTTGATCCCGTTGTCGGGCATGGGGTTGTGCGACGCGGAGATCATCACGCCGAAGTCGGCGTGGTAGTCCGCGGTCAGGAATGCGACCGCCGGGGTCGGCACGGTGCCGACACAGATGGCGTCGACTCCGGTGGCGGCGAGCCCCGCACACACCGCGGCTTCCAGCATCTCGCCGGATGCCCGCGGATCACGACCGACGACCGCGCGCGAACGCCGGTGCGACTCGGTCGCCGAACTCTCTGCAAAAACGACCGCGGCGGCCGAGGCCAGGCGCAACGCGAGCTCGGGGGTGAGCTCGTCGTTGGCCAGGCCTCGGACGCCGTCGGTTCCGAAAAGGCGTGCCAAGATCAGCGCTTGGAGTACTGCGACGCCTTGCGGGCCTTCTTGAGGCCGTACTTCTTGCGCTCGACCGCACGCGGGTCACGGGTGAGGAAGCCGGCCTTCTTCAGGGCGGGACGATCCTCCGGGGTGACCTCGATGAGCGCACGCGCGATGGCGAGACGCAGCGCGCCGGCCTGGCCCGAGGGGCCGCCGCCGACGAGCTTGGCGTAGATGTCGAACGACTCGGTGCGCTCGACGGTGACCAGCGGGGCCTTGATCAGCTGCTGGTGCACCTTGTTGGGGAAGTAGTCCTCCAGCGAACGGCCGTTGAGGGTGAACTCACCGGAACCCGGCGCCAGGCGAACGCGGACGACGGCCTCCTTGCGGCGGCCGACGGTCTGGATCGGACGGTCGATGACGACCGGCTCGCGGACCTCTTCGACGACAGCGGCGTCGTAGTCGTCAGCGGCGACCTCGACGGCCTCCACGACCTCGACGGCAGCCTCGTCGACGGCCTCGACGGCGTCGTTGATGTTCTCGTTGCTCACTGGGCCACCTGCTTGATCTCGAAGGGGACGGGGCGCTGGGCCGCGTGCGGATGGTTCGGGCCGGCGTAGACCTTCAGCTTCGAGGCCATGGCGCGGCCGAGCTTGGTCGACGGCAGCATGCCCTTGACGGCCTTCTCGATGACCCGCTCGGGGTAGGTCGCGAGCAGCTCGGTGGTGGTGCGGGACTTCAGGCCACCGGGGTGCCCCGAGTGGGTGTAGTTCAGCTTGCGATCAGCCTTGTTGCTGGTCAGCGCGACCTTTTCCGCGTTGATGATGACGACGAAGTCGCCGCCGTCCATGTGCGGGGCGTAGGTCGGCTTGTGCTTGCCGCGAAGCAGGTTCGCGACCTGCACGGCCAGCCGGCCGAGCACCACGTTCTCGGCGTCGATGACATGCCACGTACGCGTGATGTCACCGGCCTTCGGGGTGTAGGTAGGCACAGTTGTCCTCAACTCTTGTCGAATGGATGCTGGTCGGGTGCACGGCAGAGATTGTTCCCGGCGACCAGTGGGGACCCGGGCCTCCGCTGACCTGGACACACAGCTGTGCGCCAGGCGCCGAGCACCAGCGACCCAGGCTACGCGACCGCGCTGGTCAGGGTCAAAACGGACTCGGCCTCACGACGACGGCGACACCCGAACCGACCGCACCGCCGCCGCGCACTCGTCGTCGGCGGATTCGGCCGCGGTACCCGCCTGACAGCCGATCGAGACCTGCAGACCATCGTCGACCACGACGTACCAGCGGATCGCGCCGCCCGAGGCCGGTGACTCGCGGTAGCCGATCACGTCCCGCCCGCCGAACCGGGTGGCGGCGGAGAACTCGGTGACGACGTCGTCGCCGCGCTGCTCGATCCGGTTGCGCAGGCTCCCCGCGACCGATTCCCGGGTGGAGCCGGCGCGCACCTCGGTGAGGACGGCGATGATGCGCCGGCCGTCGTCGGGATCGACGAACACCGCGCGAGTGGTCGAGGGGTCGTCGGCCGAACCGCTCGGGGTCCGCTGTTCGGACTGCCGCCAGTCGCCGGGCACCGCCAGCGTCGCACGCCCGAGGCCGACCTCCGTCGACGCCGCGTCCGGTGCGGTGCCGCGCTGCCAGAGTCCCACCCCGATCGCACCGCTCACGACCAGGATCGCCATCACCGCCGCGGCGAGCAGCGTCCCCGACCGGCGCCGGGTGGCGCCGACCGGGAGCGAGGGTCCGGGATCGGCGCCCGGGGCCATCGTGTCCTCGTCCGCACCGCCGGTGCGGTGGCCGAGCCGGACCACGAGCTCGCGGTCGACGGCGACCACGCGTCCCGCGACCGCGTGCCCGGCGATGACGCCGATCGCCGCGGACACCTCGTCCGGGCGGTCCCCGTCGACGAACACCGCCTCGACCGAGTCGTCGATGACGTCGAGGCCGTCCGCGTTCGACGAGGAGCGCGGCGCACGGTCGGCACCGGGACGAATGAGCCCGGAGCGCTCGATCACCCAGCCGTCCGGACCGCGCCCGACGATCTGCACGTCCCACCACGCCGGTCGCGGGTGGCCGGGATCGGCGGGCGGGCGCGGGAGATGTGTGGTCTCGACGACGGCGCACCGCCGCACGGTGAGATCGGCGTGACTGCGCGCGACGAGCACCGCCCGCGGTAGGAGTGCCACCGGCGCGCGGCCGTCGCCGAGGTCGGCGAGCGTCGATGCCCGACGGGGTCCCCAGGTGCTCGGGTGCCCGACGACGAGGGGTCGGCCCGCGGGCAAGTCGAGGCCGGCGAAGACCCGTCGCCACACCTGGCGCAGGTGTTCGCGCCGACCGTCGGCCACGACACTCATCTGGTCCACCGACTCGAGCAGCGGCCGCACATCGCGATCCACCCGGCGCAGCCCGCGCTCCGGGTCATGGACCAGCGGCGTCCCGAACGCGAGATCGACCACCGTCGGACGGTTCCCGTCGCCGATCGGTTGCACCTCGCCCGGCTGTGTCATCCGGCCCGACCCACCCCTAGTCGCCGATCGGGAGATGGGCGACCTGGATCATCTCCTGCGGCCGGACGCGCGACACCAGTTCGCCGCGGCCGGGCACCAGCGTCTGCAGCCTCGACCGGCCGGTGATGAATCCCTCGTCCCGGTCGCCGCTCATCAGCAGGATGTCCGACGACAGGTCCTTGAGGCGCGCGATCAGCGGATCGAACATCGCCCGACCGAGGCCGCCGGAACGTCGGGCGAGCACGATGTGCAGCCCGATGTCGCGCGCATGGGAGGCCAGTTCGACGATCGGCAGCATCGGATTGCCGGTCGAGGTGACGACCATGTCGTAGTCGTCGACCACCACGTACACCTCGGGCTGGCCCTCGAGCCAGGTGCGGTCCCGCAGTTGCTGGACCGTCACGTCCTCAGGCGGCATCCGGTTCTTCAGATACGCCGCCAGCTCCGTCATCATCGACGCCGCGCGGTCGGGCGAACTCGCGTAGCCGGCAAGATGATCGCCGTCGATGATCCCCAGCATCGTGCGGCGGTAGTCGACGAAGACGATGCGCACCTGCTCGGGTGTGGCACCCGCGACCAGCCCGGTGACGATCGTCCGCAGCAGGTTGGTCTTGCCGTGTTCGACGTCGGCGAACGCCATGAAATGCGGTTGGGCGGTGAAATCGAGGACCACCGGGGCGAGTTCGAGCTCACCGACACCGATCGCCACCTGATTGGGTGCCAGCGTCAGCCCGGCGGCGGCAACCGCGCGCTGCACCGATGCGTAGTCGATCTCGGTGCTCAGCTTGCGCACGGCCATCGCCGAGCGGCCCGGATAGGCGGCGGTGAGCTTCTCGACCGACTGGGCGACGCCCGCGGGCAACGACTCGGCACTGCTGACCGAATCGAGCCGGGGCAGCGCGATCAGCATGTGCAGCTCCTGCCCGGTCAGGCCGCGGCCGGGTCGGTTCTGCGGGACCAGCGCGGCGGCGCGACGACCCATGTCGGAATCCATCGGGTCGCCCAGCCGCAGCTCGATCCGGGTACCCATGAGATCGCGGACCGCCGGGCGCACCTCGGCCCATCGGGACGCGGTGACCATGACGTGGACGCCATAGCTCAACCCCTGGGCCACGATCGCGGTGATCTGTTCCTCGAGCGATTCCAGTTCGGTACGCAGCACGTTCATGCCGTCGAGGACGAGGAACACGTCGCCGAACCGGTCCTGCGCGAGCGGGTCCGACGCCGGCGAGGTGACGCCGGACCGGAACCACGCTTCCCGGCGGGACCGGTAGTCGCGCATCGCCTCGATGCCCAGCCGGGTGAACAGCAGTTCGCGCGAGCGGACCACGGCCGCCACCTCGGCGACCGTACGGCGGACCGCGTCCATGTCGCCGCGCGAGGCGACCGAGCCGACATGCGGGAGCCCGGCGAGACCGGCCAGACTGCCGCCGCCGAAGTCCAGACAGTAGAACTGCACCTGTTCGGGCGTGTGGGACGCGGCGGCCGACATGATGATCGTGCGCAGCGTCGTCGACTTGCCCGACTGCGGACCGCCGACCACCGCCACGTTGCCCGCGGCCCCCGCGAGGTCGATGACGAGCGGGTCGCGTCGCTGGTCGTAGGGCCGGTCGACGACGCCGATCGGAACGCTGAGACTCCCCGGCACCGCCGGGTGGGACCAGTCCCGCTCGCCGAGAAGATGTTCCACGGTGGGCGAGTCGTCCAGTGGCGGCAGCCACACGCGGTGGGCCGGCGGGCCCGCGTGTTCCATGCGTTCGACGATGGTCTCCATGAGCGTGGGCACCTGCGCCGAGACCGGCTCGAACTCGGTGGGCGCCTCGGGTGCCGGCGGTTCCTCGTCGAGCAGGCTCTCGGCCTGGTCGAGCAGCGAACGCGACGCGCCCTCGTCCAGCGGCACCGGAAGTGCGGTGAAGACCTTGAGGTTTCCGCGACGCGATGACGCCGTGGTCGTCGGATCGACCGACTCGGTGACCGTCGGCGAGTAGTAGGCCCCCGACACGTAGGAGGTGTTGAACCTGATCGGGTCCGCCGAATCGCACTTGAGGTACGCCGAACCCGGGACGCTCGGCAGGTGATAGGCGTCGGGAACACCGAGAACCGAGCGGGACTCGTTGGCGGAGAACGTCTTCAGGCCGATCCGATACGACAGGTGCGAGTCCAGGCCCCGGAGTTTGCCTTCTTCCAGCCGCTGCGAGGCGAGCAGCAGATGGATGTGCAGCGAGCGACCCAGACGACCGATGGCGACGAACAGTTCGGCGAAATCGGGCTTCTGCGAGAGCAGTTCGGAGAACTCGTCGACGACGATGAACAGTGCCGGCAGCGGATCGAGGCGCACCCCCGAGGCGCGGGCGCGCTCGTAGTCGGCGACGTTCGCGTAGTTGCCCGCCGCCCGCAACACCTCCTGGCGCCGGTTCATCTCGCCCGAGAGCGCGTCCTTCATCCGGTCGACCATCGAGAGTTCCTGCTCGAGGTTCGTGATGATCGCGGCGACGTGCGGCGCGGATTCCAGGCCCAGGAACGTCGCGCCGCCCTTGAAGTCGACGAGCACGAGATTCAGCTCCGACGGCGAATGAGTCGCCAGCATCGCCAGGACCAGCGTGCGCAGGAACTCCGACTTCCCCGATCCGGTGGCGCCGATGCACAGCCCGTGCGGACCCATGCCGCCGTGTGCGCTCTCCTTGATGTCGATCTCCACGGGCGCGCCGGTCGGCGTGTAACCGATCGGCACGCGCAGGCGCTCCCGGCCGGTACGACCACGCCAGGCCGTCGCCGGATCGAAGCGTGCTGCGTCGTCGATGCCCAGCAGCGCGGGCAGGCCGGGGTCGGCCGAGGTCGCTTCGGACTCGAGGTGGGCCAGCGTCGCCGCGGTGGCCAGCCGGTAGCGCGCCATGCGCCGGGCGATCGCCTCCGCCTCGGGAATCGTCAGCGAGTCCATGTCGGCGAACTCCTCGACGCCGGCGGCACTGCGCGCGGAGACCTTGCCCCCGCGCACGACGAGTTGCAGCCCGCGCCGCACCGCGAGACCGTCCGGCGGCGCGGTCAGGTCGAGGATCGTGACGCCTTCCATGCCGGCGTCGTTGATGATCCGCTCGTCGCCGGCGACGTAACCGTCGTCGATGATCACCACGAGGTGTGCGCGGTTGGCGTTCGGCGGCGCCGACCGGCTGAACCGGCCGCGCTCGAGGAGGTCCGCGGCCATCGAGTTCTCGAGGTCCGCCAGCGTCGGATAGATCATCCGCATCGCCCCGACGCCGTCGCGCAGCGTCGGATGTCCCACGTGCGGAAGCCATTTCGCCCAGTCCCAGGCCTCCCCCGCCGGATCACCGGTCACGATGCCGATGTGCAGATGATCGGGACCGTGGAACGCACACAGCTCCACGACCATCGACCGGATGAGTTCGCGGGTCTCCTGCCGCGCACCCTCGATGTTGATGGCGGGGAAGCCGCGCAGCGAGATCGAGGTGGGCAGGCGGTACACCGCGGAGTGCGTGCGCACGAACCGGCGCAGGGCCACCATCGACACCGGCTCGATGTCCTCGAGGGGCCCGGTCTCCGGCGGCATGAGCCGCGTGGCGAGTCGCTGGACACCCACCCCGACGCGCACATGGGCGAAGTCGGCGTCGCTGGGGCGGCGTTCCCACATGCGCCTGCTGCCGATCACGTCGAGCAGCGCACGCGGGTCCGGGTGGCTCCAGGTGCGTGCCGCGCGCTGGTTGTCGACGGTCTCGAAGACCTGGCCGCGCAGCTGGCCGAGATAGCGGAAGTAGTCCTTGCGTTCCTCGTTGAGTTCTCCGGCGCGTTTGCCCCCGCCACGGCCGCCGGCGGCGAACATGCCGAACATCGACATCAGCATCATCAGCGGGAACATCATGAACAGCGGGTTGGTCAGGATGTTGCGCCCACCGGTGACGACCATCAGTGCCACCATGCCGACGACGGCGACGACCATCACCACCGGCAGCAGTTTCATCAGGAGGCCGCCGGGCACCACCCGCGGCACATCCGGCGGCGCCTGGATGTTGACCTCGCCTCCGGGCGTGCGTGGGGGCGTGATGCGCGGGCGACGCACAAAGCCCTCCGTCGTCGTGACCACACGTCCCCCCTGACATGTCGCGCTGTGTATCCCCGGGCGGTCGAACCCGCCGCGGTTGGCTATGTTAGCTGCTGAATCTAGGGGGAGGATTGACCTGATGTCGTCTGTGGACGGATTCGCACCGGGGTACCCGGCCACCGCTGCCGACGCGGACACCGGGGATCGCCGGCGGGGTGAGGGGGCCGTCGAGCCGCAACTCGTACGGGTGTCCGTACTGGGCGGCAACACCCAGCTCGACGTCGGACTGCCGGCCGGCATCCCCATCGCCGGACTCATCGGTGACCTTGTCGCCCAGATCGAATCGCGCAATCCCTCGAGGTCGGACCCCGACGACCCGGATGCCGACGCCCGCAATCCCGGCCGACCGCACGACCGGCAGAACAAGTGGACGCTCGCGCTCGTCGGACAGGACCCACTGCCCCTGCACCGGTCGCTGTCGGAGTCGGGTATCCGTGACGGCGACCTGCTGCTGTTGACCTCCACGCGAACCGGGGAGTCCCCGGTGCTGTTCGACGATGTGGTCGACGCTGTCGCCCGATTGAACGAATCGCAGTTCGTCGACTGGACCGCGGCGTCCGCCCGGAAGGTCGGTTACGCACTGGCACTCGTCGCCGCGATCGCGGCGGCGGCGTCCCTGGCCGCGGTCCGCTCCGGCACCGGCGCCCTGTGGTTCGCCGGGTTGTCCGGGCTGGCGGTCGTCGGATTCGTCACCGCCTCGACGATCGTGTCCCGCTACTACCGCGACGAGCAGAGTTCGACGGTGCTGTCCCTGTGTGCCGCACCGATGGCCTTCGTGACCGGGATGATCGTGACGCCCGGGTCATACGGCGCCGCACACCTCACCCTGGGCTTCGCGTTCGCACTCGTCGCCGCGGTCGTCAGTTATCGCATGACCGCGGCCGGGGCGACCGCACACAGCGCCGTGACCAGCGCGGCGCTGCTCGGCGCCACCGGTTGTGGGGCGCGACTCCTCATCGATGCGCCGGTGGCCGATGTCGCCGCCGTCATCGCCGCGGTCGGTCTGCTGTGCATCGGTCTGGCTCCCCGCACGACGATCCTGCTCGCGAAACTGCCGCTGCCCCCGGTGCCGACCGCGGGTGCCGCCATCGACGTCAAGGACATCGAACCGCGACCGGCCATCGAGGGCATCGGGGCGATCGGCGCGACCGCCCTTCCCAAAGCCGATGCGCTGGAACGTCGTTCCTACCTCGCCAACGCGTACCTGACCGGCATCGTCGGCGGGCTCACGATCGTCACCGCCATCGCGGCCGTGCTCACCGCCGCCCCGCTCGCCGGGTTCGAATGGCGCAACGCCGTCTACGCCGCGATCATCGGCGTCGTGCTGTGTCTGCGGGGCCGCTCCCACAGCGACCTGTTCCAGGCGGGAATCCTCGTCATCGGCGGATCGCTCGTGGTGATCACCCTGATCACCGGTCTCGCGTTCGGCGACGACCAGTGGCCGGTGATCGGTTTCGCCCTCGGCATCCTCGTGGTGATCGGCGCCCTCGTCTTCGGGGTCGTCGCACCGAACCAGGACTTCTCACCCGTGATGCGTCGGTGGGCCGAGATCGGCGAGTACATCCTCGTCGCCCTGATCGTGCCCCTGCTGTTGTGGCTGCTCGACCTGTACCGAATGGTCCGCGAGATCTGATGCGCGACAACCGTGTCCGTGGTGCCGGAGTATTCGCGACGACCCTCGTCGCGGCACTCGTCGGGGCCTCGGCGACGCCCGCTGCGGCGGTGACCCCGCCTCGGATCGATCCCGGCGCCCTCGTCCGGTCGGCCCCGGTCGCCCCGCTCGAACCGACCGAGCAGCGGCACCTGTGCAACATCCCGGAACTGACGCGCACCGTGACGAAACCGACCGCGGCGCAGGCGATGATGAATCTCCCGGAGGCGTGGCGGTTCAGTCGCGGACAGGGTCAGCGGGTGGCCGTCATCGACACCGGGGTGACGCCCCATCCGCGGCTCGGTCGCGTCGTCGCCGGTGGCGATTACGTCTCGGGCGGCAACGGACTCGACGACTGCGACGCCCACGGCACCCTGGTCGCCGGGATCATCGCCGCCCGGCCCAGCACCGCCGACGCGTTCGCCGGCGTCGCGCCCGCGGCATCGATCATCGCGATCCGCCAGTCCAGCAGCGCTTTCCAGAAGAAGAACGACCGCGCCCGGGACGACGCCGCGCCGGTGGTCGGCTCGGGTTACGGGTCCGTCCGGACGCTGGCGCACGCCATCGTGCGCGCGGTCGATCTCCGCGCCACCGTCATCAACATCTCCGAGGTGGCGTGCGCGTCGGCGGCGGATTCGGTCGACGACCGGGCGCTCGGTGCGGCCATCCGGCACGCCTACGACCGGAACGTCGTGGTCGTCGTGGCAGCCGGCAACCTGACGCGCGACGGCGCCTGCCAGAACCAGAATCCGGCTCCCGCCGCCGACGACCCCGACGGATGGCGGTCGGTCGCGACCGTCGCCAGTCCCGCCTGGTACTCGCCGTACGTGCTGACGGTCGGCTCGGTGGACGCCGACACCGGCTCGCCGAGCGACTTCAGCCTGCACGGCCCGTGGGTGAGCGTCGCGGCGCCGGGCACCGACATCGTGAGCCTGAACAGCAAGCGCGGTTCGAACCGGCTGGCGTCGGCCCAGCAGAGCGACGGCGGGCCGGTGCCCTTGATCGGCACGAGTTTCGCCGCGCCGTACGTCGCGGGCACCGCCGCGCTGATCCGGGCCCGCTTCCCGGATCTGACCGCGCGCGAGGTGATGGACCGCATCATCGCCACCGCCCACTCCCCGGGAACCGGGCGCGATCAGCGGATCGGACACGGTGTCATCGATCCGGTCGCCGCCCTGACCGCCGAAGTGCCGGCCGATCAGCAGCAGGACCGGGCCTCGGCGCCCATCGCCGCACCTCCCGTGGCGCAGCCACCGGACGATTCCGCGCGCAACGTCGCGATCATCGGCAGCGCCGTCGCGGCGATCGTCATCGCCGCCGTCCTCGCGATCGCACTACCCCACCGACGGGTGCGCAAGCTCGACCCGGACGAGTTCTGATCTGTCGACGCCGGATCGTGGCCCGAGGTCAGCTGGACGAACGTGCGGGGCGCAGCTCGCGCGGGAGCGCGAAGGTCAGCGTCTCGTTGGCCGTGTTGACCGTCTCGACCGTGCCGTAGCCGCGTTCGGCCAGGTAGTCGAGAACCCCGCGGACCAGCACCTCGGGCACCGACGCGCCAGAGGTGACCCCGACCGTCGTCACACCGTCGAGCCACGAGTCGTCGATCTCACGGGCGTAATCGACCAGGTGGCCTGCCTTCGCGCCGGCCTGCAGGGCCACCTCGACGAGGCGCACCGAGTTCGAGGAGTTCTGCGATCCGACGACGATCACCAGGTCGCATTCGGGAGCCATCGCCTTGACCGCCACCTGCCGGTTCTGGGTGGCGTAGCAGATGTCGTCGCTGGGCGGGTCGTTGAGCAGCGGGAACTTCTCGCGGAGTCGACGGACCGTCTCCATGGTCTCGTCGACGGACAGGGTGGTCTGCGACAACCAGACCAGCTTCGACTCGTCACGGACCTCGACCGCGTCCACGCTGTCGGGACCGTCGACGAGCTGGATGTGCTGTGGGGCCTCGCCGGCGGTGCCCTCGACCTCTTCGTGGCCCTCATGGCCGATCAGGAGGATGTCGTAGTCGTCGCGCGCGAACCGCTTCGCCTCCTGGTGAACCTTCGTGACCAGCGGACACGTGGCGTCGATGGTGCGCAGGTTGCGCTCGGCGGCGGTCTGGTGCACCAGCGGGGACACCCCGTGCGCGGAGAACACGACCAACGCACCCTCGGGCACCTCGTCGGTCTCGCCGACGAAGATCGCCCCGCGCTCGGCCAGGGTCTCCACGACGTGCCGGTTGTGCACGATCTCCTTGCGCACGTAGACGGGAGCGCCGTGCTTGTCGAGGGCACGCTCGACCGTCTCCACCGCACGGTCGACACCAGCGCAGTAGCCGCGGGGTTCGGCGAGCAGGACACGCTTCGTCTCAGACATGCTTCCCAGGGTACGGGTTACGCGGCGTTGCCCGTGATGGCAGAGTGTTGGCATGGATCGCGCACCGTACCCCGCCCGGATAGCCGCAGGTCTGATCGTCACCGCCCTCGAGGAGACACGCAAACTCCCGGCGCTGCTCATCACGTTGCCGATGACCGCCATCAGCCAGACCCTCCAGGCCGGTATGCGAGCGCAACAGAACATCGCCGAACTGGCCATCAAAGGCGACGCCGCCCTGGAGATGCTCTTCGACCGGCCCGACGAACAGCCCGAGTGGGCACGTTTCGACGAGGACGACGCAGCGGGTCCCGACCCGGTCGCGCCCGCGGCGATCACCGACACGTCTGTGCAGGACGAGAAGCCGAAGGCCGCCGCGACGACCCCGTCGCCCACGACCATCGACGAGGAGATCGAGGAGGCGGCCGCCGACGCCGATCTCGCCGCACCGCCGCGCGCCGATGCCGGGCGGTTCGCGCTGTACAGCTCGACACCCGACGAGGTCGTCGCGGCCGAGGTGCCGGGCACCGAGGCGGTGGGTTCCGCCGACGGCTCGGGGCCCGAGATCGTCGAGCTCATCGACTACGACACCCTCACCCTCGCGCAACTCCGGGCCCGCCTGCGGTCGGTCGCCGTCGAGGACCTGATCGCACTCGTCGACTATGAGAAATCCCGCCGCGACCGCGCGCCGTTCGTGACGATGCTCGAGAACCGGATCGCCGCGCAGAACAAGCGCTCCACCGAAGCGTGACCGGGGCCGACACGAGCGACACACCGCGACGTTCCTCGTCACCGAACTCGGCCGAGCATCCCTGGCCGGTCCGGACGGTGAACACCAAGATCGCCGACTGGATCCATCGGCTCGGACAGATCTGGGTCGAGGGACAGGTCACCCAGATCAGCCGGCGGCCGGGGACCCGCACCGCGTTCCTCACCCTGCGCGATCCCGCTGCCGACATCTCGATCTCGGTGACGTGCAGCCCCGACCTGCTGGCACGCACCGAGGTCCCGCTGACGGACGGCAGCTCCGTGGTGGTCCTGGGCCGGCCGAGTTACTACACCGGGCGCGGCACGGTGTCGCTGCGGGTCAGCGAGATCCGGGCCGTGGGCATCGGCGAGCTGTTGCTGCGCATCGAACGGCTGCGGCAGCTCATGGCCGCCGAGGGCCTCTTCGATTCACGGCTCAAACGGCCGCTGCCGTTCCTGCCGCGCGCCGTCGGCCTGATCAGTGGCCGCGCGAGCGCAGCGCAGCACGACGTCGTGAGCGTCGCGACCGCTCGATGGTCGAACGTGCGCTTCGACATCCGCGAGGCCCCCGTGCAGGGGCCGACGGCGGTCGCCCGCATCCTGACCCACCTCGCCGATCTCGATGCCCACCCCGATGTCGAGGTCATCATCATCGCGCGCGGCGGGGGCAGCGTCGAAGACCTGCTCCCGTTCTCCGACGAGGCGTTGCTGCGCGCGGTGTCGCGGTGCCGGACCCCGGTCGTCAGCGCGATCGGGCACGAACCGGACAATCCACTGCTCGATCTCGTCGCGGATCTGCGCGCCGCCACTCCGACGGATGCGGCGAAGCGGGTCGTTCCCGACGTCGAGGCCGAACTCGCGGGCATCGCGGATCTGCGGCGACGCAGCGCGCAGGCCCTGCGCAACTGGGTGCGCCGCGAGTCCGGCGTCGTCGCCGCGTTGCGGGCGCGGCCGGTGCTCGCCCGTCCCGGGGTGCTCGTGGACTCCGAAGCCGGGCAGGTGGCTGAGCTGGTCCGCGCCCTGCGCCGAGATGTGTTGCGCCACATCGACTCCGAGGAACGACGTACCGACCATCTCGGTGCGCGCCTGTCAACACTCGGTCCCGCGCAGACCCTGGCCCGCGGCTACGCGGTGGTACAGCGCACCGACACCGACCCACCCCATGTGGTCGGCACGCTCGCGGACCTGCCGCCGGGTGCACCCCTGCGCATCCGGGTCGCCGACGGCGCCGCAACCGCCCGGGTCGACGAACCCACGACCATGCCGGAACACGGAGGAAATGCGTGAGCACCGACGAATCATCCACTCCGATCGAGGAACTCGGATACGAGGAAGCACGCGACGAACTCGCCGAGATCGTCACCGCCCTCGAGCACGGCGGACTCGACCTCGACGCCTCGCTGGCGCTCTGGGAGCGTGGCGAGGCCCTCGCGACCCGCTGCGAGGAGCACCTGCGCGGTGCCCGCGAGCGCATCGAGGCGGTCATCAGCACCGGCTCCGATCCCGACGACCCCGAGGACGACTGAGACCGATCAGTCGAACCGGGTGAGCGCCTCGCGGTCGAGAACACTGATGCGCGTGTGCTCGGCGGTCGGTCGCGCACCGGCCCGCGCGAGGACCGGCCGACGATCCTCCCCACCCCTCGATGAGGAGGAAAGCGGCCGCCCCACAGCGGAATCCGGAGGCGGCCCGACGATGTACGGAAGACCGGATGCAGTCGCGGCCCCGGATCGCGGGTCGGTCGGCGCATCGATGGCGCCCGCCTGTTGCACCGGAACGGTCACCACGAGCAGCACGAGGACCGCGACGAGCACGAGCCTGGCCCACACGAGGTGCAAGCCGAACCCCGATCCCCCATCCATGAGCGCCTCCTGCCGAAGACGCTAGGAACCGCGGGCCGGGTTCTCACGAGTAGTGCGCTACCCCAATTGCAGCGGCTGCTGGGCGACGACCGACGACGCGATCGTCTCGATGTCGGCGTCGCTGCCGCGTGACAGGACCGCGATGCGTACCTTGCCCAGGTCCGTGATCCAGAACCGCTTGCCCGCCGACGTCTCGTAGGTCACCCACTGCCGCCCGCCCGCCTGGCGCGTACCGGTACCGGAGATGTCGGCGAAATCACCCCCGCTGCCGCCGCCGAGGTAGGGGACGAACACGTCCTCGGGCGCATCGGACTGACTGAGCTGGACGTAGGCGCCGTCGCTGCTGAGCCATCCCACCGTGCTGACCCGGTGCCCCTCGATCGCGTCCGACGAACCGGAGTTGGGCCGCCAGCCCTCCGGCGTAGGCGGGCGGCGGATCGGGAACGGGAGCTGGGCGGCGTCGGCGTTCAATGCGCTGACCACGTCGAACGGCGGCAGCTTGCTGTCGGCCACGTCCTTGGAGGCCCCGATCGAGCAGTTCCCCGACGCGATCGCCACCAGCGCACACAGCGCGAGCAACGGGACCAACGACCAGAACATGTCCTTGCCGTTGTTCAGAATGCGGGGTTTGTCAGCCATGGCGCCGAGTATCCCACCAGCAGGGTCACTGACCGAATGCCCGGTGTGACATGCAAGGATGGTGGTCGAGACCACCGCCACCATCACTCGGCGCCGCTGGAGTCGACCCGCGCCGAACAGAGGAGTCGATTGCCCATGACCGTCAGCACCCATCAGGCCCCGGACCGCAACCTCGCGATGGAGTTGGTCCGCGTGACCGAGTCGGCTGCACTCGCGGCCGGTCGTTGGGTCGGTCGTGGCGACAAGAACGGCGGCGACGGCGCGGCGGTCGACGCGATGCGCGAACTGTTGTCGTCGGTCTCGATGCGCGGTGTCGTGGTCATCGGAGAGGGCGAGAAGGACGAGGCGCCGATGCTCTACAACGGCGAAGAGGTGGGCAACGGCGAAGGCCCCGACTGTGACGTCGCCGTGGATCCCATCGACGGCACCACGCTGATGGCGGAGGGCCGCCCCAACTCGATCTCGGTGATCGCGGTCAGCGAGCGCGGCACGATGTACGACCCGTCGGCGGTCTTCTACATGGACAAGATCGCTGTCGGACCCGAGGCCAAGGGCGCCATCAACATCAACGAGTCCGTCGAGTGGAACATCAACTCGGTCGCGAAGGCGAAGGGCATCGACGTCGCCGATCTGACCGTGATCGTCCTCGACCGTCCTCGTCATGCCGATCTCATCGGTGAGATCCGGCAGGCCGGCGCCAAGATCCGCCTCATCTCCGACGGTGACGTCGCCGGTGCGGTCGCCGCCGCCGACGACTACTCCACCGTCGACATGCTGATGGGCGTCGGTGGCACTCCCGAGGGCATCATCACCGCCGTCGCGATGAAGTGCATGGGCGGCGAGATCCAGGGCAAGCTGTGGCCGCGCAACGACGACGAGCGTCAGAAGGCCATCGATGCCGGCCACGACCTGGACCGGGTGCTGACCAACGACATCCTGGTCAGCGGCGAGAACGCCTTCTTCTGCGCCACCGGGGTCACCAACGGCGACATGCTGCGCGGCGTCACCTACCGGCCCAATGGCGCGACGACCCGGTCGCTGGTGATGCGCTCGAAGTCCGGCACCGTCCGCCGCATCGAGGCCGTCCACAAGCCGGCCAAGCTTCGCGGCTACTCCCGAATCGATCTCTGAGACACGACATCGGCCCCACACCAACACCGGTGACTTCACGAGTCAACCTCTGGCGTGGGGCCGATGTCGTGGGCGATACGATGCGGTCCGTGAGTAAACCAGCCTCAGCCCCCGAGTTTCTCTACTCCGATCTGCTCCCGACCGGCGCCGACGAGACCCCGTACCGGTTGATCACGACCGAGGGTGTGTCCACGTTCTCCGTCGACGGTCGGACCTTCCTGAAGGTCGACCCGGAGGCCATCCGGAGGCTCACCGCGGAGGCCATGCACGACATCAGCCACTATCTCCGCCCGGCTCATCTCGCGCAGTTGCGCAAGATCATCGACGACCCGGACGCCTCGGGCAACGACCGGTTCGTCGCCCTTGACCTGCTGAAGAACGTCAACATCTCCGCCGGCGGCGTGCTGCCGATGTGCCAGGACACCGGCACCGCCATCGTGATGGGCAAGAAGAGCGAAGGGGTCCTGACCGGCACCGACGACGCCGAAGCCATCTCCCGCGGTGTCTACGACGCCTACACGCAGCTCAACCTGCGGTACTCGCAGCTCGCCCCGCTGACGACGTACGAGGAGAAGAACACCGGCTCGAACCTGCCCGCCCAGATCGAGATCTACGCCACCGAGCAGGGGCCCAACGGTCCGGAGTACAAGTTCCTGTTCATGGCCAAGGGCGGTGGCAGCGCCAACAAGTCGTTCCTGTTCCAGGAGACGAAGGCGATCCTGAACCCGACGAGCATCCTGAAGTTCCTCGACGAGAAGATCCGCTCACTGGGCACCGCGGCCTGCCCGCCATACCACCTGGCCGTCGTGATCGGCGGCACCTCAGCCGAATTCGCGCTCAAGACCGCCAAGTACGCGTCGGCGCACTACCTCGACAACCTGCCCACGCAGGGATCGATGTCGGCGCACGGTTTCCGCGATCTCGAGCTCGAGGACGAGGTCTTCCGGCTCACCCAGTCGTTCGGCATCGGGGCGCAGTTCGGCGGCAAGTACTTCTGCCACGACGTGCGCGTGGTCCGGTTGCCCCGCCATGGAGCGTCGTGCCCGGTGGCGATCGCGGTCTCGTGCTCGGCCGACCGTCAGGCCCTCGGCAAGATCACCGCCGACGGCGTCTTCCTCGAGCAGCTCGAGACCGATCCGGCCCGCTATATGCCCGCAGCCGGTGTGGCCGAGGACATCTCGGGCGGCGAGGTGGTCGAGGTCGACCTCAACCGCCCGATGCCGGAGATCCTCGCGCAGCTCTCGGAGTATCCGGTCAAGACGCGCCTGTCGCTGACCGGACCGCTGGTCGTCGCGCGCGACATCGCCCACGCCAAGATCAAGGAACGCCTCGACGCCGGCGAGCCGATGCCCGACTACCTGCGCGACCACCCGGTCTACTACGCGGGGCCGGCGAAGACCCCCGAGGGCATGGCCTCCGGATCGTTCGGTCCGACGACGGCCGGCCGGATGGACAGCTATGTCGAGCAGTTCCAGGCCGCCGGGGGCTCGATGGTCATGCTGGCCAAGGGGAATCGATCCAAGCAGGTCACCGAGGCGTGCGGCGCGCACGGCGGTTTCTACCTCGGCTCCATCGGCGGGCCCGCGGCACGTCTCGCGCTCGACTGCATCAAGAGCCAGGAGATCATCGAGTATCCCGAACTCGGCATGGAGGCCGTGTGGAAGATCGAGGTGGAGAATTTTCCCGCCTTCATCGTCGTTGACGACAAGGGCAACGACTTTTTCACCGACCCGAGTGGGGCCGTCAACGTCCCGCTGAGCGGCATAAGGATTCGATCGAAGGAGTAGGCACGCCGATGACCGAGGAAACACAGACCGACGCGCAGGGCGAGCAGTACCGCATCGAGCACGACACCATGGGCGAGGTCCGGGTACCCGTCGACGCCCTGTGGCGGGCACAGACGCAACGTGCCGTGGAGAACTTCCCGATCAGCGGACGCCCCCTCGAACGGACGCAGATCCGGGCGATGGGACTGCTGAAGGCGGCCTGCGCCACCGTCAACGCCGACCTCGGTCTCCTCGACAAGGAGAAGGCCGACGCGATCGTCGCCGCGGCCACCGAGATCGCGGACGGACGCCACGACGACCAGTTCCCGATCGACGTGTTCCAGACCGGTTCGGGCACCAGCTCGAACATGAACACCAACGAGGTCATCGCGTCGATCGCCAAGTCCAACGGCGTCGAGGTGCATCCGAACGACCACGTCAACATGTCCCAGTCGTCCAACGACACCTTCCCGACGGCGACGCACGTCGCCGCCACCGAGGCCGCCGTCACCGACCTGATCCCGGCGCTCGAACATCTGCAGAAGACGTTGGCCGACAAGGCAACCGAATGGCGTGAGGTCGTCAAGAGCGGGCGCACGCATCTGATGGACGCGGTACCGGTCACGCTCGGACAGGAGTTCGGCGGTTACGCGCGTCAGGTCGAGGCCGGCATCGAGCGCATCACCGCCGCCCTCCCGCGCGTCGGCGAACTGCCCATCGGCGGTACCGCGGTCGGCACCGGCCTCAATGCGCCAGATGGCTTCGGTACCAAGGTGGTCGCCGAACTCGTGTCGCTCACCGGCGTCGAGTCACTCACCCTCGCGAAGGACAACTTCGAGGCGCAGGCGGCCCGTGACGGGCTCGTCGAACTCTCCGGCCAGTTGAAGACGATCGCGGTGTCGCTGACCAAGATCGCCAACGACGTCCGCTGGATGGGCTCGGGTCCGCTCACCGGGCTCGGCGAGATCCTGCTCCCCGACCTGCAGCCGGGCAGCTCCATCATGCCGGGCAAGGTCAATCCCGTTCTGCCCGAAGCTGTCACGCAGGTGGCGGCGCAGGTCATCGGCAACGACGCCGCGGTCACCTGGGGCGGCGGCAACGGCGCCTTCGAACTCAACGTCTACATCCCGATGATGGCGCGCAACGTCCTCGAGTCCCTCAAGCTGCTCGCGAACGTCTCGCGGTTGTTCGCCGACCGCTGTATTACCGGTCTGCAGGCCAACACCGAGCGGTTGCGCACGCTCGCGGAGAGTTCGCCGTCGATCGTCACCCCCCTCAACAGCGCCATCGGCTACGAGGAGGCAGCGGCCGTCGCCAAGCAGGCACTGAAGGAGGGCAAGACCATCCGCGAGACCGTCCTCGAACGTGGCCTGGTCGGCGAGAAGCTGACCGAGGACGAACTGGACGCCCGGCTCGACGTGCTGAAGATGGCCAATCTCGACCGGGAGCGCTGAGAACCGTGACGGCGCAGCTGCTCCCCTTCCCCACCGACTGGCAGACCGCACTCGTGCTCGTCGCCCACCCCGACGACCCCGAGTACGGGATGGCGGCGGCCGTCGCCCGCTGGACCGGCGAGGGCAAGCGAGTCGTCTACGCGCTGGCCTCGAGCGGCGAGCGGGGCATCGAAGGTCTGCCACCCGCCGAGTGCGGCCCCCTGCGGGAAGCGGAGCAGCGCGCGTCCGCGTCGATCGTCGGCGTCGACGAGGTGGAGTTCTGGGGGTTCCCCGACAGTGACATCCGCAACGTGCCGGAGTTGCGGGACAAGATCACGGAGACCGTCGAACGGGTGCGTCCGCAGGTGATCGTCTCGCTCTTCGGTGGGCCCGAGTGGGCGCCGGGCATGCCCAACCAGCGCGACCACATGGAGTTCGCCGCGGCGGTCGTCGAGGCCTACGACGCCCTGGAAGCCCCGCCGTCGTGGTTGTTCGAGAACGGTCCGGCGGCGACCCACGGCGTCGAGGTCGAGGAACAACTCGACGCGGCCGTTCGAGCACTCGCCGCCCACGACCGCTACCTCTCCGTCCTCGATCCGGACACCCCGGTCCTCGACCAGGCGCGGGCGCAGATCGAGATGGCGACCGCGCCGCGGGACGGCGATGCCCGTCATGTGACCGGCTTCGAGCTCAAACGGGGTCGGCCCGCCTGAGGCCGGCACGACTCACCGCGCATCAGCAGCGGCGGCAGCGGCAGCGGCGACGACCCGACGTTTCCTTGGCCCCTCGGATCGGTGACCTTCGGCCCCTCCCGGCGGGCGCGACGTCGGTGGATGGTGTGAGGGTCAATTTCTCCGCACACAGTCGGAGCAAGCTCTCCCAGGGGGACCGTCATCACTCTCACGGCCGTTCTCGTCGCTTTCCTCGCCGCATTCGCCGTCTGCGCGATCATCGGATTGTCCGTGTGGCTGCTCGTGCTCTTCGGCGTGCTCACCGGACTCCAAACGGTCGCCTGGCTGACCGAACGCATGTCGGCATGGCGACTACCGGCCGAGGCGGACGCCCCCTAGTGGTGTGTCACTAGAGCTGCGCCGACCACCGCAGCGCGAGACCGCCGCCCGGCGGCGGGGTCGTCGTGAACGTTCCGCCGGCCTTCTCGGCCCGGAGCGCGAGGTTGGCCAGACCGCTCGGAGTCACGTCCGCCGGCAGCCCGATGCCGTTGTCGATGACCTGGACGACCAGCTCGTCGGCGACCGTGATCGACACCGTCACCGTCGTGGCCCGGGCGTGCTTCACGACGTTGCTGACCGCCTCGCGTATCACCGCGACGACATTCTCGGCCAATGGGCGATCGACCACGGACAGCGGACCCGAGGTCCGCACGTGCATCTGGATCGGCAGGTCGTCGATCTGCTGGTCGATGACCTCCTGCACACGCTGGCGCAACCGAGTGACGGTCATGTCCTCCGTCTGCAGGTCGAAGATGGTCGAGCGCACCTCCTGGACGATGTCCTGGAGGTTGTTGATCGAGCGGGTGAGCCGCGACCGGATATCGGGTGAGTGGGTGCGCTGCAGCGTCGCCTGTAGGCTGAGCCCCTCGGCGAAGATCCGCTGGATCACATGATCGTGGAGGTCGCGCGCGATACGCTCGCGGTCTTCGAGCACGCGCATGTGGTGGGCCTGCATCGTCGCGGTGGCCAACTGCATCGCGAGTGCGGCCTGGTCGGCGAAGTCCGCGCTCAGTCCCAGCAGATCCCGGGCGAACGGCTCCCGCCCGTCGGCCCGCATGGCGATCAGCACTCCCCGTGTGGAATCGACGGTGCGCAGCGGGGCGGCCATGACCGGCCCGTAGCGCGTCGAATCGCCGACCTCGTACTCCAGGTGATTCCGGAGCACGGGCCGGCGCTGGACGAACGCCGTCCCCGAGGTGGACCCGGTGATGGGGATGCTCTGGCCGCGGAAGACGTGTCCGTCTTCTCCCTCGGCGACCGTGATCACCAGTTCGTCGATCAGTTCCACGGGTTCTTCGGTGTCGTGGGGCTCGGCGATGAAGACCAGGTCGGCATCGGCCAGGGTCAGCACCTTCCGCGCGATCTGCTCGAGGACGTCTTGATGATCGGCGCCGGTCAGCAACTCGGTCATCACGTCCCGGTTGGCCTCGATCCAGGCCAGCTGGTTCTGCGCCTGCGCGTAGAGCCGGGCGTTGTCGATCGCGATCCCGGCAGCCGACGCCAGCGCCTGGATGACCACCTCGTCGTCCTCGGTGAAGACGCCGCCGTTTTTCTTCTCGGTCAGATAGAGATTGCCGAAGACCTCGTCGCGGACCCGGATCGGCGTGCCGAGGAAACTCGTCATCGGCGGGTGGTTGGCCGGGAAACCCGCCGATTCGGGGTGCTCGGACAAATCGGACAACCGCAGGAGCTCGGGCTGGTCGATGAGCTGACCGAGGACGCCGCCACCGGTGGGCAGGTCGCCGATCAGTACCCGGGTCTCGGCGTCGATGCCCTGGGAGAGGAACGCGGACAGGTGATGCCCGCTCCCGAGCACGCCCAGCGCCCCGTACTCGGCGTCGACGAGACGGATCGCCGACGCCACGATCGATTCGAGAGTGGTTTCCAGATCGAGTCCGGAACTGACGACCAACATCGCCTGCAGGAGCCCGTCGGTCTGATCGCGTACGTCGGCGATCAGGCTGATCCGGTCGGAGACCTCGTCGAGCAGTTCGCGCAAACGCATCTGCGACAGCGCTTTCTGCAATTCGAGCGATCTCGGATCCAGTTCCGAGAATTCGGAAACCATGTACCGGATCATAGTCAGGTTCATTTCCGGGTGCTGCACTTCGGGTTCGAACGCGGTTTCGCTCGGGGTGGGACACGAGCGATGACATTTAATTAGACCTGCACACATTCGTCTAATTCGTCCGGCCCGTCCTACAATCCGATTCAGGTGTCCGATCCGGAGGGAGACGGCATGATCAGGGTTTTCCTGGTGGACGACCACGAAGTCGTCCGACGGGGACTCGTCGAGTTGCTCGACTCCGTTTCCGACGTGGAGGTCGTCGGCGAGGCCGCCACCGTCGCGCAGGCGCTCGCGCGCATTCCCGCGGTGTCTCCGGATGTCGCCGTGCTCGACGTCCGGCTTCCGGACGGCAACGGCATCGAATTGTGCCGTGAGCTCCTCAGCAGAGTGGACGGCCTGCGTTGCCTCATGCTGACCTCACTGACCGACGACGAGGCGATGATGGACGCCATCCTGGCCGGGGCCAGCGGTTACGTGATCAAGGACATCACCGGGATGGAACTGGCGCAGGCGATCGCCGAGGTGGGCGCCGGCCGGTCTCTGCTCGACAATCGCGCCGCGGCAGCCTTGATGGATCGGTTACGCGCCCGGCAGGACGCCGCGGAACCGGCGGACGACGGACTCAGCGAGCAGGATCGGACGCTGCTGGCCCTACTCGGCGAGGGCCTGACCAACAGGCAGATCGCCGCGCGGATGCATCTCGCCGAGAAGACCGTCAAGAACTACGTCTCGCGACTGCTCGGCAGGCTCGGCATGGAGCGCCGGACCCAGGCGGCGGTGTACGCGGCGAAGACCGCGAACCGCGACCGACGACGCTGACGCGCCGCGCGGGGGGCCACGCGGGGGGTCGATCGAACGATGTGTCATTCGACTCTTGAGATCTACATCACATAAGCTGACACTGAAATGGTCGCTCGTCCGAACAGGGAGGGCTCTCGGACGAGTGCGGCCCGACGCCCGAACAAGTGACAGAGAAGGTCCATCGAGATGACAGTTGTTTCCGCATTCGTGGAAACCGGGACTTCCCCCTCCGACCGGCACTGCGGCAGTTGCGGACGCGCGTTCGCGATCCGTACGCCGCTCCGCCAGTCCGATCTGGACGATCTCGCCCGGGTCAACGGGTGGCACATCAGCACCGAGGCCACGTGGTGCCCCGGCTGCCGATGTGCCCGGATGAGTTTGTCCGACGTTCGCGCCCGGCCCGGCCGGACCGATCAGCCCGCCTGACCGCCGAGCCCGAACAGGGCCGGAACCACGCCGACGAGCTGCGAGAGCAGACCGGTCAGGACGTCGGCACCCGGAACGCCCGAGGTGGTGGGAGGCGTCGTCCCCGGCGTCGTGCCCGGAGCGGTTTGAGGGGTTGCTCCGGGCGCGTCGCCTGCGGGTGCACCCTGGTTGACACCGATGGTGATCTTCGGGTTCTTGGCCGGATCGAGCCACACGAGGATCTGTTTCATCAGCTCGCGTTCGATCGCGACGCAGCCCATGGTCGGTTCACCGTTGGTCACGTGGAGGAACATCGCCGACGCCCGCCCCGGGGTGCGTTGCGGGTTGTGCGCGATGTTGACCGCGTAGTCGTAGACCGGGCCGGAGTTGTAGAGGTTCTCACTGTCCCCGCCGGGGCTCTGCGGCTGACGCACGTGCGTGTTGTAGGTCGGCGACTTCATGTTCGAGTCCCACCAGTCCTGCTGGTCGACCTTGCGATACGGCATCTTGGTCCCGGGATTCTCCGCACGGCCGAAGGCCTGGTCGAGCGGGAAGGTGCCCTGCGGGGTCCGGTGGACGTTGTCCTTCGGCTCGCCCATGCCCAGCGAACCGAGGTAGGCCTTCGTCGGGCCGATGACGGGTTTCCAACTGCCGTCGGCGCCCCGGTCGAAGGCCGTCAGGGTGGCGGTGGTGTCGGACGCCTTCGGCGCGGTCACGACGATCATCTGGCTCGTCGGCCCACCCGCCCCGGGTACACCGGCACCGCCGGTGCCGTCGTCCGACCCGGTCCCACCGGCGAGCTGGTCGAGAATGCCGTCGAGCAGCGGCATGCCCGACCCGGGCGTCGTTCCCGGACTAGGCGTGGTGGACGTCCCCGGCGTGGATGTCTCGGGTGTAGTTGTCTCTGGGGCGGCGACCGACTGCCCGGCGCCGCCGACAACCGCGGCGAGCACCGCGATCACCAACAGTCCCAGCAGTCTCATTCGCCTCATCAGTAACTTCTGCACCATGCCAGTCTGACAGTACGCAAGAGACCATGAGTCACGTCCTGGTCACGGTGCGGTTCGGATCGGGTGTCGGCGACGAGTCGGTCAGCGTATGGACAGAAGCCGGATTCACTCGGTCGAGGTCGATTTCTCGATTCGAAAACACAGAATTGCCATGATTCGAGAGGCAGTACAAAAACGCATTCGACGAATTAATCTGAGAAAGGGGTCGAATTCTCTTGGACTTTGTTTGCGCGTTTGTTATCAGATCATTACTGTTGCGAACGACGGCGTCGAATAGAGGCGGCCGTCGAAACGGATAGCCATTCGATTAAGGGAGAACAATGACATCCTTGGAGAACGTCGAACTGCTCACCGCCATCGTCGACCTCTTGAATTCGCTCCGCGACTTCACCCCGATCGAACCGCCGACCGCCTGATCTGACACACGAGGGCCGCGTCGACTCCCTTCCGGAGTCGACGCGGCCTTCGAGTTTCCGGCGGCGAAATCCTTACGGCCACCGAGCAATTGGAACCCAGAGGTCGGCGCCGACCCTACGGCGCGAACTCCTCGAGCATCTCGGTCACGAGTGCGGCGATCGGCGACCGCTCGCTGCGGGTGAGCGTGATGTGCGCGAAGAGCGGGTGTCCCTTCAGCTTCTCGATGACCGCGGCGACGCCGTCATGGCGGCCCACGCGAAGATTGTCACGTTGCGCGACATCGTGGGTCAGCACCACGCGAGATCCCGACCCCAGGCGGGACAGGACGGTGAGCAACACGTTGCGTTCCAGCGACTGCGCCTCGTCGACGATGACGAACGAATCGTGCAGCGACCGCCCGCGGATGTGCGTCAGAGGCAGCACCTCCAGCATGCCGCGGCTCAAGACCTCGTCGATGACCTCCGGCGACGCGAGCCCCTCCAGCGTGTCGAAGACCGCCTGCGCCCACGGACCCATCTTGTCGGACTCACTACCGGGCAGATAGCCGAGCTGTTGTCCGCCGACGGCGTACAGCGGCCGGAACACGACGACCTTCCGCTGGGTACGCCGTTCCAGGACCGCTTCCAGTCCCGCACAAAGCGCGAGCGCCGATTTTCCGGTACCGGCCTTGCCGCCGAGCGAGACGATCCCCACGCTCTCGTCGAGGAGCAGGTCGAGGGCGACCCGCTGCTCGGCCGACCGTCCGTGCAGTCCGAAGGCCTCGCGGTCGCCGCGGACCAGTTGCACCCGCTTGTCCGCGTTCACCCGGCCCAGGGCACTCGACGTGGCGCTGAGCAGTCGAACACCGGTGTGACACGGCAGTTCGCGTGCCTCGTCGAGGTCGACGACGCCCTCGGCGAACAGCGTGTCGACCGTGGCGGTGGCGACATCGAGTTCGGTCATGCCCGACCACCCTGAGACCACGACATCCTGCGCGTGGTACTCGTCGGCGGCCAGGCCCACCGCGCCGGCCTTCACCCGCAGCGGTGTGTCCTTCGAGACCAGGGTCACGTCCTTGCCCTCGGCGCGCAGGTTCAGTGCGCAGGCGAGGATCCGGGAGTCGTTCGAATCGGTGCGGAAGCCGGCGGGCAGCACCGCGGGGTCGGTGTGGTTGAGCTCCACCTGGAGGGTGCCGCCCTCGTCGCCGATCTCGAGCGGCAGGTCCAGCCGGCCGTGTTCGAGTCGCATGTCGTCGAGCATGCGCAACGCCTCACGCGCGAACCAGCCGAGTTCGTGGTGGTGACGTTTGCCCTCGAGTTCGCTGATGACCACCAGTGGCAGCACGACGTGGTGTTCGGCGAAACGCATGACCGCCCAGGGATCGGACAGCAGCACGGAGGTATCGAGGACGTAGGTGCGTGTGGTCACGTGGGGCTCCTACGTTCGTGCGGCTCCCGCACAAACCAGTGTTGGTCGACCGGCCGGTCCAGTTGTCCGTTGTCCCGGCGTCAGCCGAGGGGGACGAGGACCGGGGCCGGTCCCCTCGCGTTGCTCGCACAAACCACGAATTGAACCTCCCGAACGAACCGCTTCCCCGCGGTCCGTCACTCGCCAACGTACGCGCGGAAATCGTTGGCGGCGCGCCGGAATCCGGTGTGTCGGCGTGAATTGTGGGTAAACCGCCGTATCGTTTCCACCGGAGACGCAACACGGCGCCACCAGGACTTTCGTCGTCCCGGTGGCGCCGTGTTCGTACTGGGCGCGAGTCGTCAGCGGCCGGTGCGGGCGAGGATGCGGGTGCGCGCGGCCTCCGCCTCCTCACCAAGACCGGAGACGGTGTCGAGCTTGACCGCGTCGGCCAGGGCCGCCGCGATGGCCGCCTTCACCTCGGCGTTCTCGTAGTCGGCGAGGAGTGCGCGCTCGGCGTCGAAGTCGGCGATGTCGTGGCCGATCGGCTCGTCGAGGGCCAGCGCCCGGTCGATGGCGAGGACCGTGGTGTCCTGGTCGGCGACGACACCGGCGTTGAGGGACGCGCCGAAGGTGGTGGCCTGGCCCTGGTCGTCGTTGGAGATCTTCGTCAGGATCTCCACGAGCGCCTCGTCGCCGGCAACCGCCGACAGGCGCTTGATGAAGTGCACGCACTGGTTCTCGTGTACCGCCATCAGCGCGAGCACGTCGAGCGGGCCGAGCGGCTCGACCTGCTCCGGCGTCTGCCGATACCCCTGCGTGACGTGGATGCGACGACGCTCCTCGGCGTCCACCGGATCGATCGCGCGCCGCACGACGAGGTAGTCGCGCAGGACGATCGCGTGGCGGTTGTCCTCGGCGGTCCACACGCCCACGAGCTGCCGCCAGTCCGAGAAGGCCGGGAAGTGCTTGGCCAGCACCCGGTGGTACGACGGCAGGTTGTCCTTGGTCAGCAGGAGGGCGAGCAGTCCCGCACGTGCCTCATCGGACAGGAAGGCCTCCGACGGATCGAAATCCGCTCCGCCGAGGAACCCGAAGTTGCGTCCGTCGTCCCACGGCACCCAGTCGTGCGGATTCCACGGAGCCGCGGCCGACTGGTGGTCTTCGGCGATCTCGGGAAGAGCCTTCTCGAGCGCGATGATCAGGTCGTCTTCAGTGAGGGCGTTCATCGCTGAAAGGATACGGACGCGCCGCCGGGACAGGCAATCCAGGTCAGATCCGGCTCATCAGGCCCCACTCCTCGAGACCGTCGTAGAGCGGGAAGTCGAGCGCGAGCTTGGACACGCGACCACGCAGCGCCGAGACGTCGGCGGCGTCGCCGGCCGCGAGCGCGGTGGCGATGATGTCGGCGACCTCGGTGAACTGTTCGTCGTCGAAGCCGCGGGTGGCCAGCGCCGGGGTGCCGATGCGCAGGCCCGAGGTGACCATCGGCGGCCGCGGATCGAACGGCACCGCATTGCGGTTGACGGTGATGCCGACCTGATGCAGCAGGTCCTCGGCCTGCTGGCCGTCGAGTGCGCTGTTGCGCAGATCGACGAGCACGAGGTGGACGTCGGTACCGCCGGTCAGGACCGAGACGCCGGCGCCGGCCACATCCGTGCCGTTGAGGCGTTCGGCGAGAATCCGCGCCCCGGACAGGGTGCGCCGCTGGCGCTCGGCGAATTCGTCGGTGGCGGCGATCTTCAGGGCCACCGCCTTACCGGCGATCGCGTGCATGAGCGGCCCGCCCTGCTGACCGGGGAACACCGCCGAGTTCAGCTTCTTGGCCCACTCCTGCTTGGCCAGGATGATCCCCGAACGCGGGCCGCCGAGGGTCTTGTGCACGGTCGAGGACACGACGTCGGCATGCGGGACCGGCGACGGATGCAGGCCGGCGGCGACGAGACCGGCGAAGTGGGCCATGTCGACCCAGAGGTATGCACCGACCTCGTCGGCGACGGAGCGAAACGCCTCAAAGTCGAGCGTGCGCGGGTAGGCCGACCACCCGGCGACGATGACCTTCGGTTTGACGTCGAGGGCGATCTTGCGCACCTCGTCCATGTCGATGCGGAAGTCCTCTTTGCTCACGCCGTAGAAGGCGTTCTCGTAGAGCTTGCCGGAGAAGTTCAGGCGCATGCCGTGGGTGAGGTGACCGCCGTGCGCGAGGTCGAGACCGAGCATGGTCTCCCCCGGCTCCATCAGGGCCTGCAGCACCGCGGCGTTGGCCTGGGCACCCGAGTGCGGTTGCACGTTCGCGAAGTCGGCGCCGAACAGTTCCTTCGCCCGGTTGCGGGCGATGTCCTCGACGACGTCGACGTACTCGCACCCGCCGTAGTAGCGACGTCCCGGATATCCCTCGGCGTATTTGTTGGTCAACACGCTGCCCTGGGCCTGCAGCACCGCACGCGGCACGAAGTTCTCCGAGGCGATCATCTCGAGGGTGTCCCGCTGGCGGCTGAGTTCACCGTTCATGGCGGCTGCGACGTCGGGGTCGAGCTCGGCCAGGGACATCGAGTTCAAGGATGACGGATTCGCGGTCATGCCCCGATTCTAGGTACCAGGCGCCGGGAGCGAAGCGAGCGGGCCGAGTGTCTACAGCAGTTCGCGCCGCAGACTCGCCGGGATGAGTGGTTCGTCGAGTAGGCGACCGAAGGCGGCCGCGCGGTCGTCGGCCTGCTCGAGCCACGCCTCGACCAATCGGTATCCCTCGACGTAGGTGCTGATGTACGCGCGCCAGAGCGGCGAGGTGAGGAATCGCAGCATCTGCCGGGCCCGTTCCTCGGGTGCGAGAAGCCAGCGCCGGAGATGTTCGGCGACGGTGTCGGCGTCGGCGTGGCGGTCGTGCAGCAGCAGCGCGGCGTCCTGACGAACGCCGAGGAGCCCGGCGGTGGCGCGTCCGACGCCCATCGCCCGGCCGGCGTCGAAGCGGAGTCCGAGGTCGGCGTAGATCTCCTGTGCCCACGTTTCCCACTCGGGACCGACGATCGCGGCCAGCGCGTGGTCGGCGAGGCCCTCGGCCATCAGGCACTGCGGGGTGTTGACCAGGAAGATCGACTGCTCGTCGTGCCCCGCGCCGACGAGCAACTGCTCTTTACGGCAGTGCTCGGTGTGGTGACCGGGGTAGGCCTCGTGCGCGATGAGCGCGGGCAGGGAGGACATGTACTGCGTGAGATCGGCGTTGATGGCGACGCGTGAGCGATAGTTGCCGAGGTAGTAGTTGAATCCCGACCACGGCTTGTCGGTGACGACCTCGAACTCGACGATCTCGTTGTCCGGCAACGGATATGCGGACCGAACTCGTTCGCGGAGCGCGCCGCTGAACGCGCGGACACACTCGTCGACCCGCTCGGGCGGGATCTCGTCGGCACGCCGGTGCGCGGCGTAGATGTCGCGGAGCTCGTCGCCGGTGGCGCCCGGGACGCCGAGGGCCTCCGCCAGGTCGGCGTGCGCCTGCCGATACCGGTCCGGATCGGCCATCGCGATGTCGACGTCGAAGTAGGCGCGGACCTCGTCGACGAATCCGACGTCGTCGCCGGCGAATTTGCGCGCCGAGCACTCCAGCGCGCGCAGGTGGGCGCCGATGAACTCGGCGCGCGCCGCGTCGAGAGCACCGGGCAGGTCGGCGAGCAGCCCGCGCGCGCGGTCGGCGAGCCGGGCGGGATCGGGTGCGGACGCGTTCTCGACCTCCGCCTTCAGCGCGGGATCGCCGGTGTAGGCGTCGACGAAGCCCCGTTCGAGGCGGTCGAAAGCGAGGCCGAGGCGGAGGTACTCGGCCACCAGCGGGTCCGAGGCGTGGTCGGTGTCGGCGACGGTCGGGGACGGCATACCGGCAGGCTACCGATCGACGCTGTCACACGTCGCCCTAAGCTGTACGCATGATCACTCCGGGAGCGGCGGAACCGACATCGGCGGAGCTGCCCTGATGGCCCGCAACGCCACCGATCGGGATCCCAGTCTGTACCTGGAACTCGACCGGAGGCAGTGGCGCGAACTCCGCGAGTCGATGCCCCTGGTCCTCAACGAGGACGAACTGGCCGAGCTCGTCGGCCTCGGTGAGCAGATCGACCTCGACGAGGTCGCCGACGTGTATCTGCCGCTCTCTCGTCTGATCCACCTGCAAGTCGCTGCGCGGCAACGGTTGTTCGCCGCGACCTCCACCTTCCTCGGTGAGCGACAGACCAATCGGCAGGTGCCCTTCGTCATCGGGATCGCCGGCAGTGTGGCGGTCGGGAAGTCGACGACGGCACGCGTGCTCGCCGCCCTGCTCGCCCGCTGGGAGTCCCACCCGAAGGTGGACCTGATCACCACCGACGGTTTTCTGCTGCGCACCGCGGAGATGCAGCGTCGGGGCATTCTGCACCGCAAGGGATTTCCCGAGTCCTACGATCGCCGGGCCCTTCTGCGCTTCGTCACCGAGGTGAAGTCGGGTGCGCGCGAGGTCGCCGCGCCGGTCTACTCGCACCTCGCCTACGACATCGTGCCCGACGTCTATCACTATGTGCGCCAGCCCGACATCCTGATCCTCGAGGGCCTCAACGTGCTCCAGACCGGAGCGACGCTGATGGTCTCGGACCTGTTCGACTTCTCCATCTACGTCGACGCCAAGATCGACGACATCGAATCCTGGTACATCTCGCGCTTCCTGCAGATGCGGACCACCTCGTTCGCCAACCCGGACTCGCACTTCCACGCGTACGCGTCGCTGACCGACGATCAGGCGACCGCCGCGGCCCGGGATCTGTGGACCTCGATCAACCGTCCGAATCTGATCGAGAACATCCTGCCCACCCGGCCGCGGGCGTCACTGGTGCTGCGCAAGGACTACGACCACTCCATCAACCGGGTGCGCCTGCGGAAGCTCTGACCGACGACGCGGCCCGGCGTTCGTCGAGTCCGGCCGGGTACCCGCCGGCCAGCGCGATGCGGTTCCACGCGTTGATCATCACGATCGACGCGACCAGCTGACCCATCGCGGCGGCGTCGAAATAGGCTCGTGCGGAATCGAACACGTCGTCGGGGACACCGTTCTCGCCGATCAGCGTGACGCTCTCGGTGAGAGCCAGCGCCGCCCGTTCGGCCGGGGTGAACGCCGATCCGGCCTCCCGCCACGCGGCGATCATCATCAGTTTGTGCGGGTCGATGTCCTTGGCGAGGGCATCGGAGGTGTGCATGTGCAGGCAGTAGGCGCACCCGTTGAGTTGCGAGGCCCGGATGACGATCAGTTCGGCGAGTTCTGGGTCAACGCCGGCCGACGATGCCCGCTGCAGAGCCACGAGGGCCTTGTACACGGACGGATTGTCCTGCGGTATCCACATTCTCGTCGCCGGCCGGGCGGCGGCGCTCATCGCCGTTCCCCGGCATTCGCACTCTCGCGACCGGCCAGCCACCCGTCGAGCGTCGTCGACGTGACGACGTCGGGATCGGCGGGCACGAGTCCGCCCCCGCGGATCGCCGGCCCCCCGAACCGGACGCCGAATATCCATCGCGGTGAGCCGGTCTGCGCAGCAACCGCTTTCGCCACATCGACCAGGTCCATCTCCACCGGTCCGCTCACCTCGATCGTCCGCTTCCCGGTCGGACCCGCGGTCACCACGTCGGCGACCGCCACGGCCACGTCGGCGACCGCGGCCGGGGCGCACCGCATCCTGGGCACCGCGGCGATCGGACCGAACCCCATCGACGACATCATCTGCTCGGCGAGCTCGAACCACTGCACCGACGCAAGGATGCTGAGTGCCGCGGGGTCGACGACCTCGCCGTAGGCGGCCTCCTGTGCCGCTTTGCCCTGGTAGTAACCGAATTTGGCGTTGACCGCCGGATCGCCGGCGTTGACGATCGACACCACGACGACGTGCGCGACGCCGGCCGTCGTCGCGGCGCGGCCGATCTTGGTCGCCGTGGTCTCGAAGAAGTCGATCGCCTCCTTCGCCTTCAGCGTCTGGAGACTGAGGCAGTCGACGACGGCGTCGGCACCGTCGAACGCCGCCGCCAGACCCGTTCCGGTGTAGGCGTCGACGCCGGTCGCCCGGCTGGCGCGCACCACCTCGTGGCCCCGCTCGACGAGCAGGTCGGCGACCCGACTTCCCAGCGCACCGCTGGCACCCACGACCACGATCTTCATCTCGTTCCTCCTCAAGGACGGACAGCTCTGTGTTGTGGGTTTAGGCTATGCCGCAATTAGCTCAAGAAAGTGGTCCAATCCGATGGCAGAAAAGCGGGTCAATTCGATGGCGGATCCCTGGGCCGAAGTAGCCGAGCGGCTGGGCGCGGACCTTTTCCTCGATCTGCAGCCCGATCCGGGCGCGGGTGCACGCGGGCGCGGTGCCACCCTGCGCCGGGCCCTCACCGAGGCGCTGCGCTCGGCCATCCTCGACAACCGGCTGCCCGCGGGCACCGCATTGCCGCCGTACCGATCCCTCGCCGCGGACCTCGGTCTCGCTCGCGGCACCGTGTCGGCGGTCTACTCCGAACTGATCGCGGAAGGGTGGCTGACCGCGCGCCAGGGCTCGGCCACCCGGGTCGCCGACGGTGCGGCACGGCCACCGGCCATCGACGATCCCGGTGCGTCCACCGCCTTGCCGGCCCTGCGTCACGACTTCTCGCTGGGACGACCCTGCGCCGGGATGTTCCCGCGCAACGACTGGATCCGCGCCACCCGACGCGCCCTGACCGAGACCCCCGACGACGCCTTCGGACCGGCTCACCCCCGCGGGCGCCTCGAGCTGCGGAACGCCCTCACCGGTTACCTGGCCCGCACGCGGGGTGTCCGCACCGCACCGGACCTGATCGTTCTCGGGACGTCGGTGCTGTCGGCACTGGAGTTGTTGGCGCGCACGGTGATCGGTGGTGTCGTCGCGGTCGAGAGCCACGGTCTGCCCTTTCATCGGCACGCCCTCGAGCGCGGCGGCGCGCGGGTCGTACCGGTGCGCATCGACGCCGACGGCATGGTGATCGACGAGCTCGAACGCACCGGGGCGGCCGCGGTCGTGCTGACCCCCAGCCACCAGTTCCCCACCGGTGTCGCTCTTTCGCCGGCGCGCCGGATGCAGGTCGTCGACTGGGCGCGGCGGACCGGCGCGGTCATCGTGGAGGACGACTACGACGGCGAGTTCCGCTACGACCGCGAACCGGTCGGTGCGTTGCAGGCGCTCGGCCCCGACGTCGTCGTCCACACCGGCTCGCTGAGCAAGAGCCTGTCGCCGGCGGTACGCGCGGGCTGGCTGGCCACTCCCGCCCACCTGGTCGAACCGGTGTTGCGCGGCAAGGGCTTCCGTGAGGCCGACGCGAGCATCGTCGATCAGCTCACGCTGGCCGAACTGATCGGTTCCGGAGCCTACGACCGGCACATCCGGCGCAGCCGTCAGGCCTACCGGACCCGGCGCGATGCGCTGGTGTCGGCCCTGGCCGGAATCGGACTCGAACTCCCCGGCATCGCCGCCGGACTGCACGCGTTGATCCCCGTCGACCATGCCGACGAGGGAACCATCGTCCACCGGGCCTACGAACGCGGAATCGCGGTGACCGGACAGTCCCTGTTCCGGCATCCCGACGCCGACCCGCTGCCCTCCGGCGGGATCGGCGTCGGCTTCGGCACTCCCGCGGCGTCGACCTTCGGCGCCGATCTCACCGCATTGACCGGGCTCCTGGCCGACTCCGCCGCACGCTGAACCCGGCGCGGATCGACACCGGCGGAGTCACTTGCCGAACCGCCGGCTCCGCGCGGAGTAGTCGCGCAAGGCGCGCAGGAAGTCCACCCGACGGAACTCCGGCCAGTAGGCGTCGGTGAACCAGATCTCCGAATAGGCGCTCTGCCACAACAGGAATCCCGACAGCCGCTGCTCTCCGGAGGTCCGGATCACGAGATCCGGGTCGGGCTGACCCTTGGTGTAGAGATTGGCGTCGATCGCCTCCACGGTGACCGCATCCACCATCTCGGCCGCAGTCGCCCCGGCGGTCACCTTCTCCTCCAGGAGTGCGCGAACCGCGTCCACGATCTCCTGGCGCCCGCCGTATCCGACGGCGACGTTGACGTTCATCCCCTGCCGTTCGGCGGTGCGGTCGGCGGCCGCCCGCAGACGTCCGGCCACCGGCTCGGGCAGTGCGTCGAGGGTGCCGACGATGCGGATCCGCCACTCGCCCTCGGACGCGGAGATCTCGTCGACGATGTCCGGCACGATCTCGAGGAGTGCGTCGAGCTCGTCCGACGACCGGTTGAGGTTCTCGGCCGACAACAGGTAGATCGTGACGGCTTCGATGCCCAGGCCGGCGCACCAGCCGAGCATGTCCGCGATGCGCTGGGCACCCACGCGATGTCCGTGGCTGACGTCCTCGAAACCAGCCTCACGCGCCCACCGCCGGTTGCCGTCGCAGATGATCGCCACGTGACGCGGCAGGCGCTCGGTGTCGAGGAGCTGGATGAGCCGCCGTTCGTAGACGGAGAGAACGGGTCGTCGAAGCCGGTCCGGCAGGAGCTTCATCCTCGCGTCGTTCCCGCGTCGTGTCGGCCTCGTGTCACGCAGGACACCTTACGCGTCGCATCGCGCCTTGCCGGTGACGCTGTGGACGCGCGAAGTTACGGTACCGTAGGTTCGGTGAGCACGTTGCTGAACCCGCCGGCTGACGTCCGCCCACGACTGCGCGGGGTCATCCACCACTACTCCGCCTATGTGGCCGCGGTCGCGGGGCTGGCCCTGGTGATCGGCGCGGCCACGGTCGGCGACCCCGTCGCCGTCGTCCCGTGTGCCGTCTACGCGGTCACCGTGCTCGGACTCTTCGCGATCAGCGCCGGCTACCACCGGATTCCGTGGAAGACCGCCCGCGCGCGGACCCGGATGAAACGTGCCGACCACGCGATGATCTTCCTGTTCATCGCCGTCACCTACACGCCGTTCTGCGCCCTCGGGCTTCCCTCGCCGACCAGTTGGTGGGTCCTCGGCATCGTCTGGGCCGGCGCAGCCGCCGGTGCGACCCTCAAGATCGCGTGGCCCGGCGCACCCCGCTGGCTCGGGGTCACCCTCTACATCGTGCTGGGCTGGGTGATCGTGGCCGTCGCCCCGGCGCTCGTCGGCGAGACCGGTCTGCCCGTTCTGATCCTGCTCGCGCTCGGCGGTGTCTTCTACAGCGTCGGTGGCGTCCTCTATGCGGCACGCTGGCCCGACCCCTGGCCGGAGACCTTCGGTCATCACGAGGTGTTCCATGCATGCACCGCAGTCGCGGCCCTGCTGCACTACGTCGCCGCCTGGCTCCTGGTGTTGGGCTGACCTGCCCGTTCGCTGACCGCGCGCGGTTCGGGCATGACCGCCGTCGCTATGCTCCTTCCGTGAACCCGGACGTGCGCGCCCTCCACCGCCTTCGCGGTGGGGTCGTCGGCGCGCTGTCGGCGAGCACCGCGGTGGCCGCGCACGGGCTCGCGGCCGGTTCTCTCCCCGCCACCTCATCTCTGGTGTTCATGATCGCGGCGTGCACCGTACTCGGCTGGACGATCGGCGCGACGGCCCGTCGTCGTCCCGGGTGGCTCGGCACGATCGGGCTCCTCGCGGCCGGACAGGTGCTCGCACACGTGTCCCTCACCGCGCTCGATGCCTCGTCGGCGCACCACGCCGGTGTGAGTGCGCTTGCACACGCGCCGAGCGGGACCATGCTGTTCGTCCACGCGGTGGCGACTCTGCTCACCGCCGCCGCCATCCACGTCGTCGAACCCGCCCTGCTCAGCGTCCTGACCGCGGTCGTCGCTCTCATCCGGGCCGTCCTCGACCCGCCCGCTGACGACGCGATCCTGCGCGCCCCGCGGGCGACCCACGACGACGCGCGGCCCCGCCTGCGCGCCATCGCCGCTCTCGACACCCGCGGACCCCCGGCCCTCACGCGCTGATTCCCTACTCCGCCGACCCGTCACCCGACGGGCCGGTCGGTGCGCGTCTGCCATCCCGCCTGACCGCGGTCGATGCCGCGCGCCGTCTTCCGCATGAGAGGCCCACCGTGTCCCTGTCGAACCTGTCCCGCCCCGGTGAACCCACCGGGCCGCCCGACCCCCGTCCCAAAACATCCGACGACAACCCCACTCCACCAGCCGCCGCACCAGACCGGCGGGTGACCCCGAACAGCTGGCAACCTCTGCTGCGCCGCTTGCACTTCTACGCAGGCATCTTCATCGCGCCGTTCCTGATCGTTGCGGCGGTCAGTGGCGGGCTCTACGCGATCTCCCCGTCGCTGGAACAGGTCGTCTACCGCGATCAACTCTCCACCGACAGCACCGGCGACGCACGTCCGATCTCCGAACAGGTCGAGGCGGCGGCCCGGCTCCGCCCGGACCTCACCCTGTCCGCGGTGCGCCCGGCCGCCGAGGCCGGCGACACGACCCGCGTCCTGTTCGACGATCCCTCCCTCGGGGCGTCGAAGCGCCAGGCCGTGTTCATCGATCCGGTGACCCTGGAATCGACCGGAGAGCTGGTGTCCTACGGCAGCAGCGCGGCGTTGCCGATGCGCACCTGGATCAGCGAACTGCACCGTCACCTCCATCTCGGCGAGCCCGGCCGGATCTACAGCGAGCTCGCCGCCTCCTGGCTGTGGGTCATCGCCGTGGCCGGCCTCACGCTGTGGATCTCCGCGTATCGCGCGCGCCGAAAACGACGCGCCGCCGACCTGGTCGCCTTCGACCGATCGGCGACCGGACGCAACCGCACCCGCAACCGGCACGGCGTGATCGGCGTCTGGATCGCGGTGGGGTTGGTGTTCTTGTCGGCCACCGGTCTGACTTGGTCGAAGTACGCCGGTGAGCACGTCTCCGATGTGCGCACGGCGCTGAGCTGGACGACCCCGACGGTCGACACCTCGCTGTCCGGATCGACGTCCGGATCGGACGGGCTGGGTGATCACAGCGGGCACGGCGATCACGGCGGCGCGGGTCACGAGCAGCACGTTCCGGAAGCGTCCGGGCAGACGATCGCGCAGCTCGACCGGGTGCTGGGCACCGCTCGGGCCGCCGGTGTGGACGGCCAGGTGGAGGTCTCGATCCCGACCGATGCGGACACCGCCTTCACCATCGCCGAGACCAGGCAGCCCTGGCAGTTCGCCCAGGACACCGTCACCGTGAACGGCGCGACCGGTGCCGTTGTCGACGAACTGCGGTTCGCCGACTGGCCGCTCGCCGCGAAACTCACGACCTGGGGCATCGCACTGCACATGGGCATCCTGTTCGGCTGGGTGAGCCAGCTGGTTCTCCTGCTCCTGGCGATCGCGCTCGTGGTGTTGATCGTCCGCGGCTATCAGATGTGGTGGCAACGGCGGCCGAAGCGTGGCGGCGCGGTCGCGGTGGGTCGCCCGCCGGCACGGGGTGCACTGCGTCGGGTGCCGGTGGCCGGCGCGGTCGCGATCGTGGTGGTGGCCGCGGTGGTGGGCTGGTTCGTGCCGTTGCTCGGACTCAGCCTGCTCGGGTTCCTCGTGGTCGACGCCGCACTCGGAATCCGCGCCCGTCGCAAGCGAGTCGGCGTCGTGACCGACGCCGAGAGCGAGTCGAGCGGGTTGATCGACTCGCGGTAGCCCGTCGGGCAGGCGGCGGGGACGTACGCGTGGAGGTCGGAGACTTCACCTCCGCATCATGTCCCCGCCGTCTGCAGGTGGAGCCCAGGTCAGGTGATCCTGGTCGGCTGAGGCCATGCGGGGAAACCCGGCCGACGCATCACCGGCCCTTCTCACACCGTCGACCATCCGTTGTCATCCCGACCTCACGCTCCGCGGCGGCACTTCCCGACGCCGCTTCCTCACCTGGTCGGCACTCGTCGCCGGTCTCGCGTTCACGCCCGGCCTCCTCGGCGGCACCTCGCCGGCCCTACCCACACCGGCTCACCCCGCCGGCGTGTTCGGACTCGGGGTGGCGTCCGGTGACCCCCTCCCCGACGGCGTTGTGCTGTGGACGCGATTGTCGCGCAACCCGTTCGCGCCCGGTGGCGGCATGGGACCACGCCCGGTGCGAGTCGACTGGGAGATCGCCGCCAACGAATCCATGACCCGCATCGTGCGTCGGGGTACGGTCCACGCCACCGCGGAATGGGGGCACAGCGTGCACGTCGATGTCCGCGGTCTCGCGCCCGCCGCCGACTACTTCTATCGGTTCCGGGCACTCGGCGAGGTCTCGACGGTCGGCCGGACCCGAACGGCACCAGCACCTTTCGCACGCGTCGAGAAGATGACGGTCGCCGTCGCGTCCTGCCAGAACTGGTCCGACGGCTACTACCATGCGTACGCCGACCTGGCGGCGCATGCACCCGACGTGGTGCTCCACCTCGGTGACTACATCTACGAGAAGCCGATCCCGGTTCATGGTGGTGCGAGACCCGATGCGGTGCTTCCTCTCTCGGCAACACGGGAAGCAGTCGACCTCGACGACTACCGCGAGCGCTACGCGCTGTACAAGTCCGACCCCGACCTCCAACTCGCCCACGCGATGGCACCGTTCGTGATCACCTTCGACGATCATGAGGTCGACAACAACTGGGCCGCAGCGATTCCCGAGGACCACACCCCACTCACCGCGTTCGCGCTGCGTCGCGCCCGCGCGCTGCGCGCCTGGTGGGAGAACACGCCGGTGCGGGTGGCGGCCCGACCGAACGGAACCGTCATCCGCGCGCATCGGCGGCTCGGTTTCGGCGATCTCGTCGACCTCACCCTCCTCGACACCCGCAGTCACCGCAGCGATCAGGCCAACGGGGACAACGACACCGGGCAGAACGCGCGCACCGCGGACGTCTCCCGCACCATCCTCGGCGCCGAACAGGAACGATGGGTGCTCGACGGTTTCGCCTCGTCCCGGCACCGGTGGAACGTCCTCGCCCAGCAGGTACCGATGGCCGACCTCGCCCGAACCGTCGGCTCGACCCGGGCGGTCAGCATGGACGGGTGGAGCGGCTACGAGGCCTCGCGCTCCCGCATCCTCGGCGGCGCCGCCGACCGGGGCGTGCGCAATCTGGTGTCCCTCGCCGGCGACATCCATCGCAGCGTGGTCGCCGACCTCCGGACCTCCTACACCGATGAATCGCTCACGCGCGGCGTCGAATTGGCCGCGACGTCGATCACCTCCGGCGGGGACGGGGAGGACAGCGACGACGGCGACCGCCGCCTCAAGGAAGCGTCACCCCACGTCCGGTTCGGCAACTCGCAACGCGGCTACCTGCTCAACCGGATCCACTCCGATCGGTGGGAGGCCGAGTTCCGCGTGGCGCCGTCGGTACGGTCGCCCCGCGGAACACTGCGTCGTCGAGCACTGATCACGATCCCGGACTCGACGTCTGAGGTCGACGTCGTCTGACCCGAGCGAAGCGTCTCCCATCGTTCCCCGGTCCGAAAGAAGCACACAACCCACTGATCCCTGAGGTGCGAGGAGCGCAAGCGACGAGCCACGAAGGGCCTGGTGAGACACGTTGCTACACCCTTCGTGGCTCGCTTCGCTCGCACCTCAGGGAGCATGAGATTCGGACGCTCACGAGTGTTCTTTCATGGTCCACGACGGCCGCCGAGCCGCAGATACTGAGGCGAGGGAAGGGTCAGCCCCGCGCGAGCGCCGCCAGGACCTGGGCGCTGGCCTCCCAGCCCATGCACTTGTCGGTGACGGACTTGCCGTACACCAGCGGGGTGGCCTCGGTCGACTGCGCGCCGGGCTCGAGGAAGCTCTCCAGCATCACGCCGCTGACGTTCGAGGGCTCACCGGCCTCGCGCGCCGCCCGGAGTCGCGTCGCGATCTCGGTGGCGACCTCCGCCTGACGGACATGATCCTTGCCCGAATTGGCGTGCGAACAGTCGATCATGACCCGGGCGGGCAGGCCGGCCGCGGCGAGCGCCTCGGCGGCCGCCGACACCGACTCCGCGTCGAAGTTCGGGCCGCGCGTGCCGCCGCGCAGGATGATGTGGCAGTCCTCGTTGCCCGCGGTCTCCACCACGGCACCGTTGCCGAAGTCGTCGACTCCGAAGAAGACGTGTTCGGCCGCAGCGGCTTTCACGCCGTCGATGGCGACCTGGACGTTGCCGTCGGTGCCGTTCTTGAAGCCGATCGGCATCGACAGGCCCGACGCCAGCTGCCGGTGGACCTGGGACTCGGTGGTGCGGGCGCCGATGGCACCCCACGCGACCGCGTCGGCGATGTACTGCGGGCTGGTCGGTTCGAGGAACTCACATCCGACGGGCAGACCGAGGTCGATGATGTCGAGCAGCAACGACCGGGCGGTGCGCAGGCCACGCTCGACATCGAAGGTGTTGTCCATCCCGGGGTCGTTGATCAGGCCCTTCCACCCCACGGTGGTGCGCGGCTTCTCGAAGTAGACGCGCATCACGATCTTGAGTCGCTCGGAGTAGGCATCGGCCAGCGGCGCGAGGCGCCGGGCGTAGTCGATGGCGGCGATCGGATCGTGGACCGAACAGGGCCCGACGATGACGAGCAGCCGGTCATCGCGGCCGGCGAGGATGTCGGCGATCTCGTCCCGGTCGCGCTGGACGGCGACGGCTCGTCGTGCCGAGAGGGGCAATTCGCTGCGCACGGTGTCGGGCGACGGGATCGGACGGAACGCCCGGATGCGGCGGTCGGAGGTCGATTCGGCGTTGTCGTCGGATCGGATCGGGAGGTCCGGCAAGGTGGTCACGTTGTGTGCCTTTCGAGGTCATGCCCGTGTCGTTGTGGTGACGAGGCATGCCCTGGGTGTGGTCGGAGCCCCGCTCAAATGACAAGAGCAGCGACCGTGGGGTCGCTGCTCGGGCTCCGGGTGTGTCGTGCGCGCGTCAGGTCAACGCATCATCGTGGCCCCACCCGGAGCCTCGATAAAGCGCCAATACGCGCGCACGGTGCTGATCACGGCGACCACACTAGCACAACGGTTTCGACACCCCGATTCTCACGGGTGCCCCCGGTCGATCAGCTCGCTGAGCACGAGGATCGACTCTGATCGATCCACCGGGCCGGCCCGCCGGATGCGTTCGAGCGCCTGCTCGAGGTGCCGTACGTCGCGGGCCATCACGCGCAGGACGGCGTCGGCCTGACCTGTGACCGTCGCCGCACCCACCACCTCCGGTATGGGCTCCCACGCCGCCTTCAACTCGTCGGGCGAGATGTTGCCCCGGCAGTACACCAACACGTATGCCTCGGTGGTCCACTGCATCGCGTGCGGGTCGACGACCGCGGTGAAACCCCGGATGACGCCGTCGGCGACCAGGCGGTCGACGCGTCGTTTCACCGCGGGGGCCGACAACCCCACCTGCTGCCCGATCTGCTGGTAGGTCGCCCGGGCGTCCCGGGTGAGGTGCGCGAGCACCCTCTCGTCGAGGTCGTCCAGTGTCCGCAACAGACCGCTCCCCTTTGCTTCCATACCGGCGATCCGTTGCGTTCAGACGCAATCGACGTCGATTGTTTGCACCAGACCTCGACGATACCCTCGATTCATGACGATGACGAGCCCCGGCACCGGCACCCACACCAGCGCGGGCGCACCGCTCGGCGTCGTCGAACCTCATGTGGCGCACAACTATTCGCCGATCCCGGTGACCGCGGCCACCGCCGAGGGGGCCTGGATCACCGACATCGACGGCCGTCGACACCTCGACTGTCTCGGGGCCTATTCCGCGGTCAATTTCGGCCACCGCCATCCACGCATCGTCGCCGCCGCACTCGATCAGCTGGCGCGGGTCACCCTCACCAGCCGCGCATTTCGGTCCGATCGACTCGAACCGTTCTGCGCCGCACTGGCTTCCCTGTGCGGCAAGGACATGGTCCTGCCGATGAACACAGGTGCGGAGGCGGTCGAATCCGGGATCAAGGTCGCCCGCAAGTGGGGTTACGACGTCAAAGGCGTACCCGACGGCCGCGCCACGATCGTGGTGGCCTCCGGGAACTTCCACGGCCGCACGACGACGATCGTCTCGTTCAGCGACGACCCCGAGGCGCGCGCCGGATTCGGCCCCTACACACCGGGATTCGTTCGTGTCCCGTTCGGCGACCTGGCTGCCCTCGATGCCGCGATCGACGAGAACACGGTGGCCGTCCTGCTCGAACCCGTCCAAGGCGAAGCCGGCGTCGTCGTGCCTCCCGACGATTACCTGCCCGGCACGCGGGCCCTCTGCTCCGAACGCGGCGTGCTGTTCATCGCCGACGAGATCCAGTCCGGTCTGGGCCGCACCGGTAGGACCTTCGCAGTAGAGCACTGGGGCGTCGAACCCGACGTCTACCTGCTGGGGAAGGCACTCGGCGGCGGGCTCCTACCGGTGTCGGCGGTGGTTGCCGACCACGACGTCCTCGGCGTGCTGCATCCCGGTCAGCACGGATCGACCTTCGGCGGTAACCCGCTCGCCGCAGCCGTCGGTCACACCGTCGTCGACATGCTCGCCGACGGGACCTGGCAACGACGGGCGGCGGAACTGGGCGATCATCTGCACGCCCGACTGCGCGACTTCGTCGGGAACGGGGTGGTGGCGGTGCGCGGCCTCGGCCTGTGGGCAGGGATCGATCTCGACCCCGCGCTCGGCACCGGCAAGGACTTCTGTCTGCGGCTGTCCGAACGCAATGTCCTCGCCAAGGACACCCACGGCTCGACGCTGCGACTCGCACCACCGCTCGTGGTCACGGAATCCGAGATCGACTGGGCGATGGACCGATTCGCCGCGACGCTCAGGCAGGCGCCGGTGACCGCCGACCACGATTGAGCCACCAGGCGCTCGTCGAGAGCACGGTGGCGAACGCGCACCACGCCGGGTAGGCGGCGAGCGCGGCACCTGCCGTCCGGTTCGTCCGTGCGGTGCGCCGGGCGAGGTCGGCGCTGCTCACGGTGAGCGCCGCCGCCGCGACCGACGCGGTTCCGAGGGCGCCCCGGCCGAAGTAGATCCAGCTCCACCCGCCGTTGAGCACGAGGTTGGCGCCGAGCGCCGCGAGATACCGCTGACGTTGTTCGTGGTCGCCGTCGTCGGCCAGGTCGTCGAGGGTGACTGCCGAGGTCACCGCGAGGTCGGCGTAGAGCGAGGTCCAGGCGAGCGGGAACGCCCAGTTCGGTGGTACGAAGGACGGTTTCGCCAGCTTCGGATACCAGGTCTCGACCGCCGGCTTGGTGACCACACTGCCGATGGCTGCCGCCGCAGCGGTCGCGAGTGACGTCCCGATCAGAGTGGAGATGCGCATGACTCCACTTCTACGCCTCGACTCAGGTGTCGGCGGGCCGCCGGTCGTCGGTGCCCGCGGCACTGGTGGCACCCGGGGTCCCGGGCGGGTTCGGTGCGACCGCGTCCGAACCGGCCGGGCCCGGCGAATCGGTTCCCTCGTCGAAGGCCTGGTCGGCCTCCGGGTGTTCGGCGTCGAAGGACGCGGGCAGCTTCTTCAGCTGCCGGTTCATCGACCAGATGAGGAACGCGGTCCCGACGAGCAGCAACAGGATCACGAGCAGGCCCAGCGGTGAGGCCTTGCCGAACTCCGGCCCCTGGGGTTCCTGCGCCAGGACCATCAGGGTGTCGTTCACGACTGTGCTGGTGCCCATCACGCCTCGATCCCGGCGAAGAGATCGGTCTCCGGCAACGCGGTCTTGACCCGGGTCCGGGCGAGCTCGAACTCCTCCGTCGGCCACAGGCGTTGTTGCCACTCCAGCGGCACCGCGAAGAACACCCCGTTCGGATCGATCTGCGTGGCGTGGGCGCGCAGCGCGTCGTCACGCTGCGGGAAGTACTTGGAGCACTCGACCTGGGTCGTCACACGTCCCATCAGATCGCCACGGCTCGGGTCCCACTTGCTGAGCCACTCGGCGAACGGACTCTCCTGGCCGTGCCGCGCGAACTCGTCGGAGAACAGGACCATCCGGTCCCGGATGAACCCGTGGGTGTAGTAGAGCTTCGACACCGTCCACGGTTCGCCGGCGTCCGGGAACGCGTCCGGATCGCCGGACTGCTCGTACGCCGCGACCGACACCTCATGGCAGCGGATGTGATCGGGATGCGGATATCCGCCGTGCTCGTCGTAGGTGACGATCACGTGCGGGCGGAACTCGCGGACCACGCGCACCAAGGCCTCGGTGGCCTCGTCGAGCGGCACCGAGGCGAAGGAACCCTCCGGAACAGGCGGGAGCGGGTCGCCCTCGGGGAGGCCCGAGTCGACGAAGCCGAGCCATGTCTGTCGGACGCCGAGCGCCTCGGCGGCCTTGGCCATCTCCTCGCGACGGACCTCGGTCATCCGCTCTTTGATGCCCGGGCGGTCCATCGCCGGATTCAGGATGTCGCCACGCTCACCGCCGGTGAGTGTGACGACGAGCACTTCGTTGCCCTCGGCCGCATACTTCGCGGTCGTGGCGGCACCCTTGCTCGACTCGTCGTCTGGGTGCGCGTGCACCGCCATCAGCCGGAACACACCCGACTTGGGGTCGCCGACGTGGGATTCGGTCACAGTTCCTCACCTTCGGATCGCTACTCCTCCCATGGTAGGTATTGACGCGTGAACAGTTCGGACGGGGGCGCCGCAGACGCCGGTGACGCGCCGCGCGCGACACCCGACACCTTGCGACCGCACAGCGGTCCGCGCGCCACCTATCCGGAGCGTTCGGAGACCGCCTCTGGGCGTCGTCGCTGGTTCATCGCCCTGTCGATCCTGGTCGTCGCGGCCGGCGTGACCCTCGCCGTCATCGGCTACAGCAAGTTCTCGTCGGCGGACGTGACCGGTGAGGCCACCGGCTACGAGATCATCGACGGCTCGACCGTCGCGGTGCAGTTCACCGTCGAGCGTTCCGATCCGAGCCGGGCGGCTGCCTGTGTGGTGCGCGGCCGCTCCCGCGACGGCGGCGAGACCGGGCGTCGCGAGATCCTGATCCCCGCGGACTCCGCAGAACGGATCGGCGTCCGCACCGAGGTCACGACGTCGAAACCACCGGTCATCGGCGAGGTCTTCGGGTGCACCCTTGACGTGCCGGCCTACCTGAAGCCGTCGGCCTCGTGACCGCCGCGTCCACCGGCAGTGAGTTGCCGTCGCCGCGCGCCGCCTTCGCCTCCATCGGCAGCCGCTACTTCCCCCTTCTGGTCGCCGTCTTCGTCGGCGTCATGCTCATCAGCAACGTCACCGGCACCAAGGGCGTCGTCCTGTTCGACGAATGGCTGCAGGTCGATCTCGGGCCGATCCAGATGGACGGCCTGGTGACCGACGGCGCCTTCTTCCTGTTCCCGCTCGCGTACGTGCTGGGCGACGTGATCAGCGAGGTCTACGGGTTCCGTGCCATGCGCCGGACGATCCTCGCCGGGTTCGCGGTCCTGATTCTCGCGTCGTTGTGTTTCTGGTTGACCATTCACCTCCCGGCCGCTGAATTCTATGAAGGCCAGGCGGCTTTCGAGACGGTTGCCGGAGTCGTCCCACAATTCCTGCTAGCCGGATTGGCCGGTTATGTCGTGGGCGAATTCCTCAATTCCTTCGTCCTGGTCAAAATGAAGGAACGCGCCGGGGAAAATCGTCTCTGGGCGCGCCTGCTGGGTTCGACGATTGTCGGCCAGTTGGCCGACACCATCGTCTTCTGTTCGATCGCCGCCACCGCCCTGGGTATCTCGACCTGGGGAGATTTCGTCAATTACACGATCGTCGGATTCGTCTGGAAAACACTTGTTGAGGTCATCCTCATGCCTGTGACGTATTTCGTTGTGGGATGGCTGAAACGGATGGAACCGACGTATCAGGACGCTCTCGGCGCGCTGTCGCGCGGCAGTACCGATGTGCCATAGGTCTCACCACCTGGTACCCTGAACGGATACACGGCTCCGCGAGGGGTCGTGTTGCTGCATTTTCAGCAGTCCATATGCCCCTGGTGTAAACGGTCGCCCGGGGCGCGGACAACACAAAGGAGTGACCGATGACCGACACCCAGGTGACCTGGCTGACCCAAGAGTCGCATGACCGCCTCAAGAGCGAGCTCGATTCGTTGATCGCCAACCGTCCGGTCATCGCCGCCGAGATCAACGAGCGTCGCGAAGAAGGCGACCTCAAGGAGAACGGTGGCTACCACGCCGCTCGCGAGGAGCAGGGCCAGCAGGAAGCGCGTATCCGCCAGCTGCAGGAACTGCTGAACAACGCGAAGGTCGGCGAGGCGCCGACCCAGTCCGGCGTCGCACTGCCCGGTTCCGTCGTGACCGTCTACTACGACGGTGACGAGAAGGACACCGAGACGTTCCTCATCGCCACCCGCGAGGAGAGCGGCCAGGGCGGCCTGGAGACCTACTCCCCGAGCTCCCCGCTCGGTTCCGCCCTCATCGACGCCAAGGTCGGCGAGACCCGCGAGTACTCCGTCCCCAGCGGCGCCACCATCAAGGTGACCCTGGTCAGCGCGGAGCCCTACCACGGCTGATCGGACGACGAACACATCCCGGGACGGCATGACCGTCCCGGGTTTCGTGTTTTCGGGGGTTCTCGTCCGTGAGCTACCGCCGGTCGCGCGACCGGCGAACCTCGACTCGACTCCTGGACTTCGATCGAAGTCCAGGAGTCGAGTTGGGGTTCATCGGTCAAGCCGCGGTCAGCTTGTCCAACCACGGCCGGAGCATATCGGCGAGCTCGCCGCGTTCGAGCGTTCCCCACGTCCACCGGATCACCATGATTCCCTGTGCGCGCAGCGCATCCTCCCGACGCTTCTCCCGGATGAGTGCATCGCGCGGGCTCTCACCCTGGCGCAACAGTCGGCCGTACTTCTGTAGTCCGTCGAACTCACCGACAAGTGTTCCGTCCCAGTCGAAGTCGGTCCGCGCGTCTCCGGCGTCCGTCTCAAACGTGTGCTGCAGTCGCGGAGTCGGCAACCCGGCCTCGATCATCTGCGCCCGGCTCCACGACTCCCCGACACTCTCCGACGCACCGTCCGCATGCGCAAGGGCACGACGCGCGGTCCCCGCACCGCGCCAACGGTTCCGCGACGCGAGGATACGGGTCATCGTGGCGATGTCGGCGCCGGACGCTAGCGCGCGATCGAACACGACCAGCGCTTGGGCGAAGTCACCGGACATCGCAACATCTACAGCGGTTCGCTCACGAGACGTGACTCTGATTCCGCCGATGTCGACCACCTCGTCGGGCGCCACCGGCCCGGCATGGACGATCCGTAACCCGTGCCCGAACCCGCCCACCTTCGACTTCTTCGTCAGATGCACGACCTCGCGTTCCGGGTGCAGCAGCGGCAGCTGGTGAACGGCTGCCGCCGAGTCGTGACTCAGGATCGACGCGTCACAGTCTCGAACAGACGTCGCGACCGCGATCGATCTCAGTCGGTACAGACGGTCACCCGGGTCCTCGGCGGACGCCTCGTCGGCCGCCAGTGCGCAGACCCCCGGGGCAAGACGAATCAGTTCGCCGCGCCGTACGGCGGCTGTCACAGCGTCGTCGTTGATGCCGAGTCGCAGCGTTGCCGTGCGGCGAATCAGCCCGTACCTGTCGGTGGGGAAAGAGGTCATGACACTAGGACGCACCAGGGCCGCTGGCGGATCCATTTTGCGAGGGTCGTGCACCCCACGACCGGCGAACCTCGACTCGACTCCTGGACTTCGATCGAAGTCCAGGAGTCGAGTTGAAGTGCACCGGTAGACCTGAACAGGAGGCCGACCCTGTTTCGACCACGCTCGCCCGAGGCTCGACCCGGAAGACCGTGCTTCAATGTGACCCATGGCACGTTCCCATGAGCTGGAGTCCTTCGATCTCGACTTCTTCGACGATGCGCCGGTGCGGCACGTCATCGACGTGCGCCTGCCGGTCACGCCGGAACGCGCGTGGGCCGAGTTCACCCGTCAGCACACGCTGGACTGGTGCCGCGCGATCAAGAAGATCGAGTTCGTCTCACCGCCGCCGTACGGTGTGGGAACGCAACGCCGCGCGGTCCTCGGTCCCGGCTACGTGACCCTCGACGAGGACTTCTTCGACTGGACCGAGGACCCGGCGAACGGTCACTACCGCAACGGTTTCCGGGTCCTGAGGGCGAACGTACCCGGCATCCGACGCTTTGGTGAGGCGACCGAGATCCTGCCCGCCGACGTGGGCTGCCGACTCAGCTGGACCTTCGCGCTCGAGTTGCCCACCTCGTCCCGTGTGGTCACCGCGTTCTCCGGTCCCGCGTCGTCGACGGTCTACAAAACCATCGAGGCCGACACCCTCAAGCACTTCGCGAACCTCGAACCTGCGAAGTGAGCCGCCGGCCGGTTGTCAGGCCACCACCGCGACGGCCGCCGAAGTTCGACCCGTCGTCGGCACAGGCGAGGCAGTCAGCGTGCCCCGGACCAGGTCATCGGCGAGACGCATCAGCACGCGAACCGATGGAGACGCTTGTGCGCTCCCCGTCCACGCAGGCTCGACCGCCACGGTGAACGCATCCACGTCGACGACCGCCGGGCGTCGCCCGTCGACCACTGCGGAGCGGCAGAGCTTCCGGTCGCGGGTCAGCACGTGCAGCGTGATCATGTCCACGACGGGCGGCGGCGAGTTCTCCCCACCGAGTGTTGCTCGCCACCAGCACAAGCCGTCGATCCCGACGTCGCGATTGTCGAGACCCGGACATCTCTTCGATGGTCGATGGCGTCCGGCGGACCTCTCGAACAAGGCGAGACCGGCGCTACCCAATGTTGGTAGGACGCGGGTGTCCACACCGCCACCCCCGGCGGTGGCTTCCTCGTTCCGCACGCCTGTGATCAGCTCTACTGCCGGGGCAGTGACCCAGTGCACCGGCGCGTCGGCGAGATTCAACACCGTCACCGCGAGCGACGAAGACCACCAGTTGATGAGGCCGAGGAGTCGGTCCGCCTCCTCGAGTGCGGCCTCCCTGTCGGTGTACTCGTCCGGATCGAGATGCAGCGAGCCATCGTCCGCATCGTTGAGATCTTCGGCCAGCAGACTCGCTTCGGCCTCGAGTTCGTCCAGCCGCCGGTAGGCCTTCCGTCGTTGCTCGTGAACGTCATCCATGAGCTCGTGACGGACGCGGTGAGCAATCCGCGGTGTCCAGGCCGCCTCAGCGGAGTGTGTACGTCGTCCCATGGCGGGCAACGTAATCTGTCCCGCTATCGCAGCCGGGCGGGAATCCACAGCAGAAAGCCCATCCACAGAACTCCTCGTGTCCGCCGCGTCGAATCCACGCCGGTCTCCCGTCGGCGGCGACGTCCCTCCGGAGCGTTCCGCGGAACACTTCGCCCCGCGCGACAGCACCACGTAAGCCGACGCAAGCCCGACGACAGGCGACGGCGCCACAGTTGTCGGCATGACAACGACAACCACTCCCCGGCCCGACGTCGGGTCGGCCCGGTCCCTCCGCACCGACCTCGCGATCGACGCTCGCGGCCTCGTCAAACACTTCGGTTCGACCCGCGCGGTCAACGGCGTCGACCTCGCCGTGCCGACCGGATCGGTGTACGGCGTCCTCGGCCCCAACGGTGCGGGAAAGACGACCACCGTCAGCATGCTGGCGACCCTGCTGCGGCCGGACGCCGGAGAGGCGCGCGTGTTCGGCTACGACGTCGTCGACGACGCGGTCGCCGTGCGCTCGCTCGTCGGCGTCACCGGTCAATACGCCTCCGTCGACGAGGACCTCACCGCCACCCAGAACCTGGTGCTCTTCGCCCGCCTGCTCGGCTTCTCACGGACCGCGGCCCGCTCGCGCGCAGACGAGTTGCTGGAAGCATTCGCCCTCACCGACGCCGCGGCTCGACCGCTGAAGAACTTCTCCGGCGGTATGCGACGGCGCCTCGACCTCGCGGCCAGCCTGATCGACACCCCGCCGCTGCTGTTCCTCGACGAACCGACGACCGGCCTCGACCCGCGAACCCGCGCCCAGATGTGGGACACGATCCGCCGGCTCGTCGCCGGCGGATCGACAGTCCTGCTCACCACCCAGTACCTCGACGAGGCCGATCAGCTGGCCGACCGGATCGCCGTCATCGATCACGGCCGCGTCATCGCCGATGGCACGGCTGACGAACTCAAGCACTCGATCGGCGCCAGCACACTCCAGCTCGTCGCGGCCGACCGTGCCGACGCACCCCGCGTGTGCGAGATCGCCGAGTCGATCCTCGGGCAGAAGGCCACGTTGAGTCCGGAGGCCGCGCGGACGACCGTGCCGCTGAGTTCGGCCGAGCTTGTGCCCGACGTCCTGATCGCACTGCGCGAGAACGGGATCGGCGTCGAAGAGATCACCGTGCAGAAGCCGAGCCTCGACGAGGTGTTCCTCACCATCACCGGTAGGCCCGCGGAATCCGACGCCGACACCGGCGCACCCGGGCACCGGCCATCCGACACAGATTCTTCCGACACCACCCAGGAGGCCCGTTCATGACCACGACCCTCGACAATCCCCCGTCGACCTCGATCACAACCCGCGCCGCACGCGCGCAGGTCAAGACCTCCATCAGCCTTGCCGAGTCGTTCCGGCAGTCCTTCAGCATGGCCTACCGCGGTGTGCTCAAGATCCGGCACAACCCCGAACAGCTCTTCGACGTCACCTTCCAGCCGATCATCTTCACGCTGATGTTCACCTACATCTTCGGCGGCGCGATCAGCGGCAACGTGGAAGCCTATCTCCCGGTGATCATTCCGGGCATCCTCGTGCAGACCGTGATCATGACCTCCATCGTCACCGGCACCCAGTTGCGGGAGGACATGGACAAGGGCGTCTTCGACCGGTTCCGTTCGCTACCGATCGCCCGGATCAGCCCACTCGCCGGCGCCCTGCTCGCCGACGTCATCCGCTACTCCATCGCCACCGTACTGACCGTCGTGATGGGCGTGCTGATGGGCTGGCGCCCCGATGTTCTCGGTGTCATCGCCTCGGCCGCACTCATCATCGTGTGCAGCTTCGCGGTCTCGTGGATCTTCGCACTCATGGGCTGCCTCATGAGCAAAGCATCAGCCGTGCAGGGCATCTCGATGATGATCATGTTCCCCCTGACCTTCATGTCGAATGCCTTCGTCCCGGTCGACAGCATGCCCGGTTGGCTGCAGGGCTTCGTGAACGTCAACCCGGTCAGCCATCTGGTCACGGCGGTCCGCGAACTGACGAACTCCGGTCACGCCGGAATCCACGTCGTGTGGGCCCTGATCGGCGCCGCGGTGATCACCGCGGTGTTCGCACCACTCGCCGTGCGGGCCTATATGCGAAACGCCTGATCGTGCAGTAGTCGCTGCAGCTCCTCGACGGCCACGTGGCGCGGCACCGCAGGGTGTCGCGCCACCCCGTCCTTTCCGGCCTGCTCCTGTGTCCAGTGCCATGCCCAGTCCAGCGACGGGCAGTCTCGTCGTCCGGGCAGACTCACCGCCAACTCGACGAGGCGTCGGCCGACGGAATCCGTGGGGCGGCCGGCGTTCCACAGCACGGTGAAGGCCGATGCCACCGTGCCCGCCTGCGGCAGGTCCTGCCACCCCGGACCGAACGTCATGTCGTCGAGTCCCTTCACCATTTCCGGAACCAGCTCCCACGCGGCGTCGACATCTCCGCTGCGGACGAGGCCCGCGACGGCGGCGGACACCACCATGAGCACCGCGGGGTCGGCGACGCCGAAGGGGTGTTCCCGCAGCATGACCCGTGCGGCGCGCAGAAAACCCGCGGCCACCTCCGGATTCGACGCGCCGTCTGCGAAGGCGAGTTCGGCAACACCCAGCAGAGCGGGCCCGATCACCTCCGGATTGCCCTGTGGGTCCTCGGCCTCGAGGTCCCAGTCGTCGGTGATCACGTGGAGTTCGCGACGCGCGTCGTCCGGGAAGTCGCCGGCGAGCAAGGTGAGGACCAGCATGGTCCTGATCTGGCGGACGTCTTCGACGGCGCCCAGTGGTGCCAGCAAGTCGATTCCGGCTCGATAGGTCGCCGCGGCTTCGGAATACCTGCCCTGCTGTCCGTACAGACCGCCCGTGCTCGACTGCCGCATGCCCTGGAACCACGAGGCGTAGCGGCTGCCCGCGAGCCATCGGCCGGAAGCCGTCGAGTCCCGGAGTGCCGGACCGACCAGCCCGCGATTCTCTCGGAGATGTGACCGTAGCGTCAGGGCCAGTGCCCGGACCTCGTCGTCGACCGCGGTCTCGGCCGCCTCGCAGATGATCCGGTACGCGCCCGTCGACGTCGAGGCCAGCGCCACGGCCGACAGGAACTCGCTCGCCCGGTGGAATGTGAGGTGGGCACGATGGAGCGAGCGCAAGAGGAACCGGGCGGTGGCCTGCACTCGGAGTTCGCCCGTCATCATGCCGTGCACCGCACCGACGATGGCGGTCACCTCCCAGTTCTCGCGCAGGGCGTCGTCGGGTGCCGCGGGTGGGCGCGGTAACGCCATCAGGACCCGCGCGCCCCACGCGCGCGTCTCCCCGTGCAGACCACGAACCGTCCAGTGATACGCCAGTGCCGGGTACAGCGTCGTGAGTACCGCGACGATGTCGTCGGTGGGCGCCACGACCGCGGACTCGCAGGCCGACCGGAGAATCCAGGTCAGGTTGTCGGCCTCCCGGGCCAAACCGCCGGCACCGGCGGGGTGGTCGCCGTTCTCGGCCAGGTCGCGCATACGGGAAACGAATTCGATGGCCCAGCCACGCATTTGCGACTCGACCCGGGCCGCCAGGTCGGCGGCCATCCGGGTCTCGCCGAACTCACGAACCATCTCCAGCATGCGGAAACGGACCGAACCGTCGGTCTCCACGACCGACAGCAGCGACTGGTTGGTCAGACTCTCGAGGGTGTCGTCGAGAACCGTCCCGGAGGCCCCGGTCACCGCCCGGGCAGCCGATCGGCTGAACCCACCGGGAAAGCGGCACAGCTGCACCAGCGCTGCCCGGCCGGCGTCGTCGAGCAGTTCCCAGCTCCACTCGATCACCGCGTAGAGGGTGCGATGGCGATCCGGCGTCGTGCGGTCGGCGGACCGCAGGAGCGCGAACTTCTCCCCCAGGCGGTCGGCGATCTCCTCGACCGTCATCGTCCGGATCCGGGCCGCCGCCAGCTCGATGGCCAGCGGCAGTCCGTCGAGGTGGCGGCACAGCTCGACGACGCGCCCCGCGGGCAGCTCCGCGTCGGGACGCACAGCCCGAGCGCGGGTCCGGAACAATTGCACCGCAGATGAATTCACGTCCACCGCCGCAAGTACGGGTAGCTGATGCACCTGCTCGCCGACGATGGCCAGCGGCGTTCGGCTGGTGGACAGGACGCGGACGCCGGGCACGGCCGCGGTGAGTTCGGCGACGATCCGGGCGCACGCGCCGATGATCTGCTCGCAGTTGTCGAGGATCACCACCGACGCCCGCTCGCGCAGCGCGTCCTCGAGACGTGCGGTCAGGTCTCCGGGGGTCATGCGGGGACGGCCGGTTGCGGAGAGATCGGATTCGCCGACCCCGAGCGTCGCGGCGATCGCCGGGATCACGTCCTCGCCGGACCGCACCGAGGCGAGCGACACGAAGTAGACCGGGGCGCCCGCCGCATGCAGCCGATGGCCGATCTCGGTCGCGATCCGCGTCTTGCCGACGCCGCCGGGACCGAGCACGGTCACCACGCGCCCGGTGTCGAGCATGCTCGCCACGGCGTCGAGGTCGGCACCGCGTCCGATGAGTTCGGTGGTGGGCGAGCGCAATCCGACGGCACGCACCGGCCGTGGCGCGCTGATCTCAGGTGGTGATGTCGCGGTGAGGATCTCGGCGTGGACCCGCGCCATCTCGGTACCCGGGTCCGTCCCCAGCTCGGTCGACAACCGCCGTCGGAGCCGGTCGAACACCACGAGCGCGTCGGCGGCGCGGCCTTCCCCGGCGAGCGCCCGCATCAGGGCGGTGTGTGCCGGCTCGTCGAACGGGTCTCGCGCGCAGCGTTGTTCGGCGATGGATCGCGCGGTCGCGAAGTCACCCTCGGCGAGCGAGGCCGTCAGCTGCGCACCGTCGAGCGCGTCCTGGGTACGTCGAATGCGTGCGGACAGTGTCACCGTCACCGGGGACCCGTCCCCGAGATCGTCTCCGGGCACGCCGCGCCACCACTGCCGGGCCCGGTCGTGGGCATCCCGGCCGCCTTCGGCGAGCAGCGTGTCGACCACGTCGAGGTCGGTGCGGCTGTTGCGCAGTCGATAACCGTTCTCGGTGCCCTCCAGAACCCCCTCGGGCAGGAGCTTGCGCAGCCGGGACACCTGGGTGTGCAACGCACTGTGCGGCGAACGCGGCGGATCGTCAGCCCAGACGTGGTCGATGAGGCGGTCCGCCGAGATCACGCGCCCGTCGGCGAGGGCGAGCGACACGAGCAGGCGTCGGGCCCGCAGCCCCGGCACCGCGACGAGCCGATCGGGGCTCTCGGCGCCCACCGGGCACGCGCCGACCGCGATCGGGCCCAGCACACCGATCAGGGCGGGTCCGTCGGCAGCCACCCAGACAGGTTAGCGCCGACGTTCGCCCTCAGTCCCGCAGGAACCCCGCGTCGGCGAGGGCCCGCCGGACGTCGTGCTGGTGGTCGTGTCCGCGGGTCTCGACACTGACGGTCACCTGCACCTCGCCGAGATACAAATCGTCGGCGACGCGGGAATGGACGACGTCGAGCACACTCGCGCCGAGGTCGCGGAGCAGTTCCAGCAGTGCGACCAGTCCACCGGGCCGGTCGGAGACGGTCGCGGTCACGGTCAGGAATCGTCCGGCGGCGGTCAGGCCGTGGGTCGTCACATGGCGCAGCAGCAGCGGGTCGATGTTGCCGCCGGACAACACGACGCACACGGTCCCGGACAGCGCGAGCCGACCGCTCACCGCCGCCGCCACCGCCGCGGCCCCGGCAGGCTCGACCACCAGCTTCGCCCGCTCCAGCATGAGCAGCAGCGCGGTGCTCAACTCTTCCTCGCTGACCGTGACGATCCGGTCGACGAACTCGGAGACGTGCGCGAACGGGACCTTCCCGGGTGTCGCGACGGCGATGCCGTCGGCCATGGTGTTCATCGCCGCGACCGGCGTCGGTCGCTCCTCGGCGAGTGATGTCGGCCAGGCCGCGGCCTGCGCCGCCTGCACGCCGATCACCTCGACCTCCGGTCGTCGCAGACGCGCCGCCGCGGCGACGCCGGCGAGCAGCCCACCGCCGCCGAGTGGCACGAGAATCGTTGACACGTCCGGGATCTGCTCCAGGATCTCGACGCCGACCGTCGACTGTCCGGCAACGATGTCGAGATGATCGAACGGGTGGATCAGAGCCGCGCCCGTCGTACCGGCATGACGCTGCGCCTCGACGAGCGCCTCGTCGACGGTCGATCCGGCGAGCACCACCTCTGCGCCATAGGCTTTCGTCGCGGCGATCTTCGGCAGCGCGGCTCCGACCGGCATGTAGACCCGTGAGGCGATCCCCAGTTCCGATGCCGCCCAGGCGACTCCCTGCGCATGATTGCCCGCACTGGCCGCGACGACCCCACGGGCACGTTCCCCCGCCGACAACCGCGAGATACGCAGGTACGCGCCGCGTGGCTTGAAAGATCCGGTGCGTTGCAGGTTCTCGCACTTGAGCCACACCTGCGCACCGCTCCGCTCGGACACCACCCGCGACGCGATCGTCGGGGTCCGCCGGATCACGGACGCAAGCTCGTCGGTCGCGCGGTCGACGTCGTCGGCAGTCAGCAGCATGCGACCAGTATCGGCCATCTCCGCCCTGCAGGAGCCACCCGAGGAGACGTCATCGCGCCGCCGAGCTCCCGCGGTCGTCCGATGACGTCGACTCCCTGATCTCTCGGAGTTCGCGCATCGCCCGGTCGAGCACGACTTCGGTGTCGGCGTGGACCGTGTTGTCGGCGTGCACCAGGTCCCCGAAAGCACGGTCCGCGGCACCTCTGCGTGTGTCGAAGGCCGCGGCGGGGTCGAGATCGGCACACTCGACGAGCAGGTCGGCCACGTCGATCCGGCCCCGGACGCGCAGCAGTGCGGCGGCGTCGCGCGCCGTGGTCCACAGCTGCGTCGGCTGACCGCTGTCGCGCCATGCCCCGAGCAGGACGACGTAGGCCTCCGCGGCACGCGCTACATCGCCGACGCGGACGAGACACGCCGCCGCGCCGACACGAGCGACCCCGACGATGAACGTCGCCCCGACGCCGGCGGCCCGTTCGTGGGCGCGTTCGTAGAGGGCGAGCGCGCTGGACGGGTCGTGCGCGGACAGCAGCTCGCCGTGGACGTAGTCGAGGAAGGCGTGCTGCGACGGCCCCGCCGACGGGTCCAGCGTCGACCGGGCCTCGGCCAACAGCCGGGCAGCCCCGCTAGAGTCACCGGAGTACGACGCGGCGAGCGCCGCAGACGCGAGGAACGCCGACCCCAGGGACGGGTGTGTGCCGCAGCGGGTCCATTCCCGTACCGCCACCGCGAAGTCGCCACGGAAGTGCGCGACCGCCGCCCTGGCCGCCCGCGCGCCGACCAACGCGGGCGCATCCGGATCCGGTGGTGCCCCGGAGGCATCGGGACGTAGGGCGGAGGTCGCGAAGTCGACGGCGAGGTCGAACTCGCCGACGAGCCGCGCGGCCTCGGCCGCCGCGGACAGCATCTCGGCGCGATCGGGATGACCATCGAGCCACGCCGAACGCGCCGATTCGACGGCCCACGTCCACAATTCGTTGAGGTTGCGCCATGTGCTGATCAGCGACAGCGATGTCGTGATCGCCACGAGTACGTCGACGCGTCCGCGCGCCAGTGCCAGGTCCCGCGCCGACCGCAGGTTGTCCATCTCGGCATGGAGACGCTCATTCGCCTCGAACTCCGCGACGCCGAGCCACTCGTCGCCGATGTCCCGCACCGTTGCGACACATTCGTCGAGGAACCGGTCCTCGGCCGCGGCGAGCACGCCCGCACGGTCGAGGTGATCAAGCAGATGGGTGCGGATGAGATGCACGAGACGGTATCTGCCGCCCGACGCGTCGGCGACGAGCAACGAGCTGTCGATCAGACGGTGCAGGGTCTCCACCGGGTCGAGCCCGCCGTCACCTCGCGTGCCGATGCCCGCTGCGCCGACGACCTCCGCTTCGACGCTCAGTGCGACGGATTCGAACGTGCGCAGCGACACACCGCCGGGAAACGGTGCGAGGGCGGCGAGTACGGCTTGATCGACCACGCTCAGCCGTCGGAATGACATGTCGATGCTGCTGCGGAGCGTCAGCCGCCGCTGGTCGTCGGCTCCGGTTCCCGTCGCGAGATCGAGTGCACCATCGAGCATTCGGGCCACGGCCGACATCGGCATCACGGCGGCCTGACGCGCCGCCAGCTCGATGCCGAGCGGGAGCCCGTCGACACGGCGCACGACGTCGACGAGGTCCGTGAGCTCACGACTCGACACCGCGAAGGTCGGATTGCGTCGCAGCGCGTGCTCGACGAACGCGCGCACTGCAGGCTGCCGAACGACCGCGTCGACGTCGTCGACGCGGGTGGGAAAGGTCAGGGGCTGCAGACGCAGGACGTACTCGGCGGAGAGTGAGAGCACGACTCGGGAGGTGGCCAGGATCCGCACTGCAGGAGCCAGTTCGACGATCGCCGCGACCAATTCGCGGCAGGACGACAACACATGTTCGCAGTTGTCGAGGACGAGCAGGAGCGACCCGTCGACGGCGCGCGCGATCGCGTCCACGGAAGCACCCACCCCGACCTCGAGACCCAGGGTGGACACCACCGACGGGAGGACGCGGTCGGCTCGCGCGACCGCGGCGAGGTTGACGACGGCAACGCCGTACCCGGGGAACACCGCGGGGTCGGCGGCGACGTCGAGCGCGAGACTGGTCTTGCCGACGCCGCCCGTACCGGTCAGGGTCACGACCCGATGCGCCGACAACAGCCGGATGATCTCGGCGCGTTCTCGCTCCCTCCCCACCAGAGGCCCGGCCGGCGCAGCAGGTCGACGCCGCGACGTCACGCCGGGCCCCGGATTCGTCTCGGCCTGCCCGTATTCGGAGCCCGCCGCCACCCGCTGCTCGAGCGACGCGAGGGCCGGGCTCGGATCGAGACCCGTCCGCTCGCGCAACCGGTCGCGGAACTCCATCGCGACCGCCATCGCGTCGCCGACACGCCCGTCGGCGGCGAGTGCGCGGATGAGCAGTCGTGCCGAACTCTCGCGGAGCGGCGCGGACGCGACACCGGCCCTCGCTGTCGCGGTCGCGCTCGGGTCGCGGCACTCCACCAGCGCTTCGACGTGGGTGTCGGCGAGCCGATTGTGGAGGTCCTCCAACGCAACGCGTTCGGTGTCCAGGTCCGGGATGCCGGCGAACTCGCCGAGCGGCTCGCCGCGCCAGAGTTCGCGGGCCCGGACGGTCAGACGGAGACGCTCGGCGGGATCGGGCGTGTCGGCGGCGGATGCGAGCAGGTCGCGCACGATCGTCACATCGACGACGGACACCCGGAGCCGGTAGCCGTCGGGGCGTCGTTCCAACAGATCGGCGTGTCGGCCGAGATGGCGTCGCAGCCGGGACACCAGATTGTGCAGTGCGGCAATCGGTTCCCGCGGCAGATCGTCGCCCCACAGCGCGTCGACGAGCCGCCCGATACCCATGCCGTGCCGGCCGGCGACGGTCAACAGCGCGAGCAGGGCGCGTCGTCGTTCCCCGGGGACCGCGACCTCGGCACCGTCGACCCGCAACCTCAGTGCACCCAGCAGGCCGACCTCGACCGCGGGCGACACGTGCCCGTCTTCGGTTTCGCGCACCACCATCCCGATCGTCGCTCTCTGTTCTCCGACGGCCTATGCAGGATGAGCGTAGGTCTCCACCGACACCCATGTTCGATATCGCTCGAGGCCGATCGCCGCGGCCAGGTCCGCGGTCTGCGAGCGCTGAGCCAGCAGGGCTCGCACCTTACGGTCCAGTTCGGCCCCGTCGAGATCGATTCGCAACGCGACCATCTCCTTCGGACACTGGCGCGGCCCGCCCAGCGCCCACATGTCGAACTCACGGGCGAGGTCGAACTCGATCCCCCGCCCGGTGCCCACCGGGTGAAGGATTCGCGGGCAGGTCGACGAACGGTCGACGGCGAGGCGGACCCACCGGTTGACGGTGCGGTGGTCGGGGTGCCCGGTCACGCCGTCGGGACCGAAGGTCAGGACGGTGTCGGGTGACACGTCGTCGAGGAGGGCGGTGATGCGTCCGACCGGGCCGCTCTCGTCGATCGCCGCCAGTGAACCGTCGGGTAGGTCCAACCAGTGGTGCTCCTGGATGCCGAGCTCGATAAAAGCCTTCTCAAGCTCGCCGGTCCGGACCAGGGCGAGCTCCGAACGCTCTGCGGCGGTGGCATTCTCGTCGGCCGCTTCGCCGCGGGTCGCGGTCACGCACACCACGCGCCCACCCGCGTCGCGGACGGCGGCCATCACGCCGCCGGCGAGGTAGGTCTCGTCATCGGGGTGAGCCCAGATGGACATCACGGTGCCCAGGTCGCTGATCTGTGTTGTTCTCATGCGTCGACGGTCTCCGAGCCCGCTGTCACGGGGCTGTCACCATCGGCTCACCGCCCAGCGGGTCACGGTCCGGTCATGACAGCGCCGCGACAGGACGCCGGCGCACGCTCGGTGCACACGCCGCCCGGCGTGGTTACGACATCGCACACGAGAGGTTCATCCCATGACCACCACACACGCCGCCGGTTCCGGCACCGCGACCGACTTCGCTCGGGTCGAGGCCTTCGCCGGCCAGGTGAGCGCCGATCTCACCCATGCCTATCACTCGATCAGCACCTACCTCGGCGACCGCCTGGGACTGTGGCGGGCTCTGGCGCAACTCGGTTCGGCGACGAGCGCCGAGCTCGCCGAACGCTCGGGACTCGCCGAACGGTATGTGCACGAATGGTTGTGCGTGCAGGCCGCGGCCGGATACGTCCTGCTCCACGACGCCGGCGATGACGCCGCGAATGGCCCAGAGGTGTTCGTGTTCCCCGCCGAGCACGCGATGGTGCTCGCCGAGGACAACAGTCCGGCGGCGATCGTGGCCGGCTTCGAGGTCGCTGCCGCGGTGTGGTCCTCGGTCGACCAGCTCGCGCATGCGTACGCGACCGGCGACGGCGTGCCCTGGCACGCCCACGATTCCCGGCTGTTCTCCGGCGTCGAACGGTTCTACGGCACGATCTACCGCGCGTCGTTGCTCAGCGAGTGGGTTCCGGCGATCGACGGCCTCGGACAGCGCCTCACCGACGGCATCCGCGTTCTCGACGTCGGGTGCGGGTACGGGGTCCCCACGATCCTGCTCGCCGAGGCCTTCCCGAACTCCACGTTCGTCGGCGTAGACAGCCACGAGGAGTCCGTCCGGCGCGCCACCGCAGCCGCCCATGCGGCCGGGGTCGACGACCGGGTCCGCTTCGAGGTGGCCACGGCCCAGTCGTACGCCGGCGACCACGACGCGATCATGATCTTCGACGCCCTGCACGACTTCGGCGATCCGGTGGGTGCGCTCGCACACGCACGGTCGTCACTGCGTCCCGGCGGTCAGGTGATCGCCGTCGAACCGCTGGCGCACGACACACTGGCCGAGAATCTGACCAATCCCGTTGCACTGCTGTTCTATTCGGGTAGCTCATACCTCTGCGTACCGCACAGCATCGCCGACGGCACGACCTCGCTGGGCGCCCAGGCCGGCCCCACTCGACTGCTCGACACCTTCCGGGCGGCCGGTCTGACCTCGGCGCGTGTCGCGGCGACCACTGCGTCGAACCTGCTCCTCGAGGCGCGGGTCTGACGCCCACCCGACTCCTCAGCGCAGCGCGTTCTCCAGGTCCCCGAGGAGGTCGTCGATGTCCTCGATACCGACCGAGAGCCGGACGAGGTTGGCGGGGACCTCGAGGAGCGATCCGGCCGTCGAGGCGTGCGTCATCGCACCGGGGTGTTCGATCAGCGACTCGATGCCGCCGAGCGATTCGGCGAGCGTGAACACCTCGGTGCGGGCGCAGAACTCCTTGGCGGCGTCGAGCCCGCCCTTGACCAGCACCGACACCATGCCGCCGTAGCGCTTCATCTGTTTGCCCGCGACCTCGTGGCCCGGATGGTTCTCCAAGCCCGGGTACAGGACGGCGTCGATCTTGTCGTGGCCGCTCAGATAGTCGACGACCTTCTCCGCGTTGTCGCAGTGCCGGTCCATCCGGACGCCGAGGGTCTTGATGCCGCGCAGGGTGAGGAACCCGTCGAACGGTCCGGGGACCGCCCCGGCGCCGTTCTGCAGGAACGCGAACGCCTCGTCGAGCTCCTCGCTGTCGGTGACCAGTGCGCCGCCGACGACATCCGAGTGCCCGCCCAGGTATTTGGTCGTGGAGTGGAGCACCACGTCGGCGCCCAGGACGAGCGGCTGCTGCAGGTACGGCGAGGCGAAGGTGTTGTCGACCACGAGCTTCGCGCCGGCCTCGTGCGCGACGGCGGCGAGGGTCTCGATGTCGCCGACGTTGAGCAGCGGGTTGGTCGGCGTCTCGGTCCAGACCAGCTTGGTCTCCGGCCGGATGGCGTCGCGCACCGCGGCGACGTCGGACACCGGGGCCACCGAGTAGGTGATGCCCCACTGGCTGAACACCTTGTCGATGAGCCGGAAGGTGCCGCCGTAGGCGTCGTTGGGGATCACCAGATGATCGCCCGGCCGCAGCGTCGAACGCAGAACGCAGTCGGTGGCGGCCATACCGGAAGCGAAAGCCCGTCCGTAGGTGCCGCTCTCGAGCGCAGCGAGATTGGCTTCGAGGGCGCGTCGGGTCGGGTTGCCGGTGCGCGCGTACTCGAAGCCGTCGCGCAGTCCGCCGACGCCGTCCTGGGCGAAGGTCGAACTGGCGTAGATCGGGACGTTCACCGCCCCGGTCTGCGGATCCGGATCGTAGCCGGCGTGGATGGCGCGGGTCGAGAAGCCTTGCCAGCGAACCGAATCCGCGGCACTGCGTCGTTCACTCACGGTGATGCTCCTATCCGACGATCGGGTGGCTCGACACGAAGGCGAGCAGGTCGTGGCGCGTGATCACGCCGATGGGCTTGCCGTCCTCGACGACCATCAGCGCGTCGCAGTCGCCGAGCGCCTTGGTGGCCGCCGACACCGGTTCGCCGGAACCGATGAGCGGGAACGGCTCTCCCATGTGTGCCGACACCGGGTCGGCGAGGCTGGCACGACCTTCGAAGACCGCGCTGAGCAGGTCGCGCTCGGTGACCGCACCCGCGACCTCGCCGGCCATCACCGGTGGCTCGGCGCCGACGACCGGCATCTGCGAGACGCCGTACTCGCGCAGGATCTCGATCGCGTCGCGCAGGGTCTCCTGCGGGTGGGTGTGCACGAGGTCGGGCAGGGCGCCGGTCTTGCCGCGCAACACATCTCCGACGAGGGATTCCTTGGTGTTGGCGTCCAGCGGCGTCCGCAGGAAGCCGTAGCTGCTCATCCACTGGTCGTTGAAGATCTTGGCCATGTAGCCGCGGCCACCGTCGGGCAGCAGTACGACGACGACGGCGTCGGGTCCCTCGCGTTCGGCGACCTGCAGGGCCGCGACCACCGCCATCCCGCACGAGCCGCCGACGAGCAGCCCTTCCTCGCGGGCGAGACGCCGGGTCATGTCGAACGAGTCGGCGTCGGAGACCGCGATGATCTCGTCGGGGATGTCCGGGTCGTAGGCCGACGGCCAGAAGTCCTCCCCGACACCCTCGACGAGGTAGGGGCGCCCGGTCCCGCCGGAGTACACCGACCCCTCAGGGTCGACGCCGACGATCTTCACCGAGCCGCCGGACACCTCCTTGAGGTACCGGCCGGTGCCGGTGATGGTGCCGCCGGTGCCGACGCCGGCCACGAAGTGCGTCACCTTGCCGTCGGTGTCGGCCCAGATCTCGGGACCGGTGGTCTCGTAGTGACTCTGCGGACCGGCCGGGTTCGCGTACTGGTTGGGCTTCCACGCACCGTCGATCTCGGTGACCAGGCGGTCGGAGACGCTGTAGTAGCTGTCCGGGTGGGACGGCTCCACCGCGGTCGGGCAGACGACGACCTCGGCACCGTAGGCGCGCAGGACGTTGCGCTTGTCCTCACCGACCTTGTCCGGGCACACGAACACGCACTTGTAGCCGCGCTGCTGGGCGACGAGCGCCAGGCCGACGCCGGTGTTTCCCGACGTCGGTTCCACGATGGTCCCGCCCGGCTTCAGTTCACCCGAGGCCTCCGCCGCGTCGATCATCCGCACGGCGATGCGGTCCTTGCTGCTGCCACCGGGATTGAGGTACTCGACCTTGGCGGCGACCAGGCCCGATCCGGGTGAGGTCACCGAGTTCAGCTTGACCAGCGGGGTGTTGCCCACCAGGTCGACGACGTGATTGGCGATGCGCATGTGTCCATGGTCCCAGAGCCACCGCGAACAGCGACACCCGGCCGCTGCCCCAGTCAGCAGATCCCGCTGAACGCCTAAACTGGCACTCGTGTCCGGTTCGAGTCGTCGAGGAATCGTCCCCGCCAGGATCGTGCGCGACGTCGGCGCGACAGCGGTTGCGACCGCGGGCGCGGCCGGCGCCGGCTGGGCCGCCTACAACCTGTTGAACAGTCAGGCCGCCGAGGCCCGCGTGGTGATCCCGCACCGTACCGACAACGCCCCGGACGGCGACGGCGTGTACCGCCCCGACGGCACCAGCGCACGTTTCACCCGGGACACCGTGTACGACCTGTATCTCGTGGTGTTCGGGGACTCGACCGCGGCCGGACTGGGTGCCGAGACCGCGGACGAGACGCCAGGAGTCCAGATCGCCCGCCGCGTGGCCGCGGAGACCGATCGGGTGGTCCGCTACGCCAACAAGGCCATCGTCGGCGCGACCTCGAAGGGGCTCGCGGCCCAGATCGAGGCGATGTTCGTCCATCACGAGCGACCCGACGTGGCCGTCATCCTCGTCGGCGCCAACGACGTCACCGCCCGCAACAGTCCGCTCCCGTCGGCGCGCCGGCTCGGAGATGCCGTCCACGCACTCGTCGACGAGGGCGCGAAGGTCGTCGTCGGCACCTGCCCGGATTTCGGCGTGGTGACCGCGATCCCCCAGCCCCTGCGAATGGTGTTGCGACGCTGGGGACTCACGCTGGCGGCGGCGCAGCGATCGGCGGTCCGGGCCGCCGGGGGGCGGCCGGTCCCATTGGCCGACCTGCTGACCGAGGAGTTCCTCGCGCGCCCCGAGCACATGCTGTCGCCCGATCGATTCCACCCGTCGGCCGCGGGGTATGAGCTGGCCGCCGACATCCTGGTGCCCGAGGTGCTCGCCTCGATCGGCGAGTGGGGTCCGACGCCGCTGCCCGAACCGCCGAAGGTGTCCGAGGCCGTCGAAGAAACACGGTTCGTCACACGTCTCAGGAGACGTCTGACACGTCGGTGACCAGCCACGACCCGGGCTGACCGGCCTCGCGACCAAGCAGATGCTTGGTGCGGTAGTTTCGAGGTATGCCTGAAGCCGTCATCGTCGCCCACGCCCGTTCCCCGATCGGCCGCGCCGCCAAGGGATCCCTCAAAGACATCCGACCCGACGACCTGTCGCGCCAGATGGTCGAAGCCGCGCTCGCCAAGGTGCCGGAGCTCGACCCGGCGCTGATCGAGGACATCCACTGGGGCATCGGCCAGCCCGGCGGACAGGGCGGTTACAACATCGCCCGGGTCATCGCGGTCGAGCTGGGTCATGACCACATCCCCGGCGTCACGGTGAACCGCTACTGCTCGTCGTCGTTGCAGACCACCCGGATGGCGCTGCATGCCATCAAGGCCGGCGAGGCCGACGTCCTCATCTCCGGTGGTGTCGAGAGCGTGTCGAGCTTCGGCATCTCCGGCGGCGCCGACGGCGCACCGAATTCCAAGAACCCGCTGTTCGACGACGCGATGGCCCGCACGGAGAAGGCGGCCGCCGGTGACGCCGGCATCTGGCACGATCCGCGCAAGGACGGGGTCATCCCGGACGTGTACATCGCGATGGGCCAGACCGCCGAGAACGTCGCCTCGTTCACCGGCATCTCGCGCGAGGACCAGGACAAGTGGGGCGTGCTGAGCCAGAACCGCGCCGAGGAAGCCATCAAGTCCGGTTTCTTCGAGCGGGAGATCGACCCGGTCACCCTGCCCGACGGCTCGCTGGTCACCACCGACGACGGCCCCCGCGCGGGCACGACCTACGAGAAGATCTCGCAGCTCAAGCCGGTCTTCCGCCCGGACGGCACGATCACCGCGGGTAACGCGTGCCCACTCAACGACGGCGCCGCGGCGCTGGTCATCATGAGCGACACCAAGGCGAAGGAACTGGGCCTCACCCCGCTGGCGCGCGTTGTCGCCACCGCGGCCACCGGCCTGTCGCCGGAGATCATGGGGCTCGGTCCGATCGAGGCGATCCGAAAGGTGCTGCGGGTCTCGGGGATGTCGCTGTCGGACATCGACCTCGTCGAGATCAACGAGGCCTTCGCCGTGCAGGTCCTCGGTTCGGCCCGTGATCTCGGCATCGACCACGACAAGCTCAACGTGTCCGGCGGCGCCATCGCCCTGGGTCACCCGTTCGGGATGACCGGCGCCCGCATCACCACCACCCTGCTCAACAACCTGCAGACCCGCGACAAGACCTTCGGCATCGAGTCGATGTGCGTGGGTGGCGGTCAGGGCATGGCCATGGTCCTCGAGCGCCTCAGCTGATCAGTGCTGGAGCGCCTCAGCTGAGCGAGGCCGTCTCCGTCTCGTCGACACCCCTCGCCGCGTTCGGTCCCAGGACCGCGACGCTGCGGGGGGTCGTTCGCCGGTACACGAACCAGGCGATGACGACGGCACCGACGATGTAGATCTCGGCGGGGATCGCCCAGACGTTGTTCGTCGCGGTGTTGTCGTGGATGTAGTACTGCGAGATGTGACCGGCGAGGTCTCCCCCGTAGCTGATCGCCAGTGCCCACACGGCGGCGTCGAGCCATCCGCCACGATTGCGCACCCGGTAGCAGAGCACGCCGAGCACGCCCACGGCGATGTCGTTCCACCCCAGCTCCCACTGGAACATGGACGGGATGAAGTCCGGCCCGATGCCCTCGGCGATCTCGGGGGCGTTCGGGCCGACGTGGCCGACCCCGGCGAGGATGCCGAATGCGCCGCCGGGGACGAGTATCCAGAGCAGCACGAGTTCGGCTGCGCGGCCGACGGTGCGTCGTCGCGTCGATCGGTCCACCAGTATGTGTACGACGGCGCCGATGATCATCAGCGCCAGCTGGATCAGAAAGAACACCATGTCCGCACGGTAGAACCGCGGTGATGGGGTTGTTCCCGCAAACGCACCGGGTGGCACACTTTGTCGCCAACCGACCCTGACGCGACAGTGGCCCCGCACCTGCCGAGGTGCGGGGCCACTGTCACATGACTGACTAGTCGGAGTTGAAGTAGGTCAGCAGACGCAGGATCTCGACGTACAGCCAGACCAGGGTGACGGTCAGGCCGAGTGCCACGCCCCAGGCGGCCCGGTCGGGTGCGCCGGCGCGGATCAGGCGATCCGCGGCGTCGAAGTCCAGCAGGAAGCTGAACGCGGCGAGGGCGATGCAGACCAGCGAGAAGATGATGGCGATCGGGCCACCGTCGCGCAGGACTCCGGCCTCACCGGTGAACAGACCGATGACCAGGTTGCCGAGCATCAGGACCAGGACACCGATCATGCCGGCGAACAGCATGCGGGTGAAGCGCGGCGTCACGCGGATGGCGCCGACCTTGTACACGAACAGCATGCCGAAGAACACACCGAAGGTGCCGAGGACTGCCTGTCCGATCAGCGCACCGGCCGAGGTGTCGCCGGCGACCGCCCAGTTCGCGAACACGAACGAGATGGCACCGACGAAGAGGCCCTCGAACGCGGCGTAGGCCAGCACGATGGCCGGGTTGTCCTGCTTGCGACCGAAGCTCGCCACGAGGACGAGCACGAGACCGGCGATGGCGCCGACCAGCATCAGCGGCGTGGCGAGAGCTGCCTGGGCGGCCTCGGTGGCGCGGCTGCTGATCGCGAAGTACGTGGCGGCGGCGGCCAGCGTCAGCACTCCGAGAGTGATCGCGGTCTTGGTGACGACGTCGTCGATCGTGAGCTGACGAGTGGCCGGCGGTGCCGGCTGGGTGTAGGGGTCAGTGGCCTGACCGAACTGGTTGGCCGCGGCGCCGGCGCCGGCCATGCCGGCCCCGAAACCCGCGTATCCGGATTGATTGTCGCGGACCACGCCGCGCATCACCGGATTGCTGCTTTCTCGCACGAAGCGCTCCTTCATCGGTACGGATGTCTGCCGTCTCAACGTCGGGCCGTTTCTGAGAGTTCCCTGACGAGAGCTCGCAACGACCGAGTCGACGTCGACTTTACCGACTCTTGACCCTTCTGTCGTCAGACACCCGCCACCGGGTCAGTTCACCCGGTCGCGCAGCGACCTCAACCGGCGGCCCACTGCGGTCTGATCGATACCGCCGTCGGTCGCGAGCGAGGCCCGGCCCAGGCACATGGCGGTGAGCATGGCTTCCGCACGCGCGAAGTCGTCCCCCCAGGCGAGACCCGGTTTGGCGAGCATCAGCGACGCGATCCCGTGGGCGGCGGCCCAGAACTCGAGAACGATGTCGGCGATCTCGGCGTGATCGAACACCCCTTCGTCGGCCAGCTCGGTGACGGTTCCGGCGAACCGCGAGTACGCACTGGCGGCGAGTACCTCGTCGACCTTCGACGGATGCCCCGCGGAGGTGGGCTTGCCGAACGCCACCCGGTAGAGCACCGGGGTGGCGACGGCGAAGCGTACGTACGCCATCCCCTGGTTGAGTGCGCGCCGGAAGGCGTCGTCGACGCCCTCGGACGCGGCGGCCATCTCGTCGTCGAGGCGCTCGAAATAGCGCGCGCATACGGCGTCGAGCAAGGCCTCCTTGTCGGCGAAGTGCAGGTAGATCGACGGCGGTGTGACACCGACCCGGTTGGCGACCGCACGGATCGACATCGCGGTGTCGTCACCGTTCTCCACCAGCAGCTCGCCGGCCGCCTCGATGATCTCCTCCGCGAGGTTCTCTCCGGACCCGCGCGGTGATCTCGCTCGTCTACGTGTCGTCACTGCACTCCTGCACCTGTCCCGCCGCCGTTCATCCGTCGCCATGACGTATTCGGTGTCAGACCCTCGTCGGCGCGGTGTCCGGCGCCGCTTTCTCGGGACGCCCGACCTCCGGGGCCTCCTCGGACAACCCGATCCGATCATGTAGCCGTCGCAGCGGACCCGGCGCCCACCAGTTCGCCCGCCCGGCCAGCCGCATGAAGGCGGGGACGAGGAACATGCGGATGATCGTCGCGTCCATCAGGACCGCCAGGGTGAGACCGACCCCGAACATCCGCATGAACGAGACCTCCGACGCCGCGATGGCGGCGAAGACGATGCTCATCAGCAGGGCCGCGGCCGTGATGACCCGGCCGGTCCGGGCCAAGCCCAGGGCCACGGCATGGTCGCTGGCCCCCCGCGTCCGGTCCGATCGCAACCACTCCTCGCGGATCCGTCCCAACAGGAACACCTCGTAGTCCATCGACAGGCCGAACGCCACGCAGAACAGCAGCACCGGCATGGTCGCGCTGAGGGTGCCCGTCGCGGTGGTCCCCAAACCTCCGAGGTGCCCTTCCTGGAAGAACCAGACCATCGCGCCGAACGTCGCCGACAGCGACAGGATGTTGAGGACGAGCGCCTTCAGCGGCAACACGACGCTCCCGGTGAACAGGAACAGCAGCACGAACGTCGCGATCGCGATCAGTCCGAGCACCCACGGCAGATGCGCGTAGATCGACCCGACGGTGTCGTCGGTGGCGGCGGCGAGCCCGCTGAACAGGGTCTCCGTTCCCGCCGGCGGCGGCACCGCCCGCAGCTCGTCGAGCTGGGCGATCCCCGACTCGCTCATCGGGTCGCGGTCGGTCGACACCTGCAGGACGTGTACGTCGCCCCGGGTGTCGTCCGGGCTGCCGGGTGCGGCCGGCGCACCCCGGACGAACGTCCCGGCCGACGACCCTGCGGAGTTGACATCTCCGACCCCCGACAGGGCGCGGGTGTAGTCGGCCAGGGCCGCATCGTCCACCGGCCCCCGCACGACGACGGTGACCGCTGCGGACAGGTCGTCCTCGTAGTCGTCTCGGATCTCCTGCTGGATCGCGTGGGCGCTCGCCGACTCGGGGAGCACCCGGTCGTCGGGGAACCCCAGCTTCATCGACAGGAACGGCGCACCGAGTACCAGTAGGAAAACCGTGACGACCGCGGCGACCGGCAAGGCGTGGCGCAGCACCCACTGGACGAGCCGATACCACCAGGTGTCCTCGGGTTCGACGGGCCGCGCCGGCGGCAGCCGAAGCAGGCGCCGGAGTGGCTTCCGGGCATCGAACGCGTCGATGGAATCACCGAGGAGCATGAGCACGGCCGGCGTGAGCACGAGCGCCGACACCGCGGCCACGACCACGACGCCGAGACCCGCGAAGGCGAAGCTGCGCAGGAAGTACTGCGGGAACAGCACGAGCGCGCTGAGCGACAGGGCGACGGTCACCGCGGAGAAGGCGACCGTCCGCCCGGCCGTGGCCAGGGTCCGGACGATCGCGTCGGGCCGGCTCAGACCGTGTCCGACCTCTTCCCGGTAGCGCGTCAGGATCAGCAGCGTGTAGTCGATCGCGAGCGCGAGACCCAGTGCGGTGGTGAGGTTGAGCGCGAAGACCGAGACGTCGGTGACCGATCCGATCGCCCGGAGCAGCGCGAAGGTGAGGATGATCGAGACGATGCCGATGCCGACCGGGACGGCCGCGGCGAGCAATCCGCCGAAGATGAAGATCAACACGATGAACGTGATCGGGATCGCGATGGCCTCGGCGACGAGGAGATCGGACGCGGTCTGATCGTTGACCTGTGCGAAGACCATTCCTTGACCGCCGACCTGCACGGTGATCCCGTCGCGGTCACCGGCCAGGGCCGCGGCGATCTCCTCGGCGTGCCCCGGCGCCGAATCCTCGCCACCGTCGAGCGAGGCGATGATCAGCGTCGACGTCCGGTCGCGACTGACGAGCGCGGAGTCGAGCGCCGGATTGGCCCACACCGACAAAATCTGGTCCTGCACGTACTGATTGCGATTCAGGTCGGCGACGATGTCCTCACCGACCGCCCGGGCCGTCGGGTCGCGGGAGACGTCGACTCCGTCGGGACCGTCCAGTTTGAGCACGACCTGGACCCCGCCGCGGTTGAACGTCTCGTCGAGCGTTCTCTCCGCCCGCGCCGACCCCGAGTTCGGATCGCTGTACCCTCCGGCCAGCAGATGTTCGGCCGCGGTGGCGCCGTACGCGCCGCACACCACCAGCAGGATGAGTGCACCCAGCAGCACTCGTTTGGGCATGGATATGACCAGCCGTGTCAATCTGACCAGCATGCGGACCCCTGTCGCGTCGGTCGACTTTACGGCGTTAAGTTATCAGCAGTAATTTAGGCGGTCAAGGACGATTCAGGGACGTGCGGCATGCCGAGTCCGCGTCGGACCGTTCGCAGTTCGCGCTCGATCACCGTCGACTCCGATCCGAGCAGTCCGGTCGCCCGCGCGATCTCGCGCAGCCTGACGGCGGGCCGTGCGACGTCGACGAGATGGTGCAACGGCGTCCGGCGCAGACCCATCCGCCGGGCGACCGGGCGCTCGACCCATCTGGTGCTGATGGCCGAGAACGACGACATGAGCAGGGGTCTGGTGATCGCATCCACCGCGGAGACCAGCAACCCCGGCACCGGAATCGGCGCGGCCCCGTGCACGACGCGCGGAAGGTCGTACCCCTCGCGAAGCAGCGCCTTGATCAGCACCTTCGACGAATCGTCGGGCTGCAGCTCGAATTCGCCTGCGATACGGAACAATTCGCTCGACGACTCGTAACTCGGCGGCAGGAGGTCGTCGTCGACCCCGATGACCCAGCCGATCCAGCGCCACAGATGTGTGATCGCCTCACATTCCGCACTGCTGTAGTGGATCCCGAAATCCCGTGCGACGACGAGAGGGAGAGCCAGGAAGCCGCACGAGATGGTCATCACGGCATACGTCTGGTTGATGGGTGCGCCCCACTCCCCTTCGTCCCAGGCCCCGGCGTCGTCCGTCGGATCGCCGCCGGGCGGGTGCCGCAGGACGTCGCGGATGTAGGCGTGTAGCAGCCGAATACGAAGCGTCGCAGCCCAACCGGGACGGCCCGGGAGCATCGATCCGGGCGTGGTCGCCTCGGCGACCCAGCGGGCCGTCGACTCGACCCGATCACGTGTCCCCGATCCCAGCCGGCCGGTGGCCACCAGCGGACGGACGAACCCCTGCGCCTTGAATCCGTAGATCAGCGATTGATACAGCGTCGACGACTGCAACGTCCCGAACCGCCACCAGGCGCGGGCGCCGGCCTCCGCCCAGGCCGGATCGAACCACGGAGGTGGGGTGCTCGCGACCTGCAACAGATGCGTCATCGAGGCGGGCATCTCGAGGTGTTCGACATCGGTCTCCTCCTCGGCGGAGGTGTGCTCTTCCAAGAGCGCGACCAGTGTGGAGAAAGAGATTCCGCGTTCTCTGGCCTCGACGATCACCGCGTCGGCGAGCGGATCACCCTGCGTCAGACCCGCCTCGAGGCGCTCGACGATGGCGGGATGCCGCTCTCGGACGGCCTCCCAATTGCGTGCCCCGGTCACCGCTGCCGCGTCCATGCCCCATGATCACCCCGGCGACTGGGCCGGTCAAGGACGGCTGACTCCCAGACGTCGACTCGACTGCCAGACCTCGATCGAAGTCTGGCGGTCGAGTTGACGTCTGTCGGTGGCAACGCCGGACGAATTCGGACACGCTGCCGCGGCTGACTATGCTCACCGTGGGGACCGTCGTCGAGCGGACCCTTCGCCCCCATAGCCCAATTGGCAGAGGCAGCCGACTTAAAATCGGCACAGTGCGGGTTCGAGTCCCGCTGGGGGCACTGGTCAGAGGCTATTTCGTACCGTCCGAGCCGGTCTCGCTGACACTGATTGACACATCTCGACCGAAACTCGTCGCCGCGACCCGCAGTGCGTCGTCGTGGCTGTGCGCGTAGGTCGCCATCGTGAACGCGGCTGAGGCGTGACCCATCCACGCGGCGATGACAGCGATCGGGACACCACGCAGGTGCATCAGCGTCGCGCACGAGTGCCGCGCGTCGTGCAGACGCACTCGTTCGATCCTCAGCTCGTCGAGCAGCTTTCCCCACCGGAATGTGAGGAGGTTCGGGTGGTAGGGCTGCCCCGCCTCGTCACACGCGACGTACTCGCCCGGCCCGTACGCCTCGCCCAGGGCCATCCGTTCCTCGAGCTGACGTTTGCGTGCGGCCTTCAGTACCTCGACGACCTCGGCGGGCATCGGCAGCGTCCGTCGCGACCTCATCGACTTCGGCGTCCCGGATACGATCTGGTCTCCGACCGCGACGCGGTTCTCGGAGATCGTCACTGTCTTCGCCTTCAGGTCGACGTTGTCCCACCGGAGGCCGGCGATCTCGCCGCGGCGCAGCCCGTACAGCGCGAGCGTCCACACGTGACGGTCCCGGCATTCGTGATCGAGGATCCGGAACATGTTTTGCTGCGTGAGGGTTTTCATCTCGGCGCGCTCTCCGGGCACGCGGTCGACCAGGCGGGCGACGTTGCGGACGACGTGGCCCTGTTGCTCTTGATCGTCGAGCACGGCCGTGAGCAGCGAGAGCATGTAGTTCACGGACCGCGGTGACCACACCTTGCGACCCTCGACCTGACCGGCCCGCAGCCGCCCGACGAGGTCGTCGATGTCGCGTTTCGTGAGCCGCTGCACGAGCGTGTCCCCGAGCTCGTCCTTCACCACACTGAGTGCACCCGTGTGTCCGCGTAGGGTCGACGGCTTGAGCGAGTGCTTCGCGGCGAGCCAGTTGTCGATCGCCATCGACGTCGTCAGCTTCGACGCATGCACGTACGTGCCGGCCGCGACCGACGCCTGCAACGTCGCCAGCTCGTCCCGGGCCTCACGTTCGGTGCGGAATCGGCGCTTCACCTGTCGGCGGGCGTCGCCGACGCCGACCTCGGTCCGCACCTCGTACCGCGTCTCGACCTTTCCGGTACGCCGGTTCGTGACAGACAGTTTCCGGATCTGCGGCGGGAGTTGTTGTCGCGCCATGATTCTCAGCTTTCGTAGATCTTTCCGCCGAGACGGCGGATCTGGTCGGTGAGAGTCTCGATCCGGTCGTGGTAGCGGCGTTCGATCTCCGCCCAACGTCCATCCTCCGAGCTGAGCGCGTCGAGGACCTCGCGAGTCTGCGCGTTCCTCAGTCGGCGTCGTTCATCCACCGCACTCGTGAGAGTGAAATCCGTTGGTACATGGCTCAATCCGGAGAGTCCGGCGAACCACGCGGCGGCTCGTGCGGATTCGACACCATATCCCGGCACCACGTCCACGTGCTTGTCCGGGATGTCGGGATAGAGCAACTGGATAGGCGGCACACGCAGCGCTGCGGCCAACACGATCAGCTCGGCGACGTCGAGGCTCCGCTTCCGACCAGTCTCGAGGTCCGAGATGACCGACCGCGATATCGGAAGTCCAAGCGCGGCAGTCCTTTCGGCGAGTTGCGTCGCGGTGACCTTCGGCGTCGAACTCTCGCGCTTACGTTTGATCGCACCTGCGACCCGGGACACCAGGTCCTCACTCCACGTCGTCATGGACACGCAGACTACGCCAAGCCTTGCGTAACGACCACGCACAGTGTAGAACGAGTAATCACTACGACGAACGCCACCATTGTTCGTAGTTGCTACGAATCGAGAGGATTCCGCCCCATGTCCACACCCGAGGATCGATCCGAACTCCTGAAGGTCCCCGACATCCAGAACGCACTCAACGCGAGCCGGACGACCGTCTACCAACTCATCAGCTCGAATGCCCTGAAGACCGTGAAGGTGGGGCGTCGCCGATACACCACCCGCCGCTTCCTCGCCGAGTACATTGCCGCCCTCGAGGCCGAGGCTGAAGGCGCGTCTACCCGCGGCGGCGCGGCATGACGCGTCCCGATTGGCCAAACCAGGAGATCGACCTCGAAACGTTCGAGTCCCTGGACGCTCCGACTAGGGGCGTGGTCCTTCGCCTGCTCGACGAGCCGACCGATGACGACCACGCCGAGCTATCGCGGCACCCCAACTCGAAGATGCTCGCCTCGTGGCTGCTCGAACTGCCCGCCTACCGGGAGACCGACGATTTCGACGACGAAGACGAGGAAGCGGAATGACTGATCGATTATCCGTTCACCGAAGCTGCCGACGCGGGTCTCGGTGCGGAGGAGTTCGAAGGCCCCGCCCGGTTCACCCGGCCGTCCGAGCGGGTCACACCGACTCCGGTCGACAGCTCGAACATCGAGATGGGCGTTCCCGACGAGGGGATGGCCGACCGCATGATGGCCGCGGTCGAGCGATCGGGAGGCTTCGGTCCGTCCGGGGGCACGCCGTCACCAGAGGAGGACGAGGTCCTCGATGTTCGCGTGCGTCTACGGATGCTCGACCAGGCCGCCGACCTGCTACATGACGTGCTGGTCGAGACACCGAAGCAGGACCCGCGCCGAGACCATCTGCGCTCCCTGACGTTCGCGGTGAAGGACCTCGCCGACGAGCTGCACCGAAACACTCAAGACTCCCGGGCCGACCGGTCCGGAGATGAAAGCGGCCCCGGCGGTGCGCCAACACCGTCCGGAGCCAGAGTTTCCAACCCCCACCAAGAGAGCGAGAACTACTGATGAAGAGTACCCGTCGCACCCGACAGACCGCACGCCCCGTCATTCGATCGGTAACGCCGCTGGCCGCCGACGACGACCTCGTGCGTGACATCCTGCACGACGCGCTCGCCGCCATCGAGCCCGAGGACGTTTCCGATCTGCTCGACCTCGCCGACCTGGCACTCGACGTCGACCGCGGCGCCATCACCTTGCAGACGGCGGTGGTCGCATGAACCACGACGACTGGCACACCCGGCTGGTCAGAACCACCCCGTTCGACGCGATCCGTGACTTCGTGCAGATCCGCGTCGACGGCGACGAACCGGTGTTCCGGTTCCGCGACGGACGCCTCTGGAAATCGGCCTGCTGGATCAAGGTGTGGGACGACGGCCGCGTGCTGGTCGTCGCCGAGAAGCACCTGACCGCACGGCAACTCCGCGTCGTCGCCGGCCTCGCCGAAGAGTATTGGCGGGGAGGAGCCGCACAGTGCCGAGTCGAACGGTGGCGCCGAATCCGCAGGTGCAAGAACCGTCCCGTCGGTTCGTGGTGCTCGGAGTTCTGGGTTGTCGCAGACCGGCACGAACCGGGCCACGCCGCCGCGCACGCCGACTACGCGTTGGTCGTCCAGACCGCCGACCCCAGCCACCGGGATTCGACGTCGGAGCAGTACTCGAGCGGTCGCCGGAACGCCGTGACCCACGACGAGGCTCCACGTCTCGTGCAGGGAACTACCGCGGCGTGCGATCTGGCGGGCACCGACTAGATGTCCGGCCATGTCGACTGGGACGCGGTGCGCGCTTACGTGCACCGCGTCCTGGCCGACGTCACCCACACCGGCCTGCCGGTCGCCGGCACACCCGAATGGTGCCAGCTCCACGACGACGACCCCGCCAAGTTGGCGGCGCTCGTCATCGCTGGATCCCGATGGGTCCTTGAGGAAGAGATCGCCGAAATCAATTGGCAGAGAGACGCCCTCAAACGAGCGAGCATTGCCGTCGCCCAAGCAAGGGACTGGGCCCAGGTGGCCCGACGAATCCGAGAACGCGATGACTTCCACCGCGAACACCCAGATCTGAAACGGAGAACCGCATGACGACCGACGCCGAGACCTTCTGGGAGAGTCGGCCCGTCCTGACTCACATCCTCGCGTTCGCCCGCGCGCGGATGGTCGGGCCGTGGGCGCTGCTCGGGTCGCTGATTCTGCGCGCCAACGGATCGCTCGACCCCACCGTGGTCCTGCCACCCACGATCGGCGGTGTCGCGTCGCTGAACACGTTCGTCGCGTTCGTCGGACGTTCCGGGCACGGCAAAGGGGCGACCGAGGCCGCCGCCCGCGACGCCACGAACCTCCCGCTGCTGCCCGAGTTGCCGGTGGGGTCGGGTGAGGGCCTGGCGCGCACCTTCGCTGTCGACGGCGACGGCCACCGCGACACCAACCGAGCAATGTTCACCGCCTCGGAGGTCGACGGTCTCGCCGCCCTCGGTTCCCGCCAGGGCGCGACGATCATGTCGGCGCTGCGACAGCTCTACTCCGGCGAGTCGATCGGCGGTGCCAACGCGCAGAAACACACCCGCCTCATCGTCCCGGCGCACTCCTACCGCGCCGTGCTGTCGGTCGGAGTGCAACCCGAACGTGCCGCACCGCTGCTGTCCGACCTCGCCGGCACCGCGCAACGGTTCCTCTGGCTGCCCGTCGCGGATCCCGACGCCCCCGACATCCGGCCGGCGGAACCTGAGCGGTGGACGGTATCCCGCACTCTGGTCCCCGCCGACAGGGAAGTCCGTCTCACCCTGCCGACTGAGGCCGTCCAGGCGATGGAAGAACACCATCTGCGCAAGCTGCGCGATGACCCCGACATCAACCCTCTCGACGGTCACCAGATGCTCACCCGCGCCAAGGTCGCGGCCGCGATGATGGTCCTCGACGGCCGCATGCACACCATCACAGTCGAGGACTGGGACCTCGCGGGTGTGCTCATGAGGGTGTCGGATCACACCCGAGCCCGCATCGAACGCGAAGCCCAAGCGGTGGCCCGCAAGGTTAACGAGGCCCGTGCACTGGCCGCCGCCGACCGTGACGAAGTGATCGCCGCCCGCAAGGTTCAACGAGCCCGCGCCGCGATCCTGAGGTGGCTGGAGAAGGACGGAGAACTCGCCACGCGAGACCTCCGGATGCGTGCCCGATCCGACTGGCGCGACGCGCTCACCCCCGCCCTGACCGAACTCGTCTCCGAGGGCGCGGTGGTTGAGATCGCGGTGTCGAAAGGCACCCGTTATCGGCTCTCAGGGGGGTCCATCGGGGTCCACCCCGGTCCATCGTCTCTGACCTGCGAAAACGAGGGTCCATCGGTAGGTCCAGCGTTCAACGATGGACCCCCAAAACCGCAGGTCAACGACGATGGACCCGAAAACAACGATGGACCCCCCACCGACGCACAAATCGAGCCGACAACGCCTCGCGTCATGGACATCCTCGCGACGGCGAAGAGAGCGAAACCAGCCATGGAAAACCGTCCCCGCCGATGCGTCGACTGCACGATCGAACTGCCCGCCGCACACACCGGCGACAGGTGCGAGGACTGCGCCGAGCCCCCACGACGACCGGCACCGCCCAAGCCGCAGCCGCGCCGAGCGGTGCCCGTCTACTCCGAGCGGATGCGGGTTGATCGCGACCGTTCGGTCGGACGCCGAGGAGGTCCGTCACGGCCATGACGACACCACCGCCCAGCGATCGAGACCGCGACTGCGATCTGATCATCGACCCGCCCACCGAGATCGGTCTCGCCGACGTCGGCCTGGATGGCTACACGATCGCCGAAACTGTCGACCGGGACGGTCAGCGGCAGGCGTGGATAGTTGCCCGCCACCATCTCGCCGACGTCGATGATCATCGCGACGTTGACCATGGGGCCGTCGAGGCACCGCCACACGAGCGGCTCGGGCCGCTGCCCGACGATCTCCGCGACCGGGTAGCGGCCGTCGTGCTGCGGTGTGGCCGGCCCACCGCATCGGGACGGCCGTGTCGTGCGCGCGTCGCTGAACCCGGTGCGGCGTGCGGCGCTCATCGGGAGGTCCATCGGTGAGGGTCCACGGTCTCACCGCGCCCGCCCGAGTCCGCCGAGTTGACGCCGACCGGCCGGTCCAGGTCCGTATCGGCGCACTGCTCGTCTCACTGTCTGATCACGAAGCCCTCACTCTCGCCGACGATCTCGTCGACGCCGTCGAAGAACAGGAGACCCAGTGACCCCACCGACCCATCCCCGCAACCGCCCGAACGGCACACCCGGCGTCTGCCGAGCCTGCAACGGCCCGTGCCGGACCTGGAAAGGCTCGCGCTGGGGATGGACCTGCACCGGATGCATCGACGCCGCCCTGGACGAGGACGCGTACCGATTTGAGCGGCGTCGGGTATCCCGAGTGGCTGCAGCCGATCTAACCCGCCTCGGTGGCGCTGAGCGCCAGCACGACACCACCCCAACCCAATCCACCACCCAGCAACTAAGGAGCACCCGTGAACCCCACCAACCCCGACGCCGCCCTGACGGCCGCACAAGCTGTCGAAGCATGGGATTCCGACGACCACGACCGGGTCCTCGAGATCCTCCGCGTTGCCGAAGCCGACGGTGTCCTCGGCGATGTGACGCTCGCACTCGTCGTCCGCCTCCACCGCACCATCACCGAATACGAGTCCGGCGGCGACCCACGCCCGGAAGCGAAGTCGTTCGTGACTGAACAGGTCCGCCGATGGGTCTTCGCCGCCGCCGACGTCGCCGCGCGGGAGCGAGATACCCCCAACCGCGGCGACCCGGAGTAGACTCCGACCTTGAGTTCACGACGGACTCACTGCAATTCGGCTGTCAGGTTTCGGCAGTCGGCGCGGATCGACCGCCGCCAGGTCCGGCTCGCTACCGGGCGCTGGGTCAGTGCCAGGGTCCCCCGACTGCCGAACGACACCCGGCCCGCAGCGTGATCGGATCGGCCATCGGTACACGGTCGCCCGCCACCGAGGGGCCACAAACGTGGCCCGCCCGGATCGGCCAGCTTCCAACCCGCCCGCCCCCGAACGCCGCACCCCACACTTTCCCTTGCCATGCCCTTTTGAAAGGGGTTGTCACACAATGAATCTCCGTCAGAAGCGTGCCGCCGCCTACCAGGCCGCCCACGCCATCATCGAGAAGGCCAAGGCCGACGGCGTCGAGCTGACCGCCGAGCAGGCCGCCGAAGTGCAGAAGTTCATCGACGAGGTGAAGAGCCTCGACACTCAGATCGCCGAAGCGCTCCAGTCGGAAGGACTGCTCTCTGCGATCGACGCGCTCGGCGCCACACCCGACGATGGTGGCGGCGAGAAGCGCCTGGCGTTTACCGGCACCCAGATCAAGGCAGTGGCCCGCGACGCCGCCGGACGGATGCTCGGCGACGCGCTCGGCGGCCGCAAGGCGTTGCTGCCGGCCGGTGAGCTCGCCACACAGGTGCCGCTGCAGGAGGACCCGATCGCGCTCGGCCAGGTCGCGACCTCACTGCTCGACGCGCTACCGGTCACCGTCCGATCCACACCGACCTACCGGTACCTGCGGCAGACGACCCGCACCAACGCGGCCGCACCGGTCGCCGCCGGCGGCGTGAAGCCGACCAGCGAATACGGCCTCACCCCGGTCGACGGTGGACTCCACGTCATCGCCCACCTGTCCGAGACCGTCGACAAGTACCTCCTCGCCGACGCCACGAGCCTCGGACGGTTCGTCGAAACCGAACTGCTCTACGGTCTGCGGCGCGCAGTCGAGGCGCAGGTCCTCGGCGGCAACGGCACCACACCGAACCTGCGAGGTCTGCTCAACACCAGCGGCATCCAGACCCAGGCGTTCGCCACCGACGTCCTGTCCTCGACCCGCAAAGCCGTCACCGCACTCGAGACCGCCGGCCACACGGCCTCGGTGTTCGTTGTGAGGCCTGATGATTGGGAAGCGTTGGAGATCGCCGCGGCAACCTCGGCCGGTGCGATCGCCTACCGCGGCCTCCCCGTCGACCGCGTCAACCAGAAACTCTGGGGCGTCCCGGTCGTCGTGTCGCTCGCCCTGCCGACCAAGACGGGACTGCTGTTCGACACCACCGCGCTGTCGGTCTCCACCGACTCCGCCGGGATCGAACTGAAGTGGTCGGAGAACACCGGCGACGACTTCACCAAGAACCAGGTCCGCGCCCGCTGCGAGGGCCGGTTCGGAGTCGACGTGTTCGCCCCGCTCGGCGTCGTGAAGATCGCGACCGCCGCCGCCTGACCCAGCCTCGCGGTGGGACGTCCCACCCTCGTCGGGACGTCCCACCGCGAGGGGAAGGGGCCTCAGGATCACCACGAACCGCAGGTCGCGGCCCCTCCGCCGGTAGGTGCCGTTTTCGCGGACGACCCGAGGGTTGTACACCGCGGGATGTACAACTCGCACCGGGTGTACACCTCCGGCCGGGTGTACACCTCCCAGGGGGTTCATCCGATGACGATCCTTCCGGGTTCGTCCGCCGGGATTTCGTGACACGTGAGTGACACATCTCAGTGACACATCTGCGTTCAGTCGTGGACGATGCCGAATGATTGATGCAGGTCGCAGCGACGGGGCGGACCGTCACGGACTGCATCGGACGGTGATCTTGCGACTTAAAATCGGCACAGTGTCGGTTCGAGTCCGACTGGGGGCACCGCATCGCCGCAGGTAGATTGACTATTGCCGTTCCCTCGCGTCATCCGAACGATTACAGTGCCACCCCCGTGCTACCCAAGCTGCCGCATCAGCGCGACACGCGGGATCAGATGTCAGACGCAATGAGTTGCGTACGTGCGATGCTTACAGGCTGTCCACGACGAGGCCGCGAAGTTCGAGCATGACAGGAGTCGAAGTGTGCCACCGGAAGACGATGAAGCCAAGACCAGTTTGGAAGACTGGATACGAAAGTTAGACGGACTGATCGCCAAGTTAGACGAATTCGACGGCGACAGCCCATTTGACTTCTGCGAACACTTCATGGACGCGTGGCGGGACCTAATCTCCAGGGAAACCGCGCCACCGCCTCAGAGCGCGGCCATGGTCATTGTGCTGGAGACAATGCGGGCTCAAGCGGAGGTCTTGGCCTCCGCGGCAATGGACTACGCGAACACACCAGACGCCCGCGACCGAATGACGAGAAACGACGTCCAGAACTCAATGCGCACCGCACTACAAGAAGTCGCTCAGCGCGCTCGCAACTGGCTATCTACAAAGCTCCCGACAGAAGATGAGATTCGCGAAATAATCACCAATTCTCTGTCGGTGTTCAATAAGATACAGGAACAGGGAGAGCAACAGATAAAACAGGACGCTGACGACGACGCAGCTGCCGCCTCCGACCCGTACGGAGCAATGTTGGGATATTCCGATCCGGGTATCGATGCTGCTATCATCTTCAAAAAGCTCTGCTCATTCACTGCAGATGAAGACGCAGAGTATCGCACGGCACACGAGCGCCTCCGCCGCATGATTGACAGCGAACTTCTCCAGCACATTTCTGATGAAAATGAGAGATTCTGCGATTTGCTTATTGCAGTAATTTCCGATGTCACTAGTCGGCGAATTTCACTGTCCGATCAAGATGCTTTCGACGAGCGCCGAAGGCGAATCCGTTCAGCGCTCATATCTTTCACTAGCGCGCTCCACAGTCATAGAGATCAGTCCATCCGCGCAGTTCGCGAGCAGTTCGGCCGCAAGACCGTAGAGGAGAAACAAGCTCTCGATCTGTTTGATGATCTGCTCGTGTCATCGTTTGATTACCGATGGTTAATCAAAATGCGTGACGCCCTGCTTCATGGCGACATTAATGCTTTCAAGATTGAACTCAATGCTCGCCTAGAAGGCGAGAGCACCGCGAACGTGTTTATGGACCGTGATTACATGATCAAATTCAACAGGGCTGCACGAGAAAAATGGATCAAGATCACCGAACTCGAGGCCATCGACTACGATCCTAGCGTCTTGGACATGATCAAGGCCGCCCAACCTCAGATTGCTGAACTACAAGACCAACTGGATGCGATTCTGTATCCCGATATCGCTGACGATGTCGCGACTGTGAAAGACCTTGTCGACCGTTTCGAAGGAAAAGAGGGTCTTTACGCGTTGCAGTCCGGTCTAGGGTTCACACGGAAGGTTCCGGTTCCGCCCTACATTTTACTCGCGCCACGTGTCTTGACGTACGCGAGCAACTACGCCCATTTACCTTCACCGTCCGAATAGAGGAACGTCATCCGACGACTCGGGGGCCTCATGCGGAATCAGCTGGGAGGGATCGGGCAAATCGTTCAGTGCGCCGCCGCCTTCCTCAGGAATCCAGTCACCGTAGGCGTCGAGTGTGTGGGGTGAAGGTGCTGCGACCCATCCACCGGCTGACCACATGAAGTGCTCCCCTCCATAAGTTGCATCTCCGCGAACGTGTGGCGCAGGCTTAGCGATGCCGTTCGCCTTTCGCGGCCGCCCGCTACCGCAGGGAAAATCGTGCGGCGGACGACACCTACGCCTGGCCCGCAGTCGCCGAGTGTCGGCGCAACCCGAACTCGGACGCCAACATTTTGGCTCGGCAGAAACGCCGGGAGTGAGAGGATATGTGAATGGACCCGGTAGCAGGAGCGGCATTGGCAGGACAAGCGGCGCAGGCCTATCTGCGTCGATCCCGAGTCACAGTTAGCGTCGACGAGGACTATGACACCTTCGGTGACATGAGGGTCAAACGCTTCTTCTTCCCCGTAGGGACGCCGGACGAGTTGACCGAGCTGCGGGATCTAGGTTCTCGGACCAGCTACAGTAAGCCCTTTGATTGGATCAATGAGAACAGGGGAATCGAGCTGGGGCACACCGTGTTCGAGTTCGAAGTACAAGCTCAAAATGCGACCGTTGCCCTGACGGGCGGTAAACCCGTCTTGCGGCCCGGCTTCGGCAGTGTCGATGGCATAGCGATTCTCCCTCCGCCCGCGGGCGGGCCATTAGAGGGTAACTATCTCCTCGTGTCACTCGATGACGAAACACTTGTATGCCATCGCGGTGACGACCCAAGTGCCCCACGCGTGCCATTTCGCTTCGAAATACCACAAGGTTCGACCGAAGTCTTCCGAGTACACGCGTACACCACCAGTCGACCCACCATGTGGTTCCTGCGGCTGCGCTTCATCGTCAACGGCAAAACTGTGCGCTATGACCTGAGGCGCGACAATGGCGAGGATTTTGTCACCCTGCCCTTCGATTACTCAGGGATCAGGGATTCTTACACCTGGGAGCAAGGTCGTTGGGAGCTTGTTCCGAACCGATAGCCAGATCGCCCATCCCGACTCACTCCGCAGTGCGCAACGGCGACATCCCAATTGCGCGGGAGCACGTCAAGAACACCGCCAGACCTCTGCGCCTGATCCCGCTACCTGCGTCGTTGCAAACGCGTTGCGTCGAAAGCACGAGACGAAGTGTCACGGAAAGCCGGCACGCCACTGGGCTGTCTCGATCCGCGTGCATCCCCCGAGCCCGCTGATGATGTACTCGGTGTCATGTCCACTCGGGTTGTCCTGCTCGCCGACTCCTCCGTCGCCCTGCTCACCCTCGGTATCTCGGTGTACTCGATCGCGGTCCTGGTGTGCCTCGGGATCGCAATCAACGCGGCCCGGTTCGGACGCAGACGGGTCGCGATCACGATGGCCTGGGTCGTCGGTGTACTGACCGTGGCAGGTGTCATCATCGCCATCCTGAGCAGCACCGCCGGCGGTTAACCCTCCGGCCGCAACTCCGCGCGTTGCCGATCGATGAATTGCGCGGCAAGCCGATTCGTGAGGCCGGGCGCCAATCGCTGGACGCGCCAGGTGATCCGGGATCGACGCGGGACGACCAGCAGTGGTTGATTCCGCTCGATGGCGGCGAGCGTGTCCCGGGCAAGGCGGTCGGCGTCGTACGCGGTCGACGAACCCTGACTCGCCAGATAATAAGAGCGACCGACGAATCCGCCGACCGATCCCTTGTCCAGGATCGGGGTCTCCACTGCCGAGGGACACACCGCCAGCACGTTCACCCCGCGGCCCGCAGCCTCGGTCCGTAGTGCGAGCGACAGCCCCACGACCGCATGTTTGGTCATCACGTAGCTCGTGATCAGTCCGGCGGCGACGAGCCCGGCCATCGACGCCGTGTTGACGATGTGTCCGGAACGCTGCTCGATCATCACCGGGTACGCGGCCGCGACCCCGTGCACGACGCCCCGGATGTTGACGTCGATGATCGCGTCCCATTGTTCCGGCGTCAGCATCTCGGTCGGACCACCCCAGGTGATCCCTGCGTTGTTGAACATCAGATCCAGGCGCCCCCACTCGGCGACGACCTCGTCGACCACCCGCTGCACAGCGGCAGCATCCGTCACATCCAGTTGCACCGCCCGTGCGGTGCCCGGCCCACCGGACAAGGAGTCCGTCACCCGCTGCGCCGCGGGTAGGGCGATGTCCGCGCAGGTGACGTGGGCTCCCCGGGTCACCAGCGCGCGCGTGAGCGCGGCCCCGATACCGGACCCGCCCCCGGTCACGATCGCGATCCTGCCCCCGACATCTGCTCCGCGCGTCTTCCCGAATTCCAGCACGAACAGAGCATGACCGATCCCGTTCCGGCGGGGTGCGCTTTGTGCGAACCGGGTCTTGACATCCTCACAGGCCGCTCTTAGTGTTGCTGCCATCACAAATTGAAACGTTTTAATTCGCCGGGTTGATCCTCTCTCGACGGTCTGCGTTTCCCATCACGTCGTTTGTCAGGAGCAGCCATGCCCGATACCCAGCGCGTCTGCTTCGTGCTCCAGCTCCGCCCGGAGCGCGTCGAGGACTACCTCGACGCCCACACGGAGGTGTGGCCGGAGATGCTCGACGCCCTGCGCGAGACCGGATGGCGCAACTACTCGTTGTTCCTCCGCAAGGACGACGGCATGGTCGTGGGTTACCTCGAGACCGACGACTTCGCGACGACCGCCGCCGCCATGGAGGCAACGGACGTCAACGCCCGGTGGCAGGCGCACATGTCCGAGTACTTCCTCCCGGCCACCGGCGGAGACGCCGACTGCGCCAATCCCGACACCATCCGTACCGAACTCCTCGAGTACTTCCACCTCGACTGACCGACATCGAACACACGACGCGTACTGACGGGCACACCGACATCAGCGAACCCGGCTTGACCCCTCCGATCCCGACCCTCTCTACTGATCTCCGACGCTAGGAATCCCATGAAAGTAGGAGCGCGCTCCACCACCGGCTGGCGGGCGACCATCTCGGTTGCCATGTCGAACTACATCGAAGCCGGCTCGATCATCGCGATCGCCACCAGCCTGACCTTCTGGCAGGACGAGTTCGGCATCAGCAACTTCGCCGTCGGCCTGCTGGCCGCACTGAGCGCCAACGCGTTCGGCGCGGCGGTCGGCGCCGCCATCGGCGGACCGCTGTGCGACCGCTACGGCCGCAAGGCGATCTACACCTACGACCTGCTGGTCTACATGGCCGGCGTGTTGCTCGCCGCCTTCGCGCTCAACTTCACCATGCTGCTGGCGGCGTTCATCATCACCGGCCTCGCGGTCGGCGCGGGCGTACCCGCGTCCTGGACCTACATCGCCGAAGAGGCGCCATCGGTCGAACGCGCCAAACACGTCGGCACCGCCCAGCTCGCCTGGTCGGTCGGACCCCTGATCGGCTTCGCACTGGCGGCCGCGCTCGCCCCGATGGGCCTACTCGGCTCGCGGATCATCTTCCTGCACCTCTTCGTCGTCGCCGCGGTCGTCTGGTGGATTCGCCAAGGGCTCGCGGAGTCCAAGATCTGGTCCGACGAGGCGGTCAACGAGACCCGTGAGCTCACCGCTTCCGTCGGCGCCCGGGGAATCAAGGGCCTGTTCTCCAAGAAGGTCAACATCACCGCACTACTCCTGCTCGGTGGCATCTACCTCTTCTGGAACACCGTGGCCGGACAGGCCGGCATCTTCATGCCGCGTGTCTACGAGACCGCGGGCGTCGAGAGCGCGGTCCAGCAGAACCTGCTGCAGGTGCTGGTCTGGGGATGCACCGTCCTCGCGACCTACTTCGGCTTCATGCGATATGCCGACCGGGTCTCCCAGCGCGCCCTGTACGTCTTCGGCGCCGCATTGGGCATCGTCGCCTGGATCGTGCTGGTCGCCTTCACCGACAGCGGTGTCGCCACGATGCTCGTCTTCGCGGTCCTGTGGGGCATCTCCTCGGGCATCGGCGCGCAAGCGTTCTACAGCCTCTGGGCCAGCGAGATGTTCGCGACGCCCTATCGGGCCAGCGCCCAGGGCGTCATGTTCTTCGCCGTCCGCACCGCAACCGGTCTGTTGAGCTACTTCTTCCCCACCATGCTCGCGGCGACCGGACTCACCACGGTCGGCATCCTGCTGGTCGCACTGCTCACCGTCGCGCTGATCATCGGCGCCATCGCGGCTCCGGACACCCAGGGCAAGACGCTGCAGCAGATCGAGGTCGAGCGCTACGGCGCTCCGCTGTCACCCGAGCTCATCGAGACACCGGCATCCGCCGCGCACCCGACCCCGGGCACCAACCCGGCCGCGGAGTCGGGACACCGGGCCCCGGCCTGACACCACGGCCTGATCGCGCGGTGCGCGATTGAAACGTTCCACCAGTTCGAATGTTCCACTCAGACCTCCCCGCCGCCGGCTGACCCCGACGCCGGCGGCGGGGAATCCCAACCGAAAGAAATTTCATGGCCACCTTTGACGAGACGATCCTCGACAACCTCGAGATCGAGCTCCCCTCCTGGGCGTTCGGCAACTCCGGCACCCGGTTCAAGGTGTTCGGCACCCCGGGCACCCCCCGCACCATCCACGAGAAGATCGCCGACGCCGCGAAGGTCGACGAGCTGACCGGGCTGGCACCCACCGTCGCCCTGCACGTCCCGTGGGACACCGTCGACGACTACACCGCCCTGGCCGCTTACGCGAAGGATCTCGGCGTCGGCCTGGGCACCGTCAACTCCAACACCTTCCAGGACGACGCCTACAAGTTCGGCAGCCTGACCCACACCGACAAGACGGTGCGGCAGATGGCCATCGACCATCACCTCGCCTGCATCGAGGTGATGAACGCGACCGGTTCGCGCGATTTGAAGATCTGGCTGGCCGACGGCACCAACTACCCCGGACAGGGCGACATCCGCGGACGCCAGGACCGGCTCGCCGAGTCGCTCGCGACCATCTACCAGCACATCGGCGACGACCAGCGACTCGTGTTGGAGTACAAGTTCTTCGAGCCCGCGACGTATGTCACCGACGTCCCCGACTGGGGCACCTCCTACGCCCATGTGACCGCGCTCGGCGAGCGGGCGATGGTCTGCCTCGACACCGGCCATCACGCGCCGGGAACCAACATCGAGTTCATCGTCGCGCAGCTGCTTCGCCTCGGAAAGCTGGGTTCCTTCGACTTCAACTCGCGCTTCTACGCCGATGACGACCTCATCGTCGGTGCCGCGGATCCGTTCCAGCTCTTCCGGATCCTGTTCGAGGTGATCCGCGGCGGCGGGCTCGACGCCGGGTCGCCGGTCGCTCTCATGCTCGATCAATGCCACAACGTCGAGGAGAAGATCCCCGGCCAGCTCCGTTCGGTGCTGAACGTCGAGGAGATGACGGCCCGCGCACTACTCGTCGACACCGATGCGCTGACCGAGGCACAGGCCGCCGGAGACGTGTTGGGCGCGAACGCGATCGTGATGGACGCGTTCTACACCGACGTCCGTCCGATGCTCGCCGAGCGTCGTGTCCGTCGCGGCCTGCCCGCAGACCCGATGGCCGCATACGTCGACTCCGGATACCACGAGCGCATCGTCGCCGAGCGTGTCGGCGGTACCCAGTCGTCCTGGGGCGCCTGAGCCCTCCCCCAGCCCCAGTTCCCTGAACTCCCGAGGAGATCACCCCTAATGACCAATCCCGCAGTCGCCGCCCTCATCGAGCGGTCCAACCGACTCGGATCGGATCCGAAGAACACCAACTACGCCGGCGGCAACACCTCCGCCAAGGGCTCCGACACCGACCCGGTCACCGGTGAAGACGTCGAACTGCTCTGGGTGAAGGGCTCCGGCGGTGATCTCGGCACCCTCACCGAGAAGGGCCTGGCCGTGCTCCGGCTCGATCGCATGCGTGCGCTCGTCGACGTCTATCCCGGCCTCGACCGTGAGGACGAGATGGTCGCCGCCTTCGATTACTGCCTGCACGGAAAGGGCGGTGCCGCACCGTCGATCGACACCGCGATGCACGGCCTCGTCGACGCCGCGCACGTCGACCACCTGCACCCGGACTCCGGTATCGCCATCGCGACCGCGGCCGACGGCGAGGTCTTGACGCACAAGATCTTCGGTGACCGCGTCGTGTGGGTGCCGTGGCGTCGTCCGGGTTTCCAGCTCGGGCTGGACATCTCGGCGATCAAGAAGGACAACCCGCAGGCCATCGGTTGCATCCTCGGCGGCCACGGGATCACCGCCTGGGGCGACACCTCCGATGAGGCGCAGGCACATTCGCTGGAGATCATCCGCACCGCCGAGGAGTACATCGCCGCCAACGGTCGGCCGCAACCCTTCGGCGGCCCGATCGACGGCTACGGCGCATTGCCCGCCGAGGAACGCCGGGCCAAGGCCGCGGCGCTCGCCGCGTTCATCCGCGGCCTCGCCTCGATGGACAAGCCGCAGGTCGGTCACTTCACCGACGTCGACCCGGTCCTCGAATTCCTGGCGGCAGAGGAGCATCCGCGCCTGGCCGCACTCGGCACCAGTTGCCCGGACCACTTCCTGCGCACCAAGGTCAAGCCGCTGGTCCTCGACCTCCCGGCCGACGCGAGCGTCGAGGAGTGCAAGGAGCGCCTCACGGCACTGCACGAGGCCTACCGCGAGGACTACCGCGCGTACTACGACCGTCACGCCACCGCGGACAGCCCCGCGATGCGCGGCGCCGACCCGGCCATCGTGCTGATCCCGGGCGTCGGAATGTTCAGCTTCGGCAAGGACAAGCAGACCGCACGTGTCGCCGGCGAGTTCTACCTGAACGCCATCAACGTGATGCGCGGCGCCGAGGCCATCTCGACCTACGCACCGATCGACGAGTCGGAGAAGTTCCGGATCGAGTACTGGTTGCTCGAGGAGGCCAAGCTCGCCCGCATGCCGAAGCCCAAGCCGCTCGCGACCCGCATCGCCCTGGTCACCGGGGCGGCATCCGGCATCGGCAAGGCCATCGCGACGCGTCTGGCCGCCGAAGGTGCATGCGTGGTGATCGCCGACCTCGACGCCGAGAAGGCACGGGCGGCCGCCGAGGAGATCGGTTCGACCGATGTCGCCATCGGGGTGGCCGCCGACGTCACCGACGAAGCGGCCGTACAGTCCGCGATCGACGCAACGGTGCTCGCCTTCGGCGGCATCGACCTCGTCGTGAACAACGCCGGCCTGTCGCTGTCGAAGTCGTTGCTGGACACCACCGCCGCCGACTGGGACCTCCAGCACGACGTGATGGCCCGCGGTTCGTTCCTGGTGAGCAAGGCCGCCGCACGCGCCCTCATCGATCAGAAGCTCGGCGGCGACATCCTGTACATCTCGTCGAAGAACTCGGTCTTCGCCGGGCCGAACAACATCGCCTACTCGGCGACGAAGGCCGACCAGGCCCATCAGGTCCGTCTCCTGGCCGCCGAGCTCGGCGAGCACGGGGTCAAGGTCAACGGCATCAATCCCGATGGCGTGGTGCGTGGTTCGGGGATCTTCGCCGGCGGCTGGGGCGCCAAGCGCGCTGCCGTCTACGGCGTCGAGGAGAAGGATCTCGGCAAGTTCTACGCGCAGCGCACCCTGCTCAAGCGCGAGGTGCTGCCGGAGAACATCGCCAACGCCGCGTTCGCACTCTGCACGTCCGACTTCTCGCACACCACCGGCCTGCACGTGCCGGTGGACGCGGGCGTCGCCGCCGCGTTCCTGCGATGAGCCGATCCACCCGGTCCGCCCAGGTCGCCGCGATCGACCTGGGCGCGACCAGCGGCCGGGTCATGCTGGCCGACGTCTCGCGCGGACGACTCGAGCTCGAACAGGTCGCCCGGTTCACCAACGACCCGGTCCACATCTGGAACGGGCGCAGGTCCGCTCTGCACTGGGAAGTCCCGGCGCTGTTCCGCGCCGCGTCGGCCGGCCTCGCCGAGGCGGGCAGGCAGTCCGACGATCTGGTCGGGATCGGGGTGGACTCCTGGGCGGTGGACTACGCGCTCCTGCGGGAGGGCCGCATGCTCGGGTTGCCGCACCACTACCGGGACACCCGGAGCGCGGCTGGGGTGGACGCCGTGCACGCCGAACTCGGTCCCGCGGACCTGTACGTGCGCAACGGTTTACAGTTCCTGCCGTTCACCACCGTGTACCAATTGGCCACCGAGAAGGCCGACGGGTTGCTCGATCAGGCCGACACCGCCCTGCTGATCCCCGACCTCATCACGTACTGGCTCACGGGCCGGCGCGGCACCGAACGCACCAACGCCTCGACCACCGGACTGCTCGGCATCAACGGGCGGTGGGACACCGCGATGATGGAGCGTCTCGGATTGCCCGTCGGCTTGTTCCCCGACCTCGTGGAGACCGGCACCGACCAGGGCCCGTTGCTCGGCGACGTCGCCGAGCGCCTCGGACTGTCGACGTCGACCCGCGTCACCGCGGTCGCGTCCCACGACACCGCGTCGGCGGTCGCCGCCATCCCGATGGACCCGTCGCGGTCGGCGTACATCTCGTGCGGGACCTGGGGTCTGGTCGGCGTCGAACTCGAGCAGCCGGTCGTCTCCCGCGACGGGTGGAAGGCCAACTTCACCAACGAGGTCGGCGCCGACGGCCGTATCCGCTACCTGCACAACGTGATGGGCCTGTGGCTGCTCAGCGAGACGGTCCGCCAGTACCAGCGCGAAGGGTATCGCGCCGATCTCGGTGAACTGCTCGCGCAGGCCGCCGAGGCGCCGGCGACGGTCGAGATCTTCGACACCGACGACGCCCGGTTCCTCCCACCGGGAGACATGCCCGGACGCATTCGCGACTGGTACGACGAGCGCGGCATGCGTCCGCCGATGACGCGCGCCGAGATGGTGCGCGCGATCGTCGAGAGCCTCGCGGCGGCCTTCGCCGACGGGGTGGCGCGAGCGGCCGAACTGTCCGGCACGACGGTGGAGACCGTCCATCTCGTCGGCGGCGGCTCGCAGAACCGGCTGCTGTGCCAACTCACCGCCGACCGGCTGGGTCTGCCGGTGCAGGCCGGTCCGGTGGAAGCGACCGCGCTGGGCAACGTGCTGATCACCGCCCGCGCCCACGGCCTGATCGATGGCGACCTCGAGGCGATGAGGTCTATCGTCGCCGATAGGTTCCCGCCGCAACACTACGCACCCCGACACTCCCGCGGCACGCGCTCCCGGACCGCGGTGGGGACAGGAAAGGCATGACCATGCAAGGCAGTTCTCCCATGAAGCGTCGAGTTCCCAAACCGCGCGACCTCGCGCCGCTGATGCAGTTCAAGAAGCCCCAGTTCGACGCGAAGAAGCGCCGTCTCGACGCCGCCCTCACCATCGAGGACCTGCGCGCGATCGCCAAGCGCCGCACCCCGAAGGCGGCCTTCGACTACACCGACGGATCGGCCGAGGCCGAGCTGTCCATCGAACGCGCGCGACAGGCGTTCGCCGACATCGAGTTCCACCCGGCCATCCTGCGTGACGTGTCCAAGGTCGACACCTCGTGCACGATCCTCGGCGGGCGTTCGGAACTGCCGTTCGGCATCGCACCCACCGGGTTCACCCGGATGATGCAGACCGAGGGCGAATACGCTGGTGCGCGCGCCGCCGGCCGGGCCGGGATCCCCTTCTCGCTGTCGACGATGGGTACGGCGTCGATCGAGGACGTCCGGGATGCGAATCCGCACGGCCGCAACTGGTTCCAGCTGTACATGTGGAAGGACCGGGAGCGCTCGATGGCCCTGGTCGACCGCGCGGCGAAGGCCGGATACGACACCCTGCTGGTGACCGTCGACGTGCCGGTCGCCGGGGCTCGTCTGCGCGACAAGCGCAACGGCATGTCGATCCCGCCGGCGCTGACCGCCAAGACCGTGCTCAACGCCATCCCGCGCCCGCAGTGGTGGATCGACTTCCTCACCACCGAGCCCCTGGCGTTCGCCTCGCTCGATCGATGGTCCGGAACGGTGGCCGAACTGCTGGACACGATGTTCGACCCCACCGTCACCTTCGACGATCTGGCGTGGATCAAGTCGCAGTGGCCGGGCAAGCTGGTGGTCAAGGGCATTCAGACCGTCGACGACGCCAAGGCCGTCACGGCCCTCGGCGCCGACGGCATCGTGTTGTCGAATCACGGAGGGCGCCAACTCGACCGCGCACCGATCCCGTTCCACCTCCTGCCCGAGGTGGCCCGCGAGGTCGGCGCGGACACCGATGTCATGCTCGACACCGGCATCATGAGCGGTGCCGACATCGTGGCGTCGGTCGCCCTCGGCGCGCGGTTCACGCTCGTCGGCCGGGCCTACCTGTACGGCCTGATGGCCGGCGGGGAGGCCGGGGTGGACCGGATGATCGAGATCCTCGGCGAGCAGATCGCACGTACGATGCGGCTGCTCGGTGTCGCCTCGCTGGACGAGCTGACACCCGCGCACGTGACCCAGCTCGAGCGGCTGGTGCCCCGGGCGCGTTCCTGAGGCTCGACTGCCGAGGTCGCGTGGGCATCAGACCGGCCGCCTACGCGACCTCCGCGTCCTCGCGGCGGTGGGCGAAGTGATCCACGAGGCCCACCACCAGCGCGATCAGCACCAGGACCGCGGCGGTCGCCAGCCCGATCTGGAACGCCCGCGCCCAGTCGCCTCCGGTGTTCGCCACCTGGGCGAAGAACACCGCACCGACGAGCGCGATCCCCGCGGCGGCCCCGATGCGCTGACCGGTCTGCAGGACGCCGCCGGCGATGCCCGCCTTGGTCACCGGCACCTGGTCGAGGCTGAGCGTGAGGTTGGGCGAGATCACGAGACCGGAACCGATACCCGCCACCAGCAGCGGCAGCGCGGCGGCGTACCCGACACCGGGACCAGACACGAGCGCGACGGCGACGATCGTCGCGATCATCCCCACGACCACCAGGCCCAGACCGAGCAACACCAGCGAGCGCCCGACCCGGTTGACGATGTTACCGCCGACGCTGGCCGACACCGCCGAGCCGAGCGCGAAGGGGGTCACCGCCAGACCGGCCTGCAGTGCCGAGTAGCCCAGGCCCTGCTGGACGAACAGCGTGTAGATGAAGAACACCGTGGTGAACCCGGCGAAGTAGACCATCGCGATGATGCACCCCAACGTGTACGACCGCATGGAGAACAACGAGAGGTCGACGAGTTGCTGGCGGCCGACGCGGCCCTGCCGGCGTTCCCACAGGACGAACGCACCGATCAGCACCGCCGCGACGACGAGCAGCAGCCATTTCCGCCCGCCGGGCCACTCCTGCTCCTGGACCATCGGCAGCATCAGCGCGAACACCCCGGTGCCCAGGAGCACAACGCCCACCGGGTCGAAACTCCCCCGCAGCGGTTGTTTGAGTTCTTCGGGCCGAGCCGGGATCAACCGGATCGCGGCGAGGAAGGCCGCGATGCCGATCGGCACGTTCACGAAGAAGATCCAGCGCCACCCGTCGGCGGACCCGCCCAGCTAGATGAGGACCCCACCGAGCAGCGGCCCGACCGCGGTCGAGATCCCGATGGTCGCGGCGAACATGCCGAAGGCCCGGCCACGCTCGGCCCCGCGAAACAGCAGCTGGATGAGCCCGGAGACCTGCGGCGCGAGAATGCCGCCCGCGACGCCCTGGATCAGGCGGAAGACGACGAGTTGCGTCGGGCCCTGGGCGAACCCACATGCCGCCGACGCCAGCACGAACAGGGACAGCCCGATGAGGAAGGTCACCTTGCGGCCGCGCGCGTCCCCGACCCGGCCGGCCGGGACCAGGACGAGGCCGAAGGCGAGGGCGTAGCCGGACACGACCCACGACAGGTCGGCCGAGTTCGCGCCGAGACCGGATTCGATGGACGGGAGCGCGACGTTGACGATCGAGACGTCGAGAAGGGTCATGAAGCCGACCACCAGGCACACCGCGAGCGCCTTCCAGCGCCGCGGGTCGGGTTCGTAGTCCGCGGAGAACGGGCTGGCCGGAGTCGACATGGATCGCCTTTCCTACAGGGGGTACCGCGGGTGTTCGTAGTCAATCAGCTCGCGAGATGGGCGACCCTCCCGAGTCCGCGAAACGCGAGTACCGGCATCGCATCTGGTGAGATGGACACATGGGTGTGAGCATGCGGGATGTCGCGGCGGCGGCCTCGGTGTCGGTGGGCACGGTCTCGAACGTGCTCAACTCGCCCGGAAAGGTCTCGCCCGCGACCGTCGCGCGGGTCCAGGCGGCGATCGACAAGCTGGGTTTCGTGCGCAACGACGCCGCGCGCCAACTCCGTGCGGGCCGTTCGCGTTGCGTCGGCATGGTGGTACTCGACGTGGGTAACCCCTTCTTCACCGACATCGCCCGCGCCGCCGAACAACGGGCCGGCGAGCACGACCTCACGGTGCTGCTCGGCACCTCCGACGACGACGAATCACGCGAACAGGCCTATCTCGACACCTTCGACGAGCAGCGGGTGTTCGGTTTGCTCGTCTCGCCGATCGGCGACGATCTGCGGCGGTTCGACTCGCTGCGACGTCGCGGTACCCCGGTGATCCTCGTCGACCGGGACGCCGGCGGCTCCCCCTTCGATTCCGTCGCCGTCGACGACATCGCGGGCGGGCGGCTCGCGGTGTCACACCTGTGCGAGACCGGTCGTCGCCGGATCGTCTTCGTGGGCGGACCGCCCGGACTGCGGCAGGTCGCGGACCGTCGGCGGGGCGCGCAGGAGGCCGTCGACGCCGTCGAGGACGCCACGCTCGAGGTCGTGCAGACGACGAACCTGAGTGTGCTGGCCGGACGCGAGGCGGGACAGGCCCTGCTGGCCAGGGCCCCCCGCGACCGACCGGATGCGGTGTTCTGCGCCAACGACCTCCTCGCGATCGGGGTCCTGCAGGCGTTGACGATGCTCGGCGGCGACGTCCGCGTTCCCGACGACATCGCGCTCATCGGTTACGACGACATCGATTTCGCCCGCTCGGCCGTCGTCCCGTTGTCGTCGATCCGGCAGCCGACCTCCCGCATCGGCGTCACCGCGGTCGATCTGCTGATGAGCGCGGCCGACGATCCCGCCGAACGCCACGTCCCGTCGAACCTCGTGTTCCAGCCCGAGTTGGTCGCCCGCGCATCGACACTGGGCTGAAGGTGTGACGCACGCCATCGCCGGGTAGACGGTGTGAGGACTCTCCTAATATTGCGTAGTCCTGCAAGTTTGCAGGGTTCTGCAAGTTCCGTACCGTGGGTGAGGTGAACTCCCCCGGACTCCGCGAGGCGAAGAAGGCGGCGACCCGTTCGGCGCTCGCCCGCGCTGTGCTGCGGTTGTCCACCAGCGTCGGGATGGATCACGTGATGATCGACGCCGTCGCGGCGGAGGCGAACGTCTCGGTCCGCACGTTCCACAACTACTTCAGCGGCAAAGAGGATGCGCTGCTGCACTTCGTGTCGTCACTGTTCGACACGCTCGTGGAGCGGATCGAGGCCCGACCGACGGACGAGAGCTTCTTCTGCTCGGTCCGAACCGCCCTCATCGAGGCCGCCACCTCGCCCGACGTCGGCGAACCCGCCGAGATCGTCGCGCTCCTGCGCCTCCTCGACACGGATCCGGGGCTGACGGCCAGGTCCCGCGACATGGAGTTGGGCGACACCGTCGAAGCGCGTCTCGCCGAACTGTGCGCGCAGCGCGGACAGCCGGCACACACCCTGTATCCGCGCCTCGTCCTGCACAACGCGATCACCACCATCCGCGTCGCCCTCGAATTCTGGGTGACCCATCACGACGACACCCCGGGCACCACTGCCGACCTGGCCACCGTGCTGGAGTCCGCCTTCGACCAACTGGCGTCCGGGCTCGCACAACCCATCCCACCGTTGAACGAACTCGCCGACCCATCCCTCGAGGAGCACTGACGTGGCAACACACCTGTACCGACTAGGGCGATGGGCGTACGAGAACCGCCTCAAGACCATCGCGATCTGGGTTCTGGTCCTGATCGGGCTGGGCATCGGCGCGAGCCTGCTGGCCAAACCGACCTCGGAGTCGTTCTCGATCCCGGGCATCCCGTCGGAGCGCGCCCAGGACCTGATGATCGAACGCTTCCCCGGGGAAGCGACGTTCGGTTCCGACATCGGTGTCACGTATGTCGTGCGCGCACCGGAGGGTTCGACGCTGAGCGAGCCCCGGTTCCAGAGCACCATCGACTCGATGGTGGCCGGCCTCAAGACCGTCGAGAACGTGAAGAGCCCCGATTCGATCGCCAACCCGTTCGTCTCGTACGGCACCGAGCAATCCCCCGGTCAGCTCCGTGAACTCTCGGCGACCTTCCAGCGGGAAACCTTCGGCAAGAGTGCGGACGAGGCCGCCGCCGACGCGCAGGCCACTTCGCCGATCAACGCGGCGGGCACGGTTGCGCAGCTCGGCGCCTCCTTCGACGTCAAGGCATCCTCGGACGTCACCGAGACCATGCGCGAACAGATGGACGCCATCGCCGACGACGCGCGGGCCGCCGGCCTCACCGTCGAGATGAAGGGTTCGGCCACACAGCAATTCGAGCTCGGGATCACCTCTGAGCTGATCGGCATCGGGGTCGGTGCGCTGATCCTCATCCTGACGTTCGCCTCCCTGGTCGCGTGGGGCATGCCGATCATCACCGCGATCGTCGGCGTCGCGATCGGCATGCTCGGCGTGCAGATGGGCACCCACTTCTTCGACCTCAGCAACGAGACACCGATTCTCGCGACGATGATCGGCCTCGCGGTCGGCATCGACTACGCGCTGTTCATCGTGTCCCGCTACCGCCACGAGATCCATCGGTCGACGAACCGCGCCGACGCGGCGGGGCGGGCGGTCGGCACCGCGGGTTCGGCGGTCGTCTTCGCCGGCAGCACCGTCGTCATCGCGCTGGCCGCACTGGCGATCGTGAACATCCCGTTCCTCACCGCGATGGGTATCGCCGCCGCGGGCACCGTGGTGGCTGTCGTGTTGGTCGCGCTCACCCTCCTGCCGGCCATCCTGGGCCTGTTCGGCGGCAAGGCGTTCGCCGGACGGGTGCCGCGCCTCAACGCTCCCGATGTCGGACCGCACGATGCGGAGCGGTTGCACAACGGCCAGCGCTGGGTCCAGCGCATCGTGGCCCGGCCGCGCACCGTGACGGTCGCGATCGTCGGCATTCTCGTCGTCCTCGCGATCCCGATGGCCGGGCTCAAGCTCGCGCTACCCAACGACGGGACCGCCGAGCCGTCGGAGACGCAGCGCCGGGCCTACGACATGGTCGCCGAGGGTTACGGACCCGGCGTGAACGGACCGCTGGTCGTCGTCGCGGACGGTCGCGAGATCCAGGACACCGGGGAGCGCTTGCGCGCCTTCAACTCACTCGTCGACGACCTGGGTCGCGTCGACAACGTCGAGGTGGCGCAGATCGGTGCCGGCGGGCTCAACGAGGCCCAGGACACCGCGAAGATCACGATCATCCCGTCGACCGCGCCGGCCGACGAGGCGACGCCCGCACTCGTGGAATCGCTCCGCGAGATGGAGTCTCGGGTACAGGGCACGACGGGCATCTCCTACGGGGTGACCGGGCAGACCGCGATCGAACTCGACATCTCCGACCGCCTGTCGAGTTCGCTGATCCCCTACCTCCTGGTCGTGGTGGGTCTCGCCTTCATCCTGCTGATCATCGTGTTCCGCTCGATCCTCGTGCCGCTGACCGCCGCGCTCGGCTTCCTGCTGAGCGTCGCCGCGACCTTCGGTGTGACCGTCGCCCTCTTCACCGACGGCGCCCTGGGGATCGTCGACAACCCGCAACCGCTGGTGTCGTTCCTGCCGATCATGTTGGTGGGCATCGTGTTCGGACTCGCCATGGACTATCAGGTGTTCCTGGTGACCCGGATGCGGGAAGCGTACGTGCACGGCGCCGACGCGAAGACCGCGGTGGTGGAGGGATATCGCCACAGCGCCCGCGTCGTGGCGGCGGCCGCGGCCATCATGATCTCGGTCTTCGCCGCATTCATGCTGCAAGACATGGCCTTCATCATGGTGATGGGCTTCGCCCTGGCCGCCGCGGTGTTCCTCGACGCCTTCGTCGTCCGGATGACCCTGATGCCGGCGGTGCTCACCGTCCTCGGCGACAAGGCGTGGTGGATCCCGCGCTGGCTCGACCGCATCCTGCCCGACGTGGACATCGAGGGCGAGAAGCTCGGCATCGGCGACGACGCGGCGCGACCGGCGGACCCGGCGGGGGCCGACACGGACTCCGAGGTCCGCGCCGGCCGCTGAGAGAGGTCAGTCGACCCGGAACTCCCCGAGTTCGGACCAGGTGTCGCCCTCGATCGTCGTGTTGATGACGTCGGGTGTGCGCTGGAGGTACTTGGGGAGTTCCTGCTGGGCCTGCTTGAAGTGCGGGGCGGTGACATGTGCCTCCGCGGCATCGTCGTCGAACGCCTCGACCAGGACGTAGGTGTTGGGGTCCTCGAGCGATCGCGACCAGTCGAACCACATGTTACCCGGTTCGGCGCGGGTTGCCTCGGTGAACTCGCGGGACAACTCGGGCCACTCGTCGGCGAATTCGGGCTTGATGGGGAACTTCACGACGATGAGGATCATGATTCGACCCTAGTCGTTCGCGGCCGGGCCGAGCGTCGCAGCATGCGACTGGGACGGCTGTTCCAGAACCGGTCACAAAGTGTCGCCCCCGGAACGCCGGGATTCGCGAGACCCCGGTCGCGGCAGCGCCTAGAGTGTGAAACAGACAACAATTGTCCTCACTTCAGGCTGCAACGGAGGCACCATGCCGGACATCACCAAGTTCTACATCGACGGTCAGTGGGTCGAGCCCGCCGAGCTCAACCTCATCGACGTCATCAACCCGGCCACCGAGAAGTCGGCCGGACAGGTCGCCATCGGCAGCGCGGCCGACGTCGACGCAGCGGTCGACGCCGCCCGTCGCGCATTCGTCACCTGGGGACAGACGACCGTCGAGGAACGTCTCGAAGTCCTCAACCGGATCATCGCCGAGTACCAGAACCGCATGGGCGACCTCGCCGCCGCGGTCACCGAGGAGATGGGTTCGCCGGTCGGCCTCACGAACGCCGCCCAGGTGCCGATCGGTCTCGGCCACCTGATGACCGCCGCCGCGCAACTCCCCGACTTCAAGTTCGTCGAGGACCGCGGCAGCTCGCGCATCGCCAAGGAGCCGATCGGCGTGTGCGGCTTCATCACCCCGTGGAACTGGCCGCTCAACCAGGTCATGTGCAAGGTCGCCCCGGCACTCGCCACCGGTTGCACCATGGTCCTCAAGCCCTCCGAGGTCGCGCCGTTCAGCGCGGCGATCGTCGCCGAGATCTTCGACGCCGCCGGCGTACCCGCAGGCGTGTTCAACCTCGTCAACGGTGACGGCCCCGGCGTCGGCGCCGCGCTGTCGAGCCACGAGGGCATCGACATGATCTCGTTCACCGGGTCCACCCGCGCCGGCATCGAGGTCGCCAAGAGTGCCGCGCCGACCGTGAAGCGCGTCGCCCAGGAACTCGGCGGCAAGAGCCCGAACATCATCCTCGACGACGACGACTTCGCGAAGAACGTCGCCGGCGGCATCGCGACGATGATGATGAACTCGGGCCAGTCCTGCAACGCCCCGAGCCGCATGCTGGTCCCGGCCGGCCGCGTCGACGAGGTCGCCGAGATCGCCAAGGGGGTCGCTGCCGAGCTCACCGTCGGCGATCCCACCACCGACGTGAAGCTCGGCCCGGTCGTGTCCGAGGCGCAATTCGACAAGATCCAGGGTCTCATCGAGCGTGCCGTCGCCGACGGCGCGACCGCGGTCGTGGGAGGTCCCGGGCGCCCCGAGGGTCTCGAGACCGGCTACTACGTGAAGCCGACCGTGTTCACCAACGTCACCAACGACATGGAGATCGCCCGCACCGAGGTGTTCGGCCCGGTCCTCGTCGTCATCGGTTACGACTCGATCGACGAAGCGATCAAGGTCGCCAACGACACCGAGTACGGCCTCGCCGGCTACGTCTCCGGCAAGGATGTCGACGAGGTCCGCCGCATCGGATCACAGATCCGTGCGGGTTCGATCTCGCTCAACGGCGCCCAGCTCGACCCGAGCGCACCGTTCGGCGGATACAAGAAGAGCGGCAACGGCCGCGAGTGGAGTGACTACGCCTTCGACGAATTCCTCGAGGTGAAGTCGCTGCTCGGTTTCGGGGCCTGACAACCCAGCCCGTTCCCTCTCCCGACGCCGCCGGGCGCATCCCCAACGGATGTGCCCGGCGGCGTCGTTCGTCGAGGCCGCGGAGTCGCGCCCATCGCGGTACCCCGGGATTTCGCAAGGCCCGGACAGGACTGCGCGAACGTCCTACGCTTGCCGAACGACTTCGATCCGGCGGCCCGGCCGCCTACCGATCGAATCCACATTCTTCGGGGGAAGAGCGTCCGCGCGGTACACATGGGGGAACGGTGCTTCGAGTGATTCTTCGTGCGGTCTGTGCCGCATGTCTGGTGATGCTGTGTCTGGCCGCCGCGCCGGCGGCGGCAGCGCCCGTGGCGCCGCGGGTGGTGTCGGTCGTGCACGAGTCCCCCACACGCGCCATAGTCTGGGTCTACTCGGCGGCGATGGCCAAGAACATCAAGCTCTTCGTCCTCACGCCACGAACGAAGACCGGACCCCGGCCGACGCTCTACCTACTGGACGGGGCGGGTTCGCGCGGCAACGACAGTGGATGGCGTGGAGCCGGCAATGCCGACGAGTTCTTCGCCGACAAGGACGTGAACGTCATACTCCCGACGGGTGCGTACGGCAGCCAGTACGCCGACTGGCAGCGCCGGGATCCGCGCGTCGGACAACCGATGTGGGAGACGTTCCTGACCAGGGAACTCCCGCCCCTCATCGACGCCCGCTTCGAGTCGAACGGTTCGCGCGGGATCGCGGGCGTCTCGATGGGCGGGCAGGCGGCGTTCACGCTCGCGTCACGGGCCCCGTCGCTGTACCGCGCGGTGGCCTCGATCAGCGGATGTCCTCCGGTGTCCTCGCCGCAGGGAGAGTCGTACGTGCGGGCCACCCTCGCCCGGGGTGGGGCGAACGCCGACAACCTCTGGGGGCCGGTCGGTTCGGCCGGATGGCGGGACCACGACCCGGCGCTGCATCTCGACCGTCTCCGCGGCAAGGCCCTGTACCTGTACTCCGGTGCCGGCCGGCTCGGTCCCGCCGACCTCAAGCGGAACGTGACGCCCGAGGAAGGCCTCTACCAGGTGGTACTCGCCGCATCGTCGGCGTTCGAGATCGCGACCAGCGACTGTTCGCGCCGGTTCGCCGGGTTGTTGCGCGGTGCGGGTCTGCCGTTCACCGACGCGTTGCAGGAGGTCGGAACCCACCATTGGTACTACTGGGAGAAGGAACTCCCCAACATGTGGGCGGCGATCTCGCCGGCGCTCTGAGGCGAATCACGGAATCCGGTCATCCGCCTGGCTACCATCTCCGCATGCAGATCCCCGTCGCGTCCGATACCGGTCCCGTCCTCGACACCGAGGTGTTCGGCGAGGGCGAACCGCTGCTGCTCATCGGCGGCATGTCCGCACACCGCGGGATGTGGACCGATGAGCTCCTCGACGCCCTCACCCCGCACTTCTCGGTTGCCGCCTACGACCATCGCGGCATCGGCACGAGCAGTCGGGCCGAGGGACCGTTCACCATCGCCGACCTGGCCGCCGACGCCCGCGGAATCCTCGACGGCCTCGGCTGGGACTCCGCCCACGTGCTGGGCACGTCGATGGGCGGCACGATCGCACAGGAACTCGCCCTGAACTCGCCGGACCGGGTGCGCAGTCTCGTCCTCGGCTGCACCACCGCGGGCGGCCCCGGGGCCATCGGTGCGCCCGGCTCGTCCGGCGCCGCCCGCCTCGTCGAGGCGATCTCGTCGCGCGATGCCGACCGCGTCGCACGCATCGCGTTCGAGGTCAATCTGTCTCCCGAGTTCATCGCCCGCGCCGGCGCCTTCGACCATTTCGTCTCGCTGTCGAGGCAGCGCCGCGTTCCGTCGGCAGTCGTCGCGTGGCAGGCGGGCGCCTGTGCGGCACACGACACCCGCGACCGGATCGGCTCACTCGACATGCCGACGGCGGTCATCCACGGCGACGTCGACGAGATGATCGCGGTCGCCGAGGGCGAGCGGCTCGCCGACCTCATCCCGCAGGCCACCCTGGCGCGCTGGTCCGGTGTCGGACACATGTTCTGGTGGGAACGTCCGGACGAGACCGCCGAGGTCGTCCGGAAAAATGCACTCGCCCGGTAACGCCGGTCCACTCTCCGAACGACATCCCTGACATCGGCACCGTGTAGTCGGGTGGCCGCGTATGTCAGGAGCTCCATGTCGCACTCGCACAGCGAACCGCCCGTCCCCTCCACCCCCGCGGGCCAGACGCCCGAGTCGCCACGCCGACCCTCACCTCGTCGCCGACTCCTCACCGGCATCTCGGTGGTCGCGATCCTCACGCTCGGCCTGTTCGGCGCGAGCACGCTGATCAACTCGTCGAACACCGCCAGCGCTCTGCGTGGGCATCCCGAAGTGCTGCGGCCGGGCTGCACGTGGGACTCCTCCGGGAACTACGTCCAGAACTGCAAGGTCTGGTCGGAGTCGCAGAAACGGCACGTGATCGTGCAGATCCGCGCCTCGAGCGGCAGCGACAGCGGCGTCTACCTGCTCGACGGCATGCGTGCCAGCGAAACCCGCTCGGCATGGACCACCGACGTGCAGGCCGCCAAGGTCTACGACGCCAAGGCCGACACCACCCTGGTCATGCCGGTGGGCGGCGCATCGTCGTTCTACACCGACTGGGACGGCGGCGCCGGTGACAAGAACACGGTCATCAAGCAGGAGACCTTCCTGACCTCGGAGCTGCCCGGCTACCTCGAGCGCGAGTTCGGCGTGGCCCGCAACAACAACGCGATCATCGGACTGTCGATGTCCGGCGGGCCCGCGGTGACCCTCGCCGAGCGCCACCCCGAGCAGTTCAAGGTCGTGCAGGCGATGTCGGGCTACTACCAGACCGACAACCCGGTCGGCGCCCTCGGCGTGTTCGCCACGCAGACCATGGTGTCCAACTACGTCAACGGCGTCGTCAACATGTGGGGCGCGCCGGGCGGCACCCGCTGGACCGACAACGACCCGTCGAAGAACCTGACGCAGCTGGCCGACAACGGCCAGGTTCTCATCATCTCCTCGGGCAACGGTTTCCTGACGCCGTCGGAGATGGCCAAGCTGTCGCCGCAGGACCAGCTCAGTGCGATGGCCCTGGAGATCCTGTCCGCGGTGTCGACCGTGCTCATGCAGTTGCAGGCCAAGCAGGCCGGCGTATCGGTGATCTCGTTGCCGAACTACGGCGGCCACACGTGGGAGAACTGGGGACGTGCGCTCGGTGACGGCAAGGAGCACGTGCTGACCACGCTGCGCAACAACCCACCGGTGACCACGAAGACGACCGTCGTCTCCGCCTCGGGCGACCCCGATCCCGAAGGCCCCGCGAAGGTGACCCTGGCGGCGAAGAAGGCGGCCGAGGAATCGCCGGCGCTCGACCTGTCAGGTCTGTCGGCCCGTGGTTCGGACGAGACCGGGTCCGCCTCTCAGTCGGCCTCCTCGTCCGCCGAGTCGTCCGCAGCGGAGTCGTCGGCCTCCGGGTCGTCCTCGGCCGACCTCGCACCGTCCGCGGTGTCGGGCTCGGCGTCGGTGGACGCGTCCGTCCCGGAATCGGCCACCAGTTCCGAGACGAGCACGCCGACCGTGCCCCAGCTCGCCCCGACGGGGCCCGTCACACCCGGTACCTCGAGCAGCACCCCGGTCCCGTCCCGCTGACCGGCGCTCCCGCTCACGGTTTCCGTTCCCGCTCACCGGAAGTGTGAGCGGGAACGGACTGCGTGAGCGACCGATCCCTTCTACCGCACCTGCTGCTAGCGTTCAGCCATGACCGCCGACCCCGATCTCGCCGACCTCGTCGGCGTCGACACCATCGTCGTGGTCGTGGCGTCCGGTGTGATCCTCGTCTGGGCACTCGTCTTGGGCGTGTGGAAGTACCACGGCATCCGCACCTCACCGGACCGGACGGCCCATGTGTATGTCGACATCGCGCATCGGGCCGCGCTGATGTACTCGTTCGCCACCCTGGTGCTCGCCGCGCTGGTCGAACTCAGCGCCTTCCCGACGACCGTCAACGTGATCGCCGCGGCGGTCCCGATCGTCTTCTTCGTCGCGGCGATCGCCGCGTATTGCATCCACGGCGCCCTGCGGGACACCACGAATCAGTTCGTCGACCCGACTCCCGGCACCTACCTGTTCATGCTCGCGCTCATCGTGGGCGAGATCGGCGGCGTGCTGGTCCTGCTGGCCGGGGTAGTGGTGCGACTGACGTGAGTGGTCGCGCGACGGTCACGGGCGCTCGGTGTGACCGCGCAACCAGGTGATCACCGCGTCGAGCACCACCGCCTGCTCGGGTTCGTTGAAGATCTCGTGGAACAGGTCGTCGTAGATCACGAGCGTCTTGTCCGCCGATCCGGCGAGCCGCTCGACGAGTTCGCTGCCGCGCGGGTCGGTGAGCGCGTCCTCGCTGCCGTGCATCACCAGGATGGGTAGTTGCAGGGACGGCAGGCGCTCGGGAAACGACCGCATGGTGCCGATCATCGCCCCGCCCAGCCCGGCCGGGATCTTGCCGCGCGTCACCAGCGGGTCGGCGTCGTAGGCGGCCACGACGTCCGGATCCCGGGAGATGCTCGACGAACTCAACTCGGTGGTGGGCAATCCCGGTGCGATCCGACCGATCAGCGGCGCGAATCGGACGGCCAGATCGGGCAGGTCGTCACCGGGCAGCACGGCCGCCCCCGACAGGATCAGTCCGTCGAGCTTGTCCTGGTGGTCGAGCGCATAGTCGAGAGCGATGCACCCGCCCATGCTGTGCCCGATCAGGAACGTCGGGACGCTGCCGTCGGCGACATGGGCGAGCACGGTGTCGAGGTCGTCGGTGAAGTCACCGAACCGGCGCAACCGGAGTCGCTTGCCACCCGAGCGGCCGTGACCGACGTGGTCCGGTATCGCGACGAGGTAACCGTCGTCGACGAGCCGACGGGCCACATGCAGATACCGTCGTCCGTGTTCGGCGAGTCCGTGCACCACGACGACCACGCCGCGCGGGCTGTCCGCGGGCCGGTGGACGTCATAGACGATGGTGTGCCCGTGCCGGCCACGAAAACTGTGTTCTTCCGGTGTCATTCCCTGATCTCGTTTCGATGTTCAGTGCCAGCCGAGTCGGGCGGCGACCGACTTGCCTGCCGACTCCAGGGCGCCGAGCGGACGGAAGGCGGCCTCGCCGATACCGACGAGTGCCTCGACCCGCCCGACCACCCGTTCGAGCCGCCCGACGATGTCGGACATGCGGTCGGCGGTGGCGTCGACCTGGTCGAGGGTTCCGGAGAGTCGCACCAGCGTCACGTCGAGTTTCGCGATCGTCGAGTTCAGCCCGTCCAGGGTGGGACCGAGTCCTTCGAGGGTCTCCCCCATGTCGGCGATGATGCCCTCGAGTTGCTCGACGGTCACGTCGGCGTTGAGCGCGGCCTGGGCCAGCTTCTTGATCCGTTGACGTTCCGGCGGTCTCGATGATGTGTGCTCGCCCCTGTCGGCCATGAGGTGGATTATGGCCCATCGCGGTCGGCCCGGGTGCCGGGTCGGGGGAACCCTTCGAGGACACTCCGCTGTCTAGTCCGACAGAACCACCAAACCCCTGGCCCCTGTGCCGGAAGAACGACCTGCCCCCTGCTCCCTGAGGAGCGCCCGGAGCTTGCGGAGGGCGCGTCACGAAGGGTCGTCGCAACCTGACTCACCAGGACCCTTCGTGACGGCCTCCGCAAGCTCCGGCCTCCTCAGGGAGCAGTCCCAGATCGCCCCCGCGCGACGGCCGCCGGGCCGCTGACACTGAGGAGCAAGCTTTGCGAACGCCGCACCCAGCAGACGGGGTGCCCGCGGGCGCTCACGCCAACTGCGGGGCGACCTTCGACGCGACGAGCTCGAGGTGATCGAGATCCGACAGATCAAGGGTCTGCAGATACATGCGCGTGACGCCCAGCTCGCCGAAGGTCGCGATCTTCGCGGCGACCTCGTCCGGGGTTCCGGCAGCCCCGTTCTCGCGCAGCTCGTCCGGTTCCCGGCCGATGGCCTCGGCCCGGCGCCGGAACTCGGCTTCGTCGCGGCCGCAACACAATACGAGCGCGGCGGAGTAGGTCAGCGACTCCGGGTCGCGGCCGGTGTCGACGCACGCCGTGCGGACGCGCCCGATGAGATCCCCGGCGACGTCGAGTGGTTGGAACACGACATTGAACTCGTCGGCGAAACGCGCGGCCAGCGCGGGCGTCCGCTTCTTGCCACTGCCCCCGATGATGATCGGCGGGCGCGGGTGCTGCACGGGTTTGGGCAGGGCCGGCGATTTCGAGAGGCGAAAGTGTGTGCCCTCGTAGTCGAACTCCTCGCCCAGCGGGGTCTGCCACAACCCGGTGATGATCTCGAGGTTCTCCTCGAGGCGGTCGAACCGTTCCCTCAACGGCGGGAACGGGATTCCGTACGCCTCGTGCTCACCCTCGTGCCAGCCCGTTCCGATTCCCAATTCGACACGGCCACCGCTCATCTGATCGACCTGGGCGACTGCGATCGAGAACGGCCCGGGTAGCCGGAAAGTGGCCGACGAGACGAGCGTCCCCAGCCGGATTCGCGAGGTCTCGCGCGCCAAGCCCGCCAACGTGATCCACGCGTCGGTCGGCCCGGGGAGGCCGTCGCCGCCCATTCCGGCGAAATGGTCGGAACGGAAGAAGGCATCGAAGCCCAGGTCTTCGGTCGCCTTGGCGACGGTGAGCAGGTCGTCGTAGGTCGCACCCTGCTGGGGCTCGGTGAAGATTCGCAGTTGCACGTTTTCAACCTACGCGCGCTGGGCACACGACCGGTGGCGAGGCGGCGTGCGAAGCGGACCCAATCCGGCCCGGCGGCCATTCCGAATCGCTCCACGCACGACACCGTTCCTCGACAAAGGAGTCCCAACATGAAGACGTTCACGCGCACAGCTCTGGGTTTCGTCGTCGCCGCCGCAGGTGCGACCGCAGTATCGCTCGCCGCCGCGCCGTCCGCCGGCGCCGCGCCCACCGTATGTCCGGCACTTCCCGGCCAGTCCGCCTCTGCGGCCTCGTGTAGCGCCGACTCCGGCCCGACCGGACTCTCGCTGGCCATCACCGACAACGGCGGCGAAGCCAACGTCACCGCCGACAACTTCGCCGGACCCGCGGCCATCGCCCTCGGTCCCGGAGCGACGGTCACCATGGACGGCATTCGTCCCGGCCTGGCCATCGGTATCGCCGGACCCGGCGGCGAGGTCGTCGTCGACGGCAAGAACGGCCCGACCTGCAAGGGACCCGCGTTCGCCGGTGACTTCCAGACCTTCAAGGGCTGCCTGTCCTGACCGTCCGGCACCGGTGCCTGAGGTGCGACGTAGATAGCGACCAACCCCCTGCTCCCTGGGGAGCGCCCGGAGCTTGCGGAGGGCGCGTCTACTCCTGCTCCCTGAGGAGCGCCCGGAGCTTGCGGAGGGCGCGTCTACTCCTGCTCCCTGAGGAGCGCCCGGAGCTTGCGGAGGGCGCGTCACGAAGGGTCTTCGCAACCCGACTCACGAGGACCGTTCGTGACGGCCTCCGCAAGCTCCGGCCTCCTCAGGGAGCAGTAAATGGGCTCGCACAGCGCACAACGGTTCTGTCGTGGTCCACGACGGCCGCCAGGCCGCAATTACTCAGAACGCAGCGCGACAGCGACGAGTCAGGACAACAGTCCCCGGACGTATGCCGCCTGGCCGATGTGCTGGGTGTCGTCGTCGATCACGCTGAGCAGTCGTACGCCCAACGTGACCGGCGGGTCCCAGTTGTCGTCGACGACGCGGTCGAGATCTGAATCCGACAGCGCGCCAATGTAGTCGACGCTGACCGCGTGTGTTGCGTCGTAGTAGCCACGCAACAGGTCCGGGTCGTCGACGACGACCCGCGCCGCCTCGTCGGCAGACTGCCCGTACCCGCTCTCCCCGGGGTCGAACGGCAGACCGAACCGTTCGACCCATCCCCCGGTCACCCACACCTCGTCGGTTCCGGCGACGTCGGCGACGTGCGAGTCCTGCACGCGCGTCAGATGCCACACGAGCCAGGCGATCGTGTTGGCACCGGGCGCGGGAGCCCGATTCAATTCCTCGGTGGAGATGTCGTCCAGGACGGCGTGAACATTCTCGACGACTCGACCGAGACCGTCGAGCAACACATCTGTGGATCGCATGGCACAAGTTTAGGTTCGCGGTGGGCACAACGATGGCCACTCCGACGATCCGTCAGCATCATTCCTCCAGTGTCAGAACCGAATGCCCCACGTAAGATCCGATTCAACGCCTTCGACATGAATTGCGTTGCGCACCAGTCACCGGGTCTGTGGCGCCACCCCGACGACCGGTCGTGGGACTACAACACCATCGACTACTGGGTCGACCTCGCCCGCTTGCTGGAGACCGGCGGATTCGACGGTCTGTTCATCGCCGACGTCCTGGGCACCTACGACGTGTACGCCGGCAACGACGAAGCCGCCATCCGCCAGGGTGCGCAGATCCCCGTGAACGACCCGCTGTTGCTCGTCTCGGCGATGGCGCACGCCACCGAACACCTCGGCTTCGGGGTCACCACCGGTACGGGTTTCGAGCATCCCTACCCCTTCGCACGGCGCCTGTCGACGCTGGACCACCTCACCCGTGGCCGGATCGGCTGGAACGTGGTGACGGGATACCTGCCTGCGGCAGCCCGTAACATGGGCGCCGACGATCAACTCGAGCACGACGAGCGCTACAACCAGGCCGATGAGTACCTCACCGTGCTGTACAAGCTCTGGGAGGGTTCGTGGGAACGCGACGCGGTCCTCCGCGATCGCGAGGCGGGCATCTTCGCCGACCCGGCCCGGGTCCATCACATCGGGCACCGCGGAAAGCACTTCACCGTGCCCGGCATTCACCTCGCCGAGCCGTCGCCGCAGGGTTCACCGGTCATCTACCAGGCCGGGGCCTCGCCTCGCGGCCGACGTTTCGCCGCGGAGAACGCCGAGGCCATCTTCGTGGCCGCGCCGACCAAGGCCATCCTGCGTGATGTGGTGAGCAAGGTGCGCGACGAGCTGATCCTGGCCGGACGCGACCCGTACGACGCGAAGATCTACACGCTGCTGACGATCATCACCGACTCGACTCCGGAGGCAGCCCGCGCGAAAGCCGCGGAGTACCAGTCCTACGCCAGCACCGAGGGTGCGCTGGTCTTCATGTCGGGCTGGATGGGCATCGACCTCGCGAGTTACGAGATCGACGAACCGATCGGCAACGTGCAAGCAACGCGATCCAGTCCGCGGTCGCCGCTTTCCAGCAGGCGAGTGACACCGGCGAGGAATGGCGCGTGCGGGACATCGCGGCGTGGGGCGGCATCGGCGGAATGGGTCCGGTCCTGATCGGCTCCGGCGACGAGGTGGCAGAAGCTCTGCAGGACTGGGTGACCGAGACCGACGTCGACGGCTTCAACGTCGCCTACGCGGTGACCCCCGGATCGTTCGAGGACATCATCACCCACGTGGTGCCCGCCCTCGAGCGGCGCGGACTCTACGACCGGGACTACGTCCCGGGAACCCTGCGCCACAAGCTCTTCGGGCGTGGCGATCAACTGCCGGAGAATCATCGCGGGTCCACGTACCGGGTCGGTGGGAGCAACTCGACCATCGACGATTCGATCAGGGAAGCCGCTCAGCTCACCAGCGCGAACGGGGGCCTCCGGTGATCGAGGTGGTGGGGTTGACGAAGGTGTTCGGTGTCGGTTCGCCCGACCCGACGACGGTGCTCGACGAGGTCGACTTCACTGTCGACGCCGGTGAGATCTTCGCCGTCGTCGGCCCGTCCGGCGCCGGCAAGAGCACGCTGGCCCGGTGTCTGAATCTGCTGGAACGTCCGACGTCGGGCAAGGTCGTGGTCAACGGGGAGGATCTCACCGCACTGGGCACGTCGGGCCTTCGCGACGCCCGGCGCCGGATCGGCACCGTGTTCCAGTCGGCGAGTCTGCTGTCCCGGCGAACCGCGGCGCAGAATGTCGCTTTGCCTCTCGAATATCTGGGTGCGACAAAGCGATCGACCACGGCACGCGTCGGCGAACTTCTCGATCTGGTCGGCCTTGCCGACAAGGCGGACCTGTATCCGCATCAGCTGTCCGGCGGTCAGCGGCAGCGCGTCGGCATCGCTCGGGCCCTCGCACTCAAACCTTCCGTCCTGCTGTCCGACGAAGCCACCTCGGGTCTGGATCCCGCGGCCACGGACACCTTCTTACGGCTCCTCACCGACGTTCGGGACGAACTGGATCTCGCGGTGGTGTTCATCACCCACGAGATGGACACGGTCGTGCGGGTCGCCGACACCGTCGGCCGTCTCGAACGCGGCCGCATCGTCGAGCACGGAAGACTGGAACATGTGGTCCTGGAACCGGATTCGGTTCTGGGACGGGCACTCCGGCCGCGCGGGCCGAGTGCGCAACCGGCCTCGGCCGAAACCCCGATCTCGGTGGTCTACCACTCCGCGACGGTCCCCGCGGACTGGTTGACCCAGCTGGGCAGGCGACTCGACATCTCGATCTCGGTGCTGGGCGCCAACGTGCAGACCATCGACGGCACCGTCTTCGGCGATCTCACCGTGTCGGTGCCGACCGGACACGCGTCGGAATTCATCGGCGCCGCGGGTGAACTAGGCCTGGCCGCGCGCCTTCTCGACGCCACCGCGACCGCGGGCGGTACCGCCGTCGAGACCGTCACCGGCTCCGAGGTGGCCGCGTGAGCACCACGTATTCGGCGAACATCACGGTGCCGCTCGACGAGATCCCCGACCTGCTCATCCCGGCGGCCATCGGCACGGTCCTGATGGTGAGCATCGTGATGGTCGTCGTCCTGGTGGTGGGAGTCCCGCTGGGCGCACTCATCCACAACCTCGCTCCCGGCGGGCTTTTCGCACGACGCTCGTTGCACACCCCCCTGTCGTGGGTGATCAGCATCGGTCGGTCGTTGCCCTTCCTGGTGCTTATGACGGCGATCATCCCGTTCACCCGCCTGGTCACGGGCACGAACATCGGCATCGCCGCAGCGGTGGTACCGATGTCGATCGCCGGCATCGCCTTCTTCACACGCATCGTCGAGAACTCGCTGCGGTCGGTCCCGGCCTCGACCATCGACGTGGCACGTGCGTCCGGCGGATCGAACGCCCAGATCATCTGGAAGGCACAAGTTCCCGAGGCGCTGCCGAGCATCGTCGGCGGACTGACGATCAACACCATCGCGATGATCGAGTACTCCACGATCGCCGGCACCATCGGCGCCGGCGGACTCGGATACGTGGCCGTGACCTACGGCTACCAGCGATTCGATCAGGGAGTCATGGTCGCCACCATCATCGTGCTCATCGTGACGGTGGCCGTGATCCAGGTCGCCGGCGACGCCCTCGCCCGCAGCCTCAACCCGGTCACGTCCCGCCGGGTCAACCACTGAAGAACCACAAAACCGCCGGCCGGCTCTGCTCCCTGAGCGGCGGAGCGCCCGTCACCGCATCACCCAGCCACACCCGAAAGGCACCCCATGACACAGGACACCGGTTCCACCACCGGCACCTCATCGAAATCCGGCGAGACTCCCTCTCCGCCCGGCAGTTCCGGAATCGAGATCTCGACACGTCGCCGCTGGCCGCTGATCGTCGGCGCGCTGGTCGTGGTCGCCGTGATCGCCGCCGTCGTCGGCTGGCGCTTCCTCGGGTCCGACTCGACGTCGCCCAACGAGACCGCCGGTGCGACACTGACCGTCGTCACCGCCGAGGGCAACGCCTCCGAGCAGGCACTGGTCGAGTTCATCGCCGACGAGGTCGCACCCCGGTATGACATCAAGGTCGCATTCAAGGGCCTGTCCGACTCCACGACGCTGAACCGTGCGGTCAGCGACGGGGAGGTCGCGGGCACCGTCTATCAGCACAAGCTGTGGCTGTCGCAGGTCCTCGAGGCGAACCCGGACTTCCAGGAGGAAGCCGCGACGCCGGTGTTCCGCTGGGGATTCGGCATCTGGTCGGACAAGTACCGCGACGTCGCCGACCTGCCGCAGAACGCCCGCGTCTCCCTCTACTCCGATCCCGCGAACGAAGCCCAGGGACTCTGGCTGCTCGAACGCGCCGGACTCATCACGCTGAAACCAGGCGTGGACAAGTGGAAGGCGACCCAGAAGGACATCGCCACGAATCCGCGGAACCTGCAGTTCGTCCTGCTCGACTTCGCCGCCCAGTCGCGCTCGCTCGCCGACCTCGACGCCACCGTGGGCTACACCGAGTACTACCTCGCCGCGAACATCGACATCGCCAAGCAGATCTACGCTCCGCCCGCTCCCGACGAGTTCGCCGGGCAGCTGACCATCGGGACGCAGTGGAAGGACACCGAGAACATCAAGAACCTGGTCGCCGCGTTCAAAGACCCTGCCGTGCAGGAATTCCTGCGGACCGATCCGCGGGTCAAGGGCATCCTGCTGCCCCTGTGACCAGCGTCGGCACTGCTGCACACCCCATCACCGCACCCGGGTCGCCCATCGCGACCCGGGTGCGGTGCGCATAGGCTCACCGCGTGAGCCGCACACATCACGGGCACGGTCATGCGCACTCGCTGTCCGACATCAGCCACACGCTGTCGCCGATCGCCCGGTGGTTCGTCATCGGCACGCTCGCGGTGACCGCGGTCGCGGTCGCGGTCGGCATGGTCGTCCTGTGGCCGTCGGATTCCGAACACCCGATCCCCACCCAGTTCCGGTCCGCCGACGGCGGGCCGATCACCACGGTCGACGGCGAGATCGTGGACCAGTTCCATGCGAATTGCCTCAACTCGGTGGCGGGATCAGTGCTCGAGACCGCCGACATACCGGTGAATCCGGTGCCGGGTGGGCCGTGCATCCTCAACGCGGTCCGGTTCACCTCCGGTGACGTGGCCGGCCAGTACACCGTCCTGGAGATCCCGACCAACCGGGCACAGGCCGGATCCGGGCCCGACACCGTGGCCCCCGCCGCCGGCACGCTCGACGACCCCCAGGCCGGCCAGCCGACGTTGAACGCCGGTGACGACATCCGGCTCGCGACCGTTCCCGGCCCCGACGGCAGCGACCGGTACAGCTTCTTCGACTTCCAGCGCGGACCGGCGATCATCTTCTGGGCCGTGCTGTTCATCGCCGCGATCGTGCTGGTGGCGGCGTGGCGCGGGTTCCGCTCGATCATCGGGCTGGCGATCGCCTTCGGGATACTCACCGTGTTCACGCTGCCGGCCATCCTCGACGGGTCGTCCCCTGTCGCGGTGGCGGTCGTGTCGTCGGCGGTGATCCTGTTCGTGGTCCTCTACCTCGCGCACGGTGTCAGTCTCCGGACCAGTTCGGCTCTGCTCGGGACGCTGACCTCCCTGCTGCTCGCGGGATTCCTGAGCTGGCTCGCCATCCGGACCATGAACCTCACGGGGCTCTCGGGCGATCAGACCACCAATCTGCAGGTGTATCAGGGCAACATCTCGGTCAGCGGTCTCCTGCTCGCCGGGTTCATCATCGGCACCCTCGGTGTTCTGAACGACGTCACGATCACCCAGGCCTCGGCGGCCTTCGAACTGGCCGCGGCCGGCGAACCGTCACGGCTCGCGACCTTCCGCGCCGCGATGCGCGTGGGCCGCGACCACATCGCGAGCACGGTGTACACCCTCGTCTTCGCCTACGCGGGCAGTGCGCTGCCGCTGATGCTGCTGTTCTCGGTGGCCCAGCAGCCGTTGGGCGGACTGCTCACCACCGACGTCGTGGCAGTGGAGTTGGCCCGCTCGTTCGTCGGCGGAATCGCGATCGCGCTGTCGGTTCCGCTCACGACGGCGATCGCCGCCGCGCTCACGACCCCGGCGGGCGCGGGACGTACACCGGCCGCGCACGCCGCGGCCTGAGGTCACGGCCCGCGATCAGCATCGACCCTTGGGGAGGTCGGCCAGGTTCTTTCCGAGCCAGTTGCCGAGCCGGGTCAGCATCTTGGTCCCGTCGGTGAACGATCCACTCCGCGGGATCGCCGCCATCGACACCGCGACCTGGCCGCTGGTCGTGGTGATGATGCCCAGTTGCCGCACCAGATGCGCCGACGACTTCGACGTCGCCGGACCCCAGCCGCCCTTGACGGCGGTCACCGCTCCCTGACTGCGCCCCACCTTCGCGATACCCCACTGCTGATTCGGGGCGACGGCGCTCATCAGCCGGATGAGGTGTTCGCTGTCGGGCAGACACGGCAGGTGAGCGCCGAAGATCGCCTGGTCGCGTAACGCCCACGCGGTGTGACCGGGGTACGACGGGGGGTTGTCGACCTCAGAGGACACGTGCGTCCGGACGTCGTGGCCCTCACGGAGAACCGCACTGACAGCGTCGACGGACGCGTGCCCGCCGCCGAGCACCCCCCACAATTCGCCGGCTGCATCGTTGTCGGAGAAGGTGATCGCCTTGTCCTCCATCGCGGCGACCGCGGGACCGCGCTTGCGCTGCGCGGCGAGCGACACCGGAACCTTCATCGTCGACCATGCACGTCCCGATTTGAGCGACCCGAGGGAGATGACCTCGTCCCCGCCGACGGGCACGATCGCGATCCCGAGCTGGCCGGGCAAGGACTTCCGCATCGACTTCGTCAGTGCGGCATAGCTCTTCGCGAGCTTCTTGTCGAGCGGCTCCGGTGGCTTGAACCACGTGGCGAAGGGTTCCGGCAGTGGCGGCAACACCGGGAGCGGTATCGCCGTCGCCGAGCCCGCGCCGATCACCATCGACATCGCCACCGCGCAGAACACCACGCCGATCCTGGTCACAACTTTCACATCTGTCTCCTGAGTCACTTCAGACACATGAGACTAGGGCGGTTACGCACCAGGGACCAGGCTGTATACCCAATCGGAACCTTGCTGGGACCGGGGTCACACCGCTTCGAGGACCGGTCAGGCGGAACAGCGGCCGCGCGGAAGACGGGCGAGGTTGGTGTCGAGCCAGTTCGCCACCGAATTCAGCGCGGCGATACCCCCCGACATCGAGCCCCCGACCGCGCTCATCGCCACCGCCGCACGTTGGCCGTCGCGGAAGGTGAGAATTCCGATCTGACGGACGAGGTATCCCTCGGAAACTCCCGGACCCCAACCACCCTTCACCGCAGTTGCGCGGGGCGCCGGCATGATCTCGATTCCCCACTGCTGATTGCCGCCCACCTGACCCATGAGGGCGACGACCTGTCGCGAACCCGAGATGCAGGGCAAGCCGGCGGTGAACGTCGCGGCCCCCGGCAGCGACCACACCGTCTGCCCGAACACGGTGAAACCGGCACGACGCTGCGTCGCCGGGACCACCGTCGTGGTGTCACCGCCGTCCCGCAGCACCGCGGTGACGGCGTCGGCTGCCGCCTGTCCGCCGCCCAGCGAGGACCAGAGGCTCTCCGCGGCGGCGTTGTCGGAGTCGACGATCGCCGCCCGCGCCGCCGGGCCCGGGCCGTTCGCCCGTTCTGCGGCGACCGCGAGCGGGACCTTGATCGTCGACCACGCCACCCGGGGTGTCGCATCGCCGAGGGTGAGCCCGGGGACGGCCGACCCACCGACCGGTGCGATCGCGATGCCGACCGTCAGTCCGGTCGACGCGGCAACCCTGCGGAAACTCGCCGCGAGGCCTCCATACGACCCGGAGGCGACGGCCGCCGACGACGTCGGGATGTCTGTAGCGCGTGCGGCGGGTGTTGACGCCGATGGGTCGGCGGTCACCGTGACGGTGACCGGCACAACGGGTTTCGGGTCGGATTCGGTCGAGCAACCGGCGAGGAGCGCGAGCGCGCCGAGCACGACGATGCAGCGGTTCCGCCGAGTCCGCGTGGGCCACAACGGCCGTCGGGTGGTGTCCATCAGTAGATGTGCACCAGGGCGTCATTGCCTCCCCGGCACGCGACGATCCCGCCTTCGGGAACGCAGTTCATCGCATAGGCCTGCCCGGTGACCGGGCTGACCGCGACCACGACGCGCGGCGACCGTGGCGCACCCGCTCCCACATACGCATCGCGCACCGCGAACGCGAACGGGCAGCTGGTCACCGATGTACCGATCCCGACCGTCGCATCGCACGGACTCGAACCGGGCGGCGGCGCAGCCGGGGCCGGCGGCGCCGGCGGAACGTTCTGGACGGTCGGCGGGGGCGCCACCGTCTCGGTCACGGTCGGTGTCGTCGGCTCCTCGTCGGCCCGGGTCTCGGCATCGTCACCCGAGCCGGCGATCAGGACGCCGCCGAGGACGGCGAGCCCGACGAGTGCCACCGCGATCAACCCGATCAGCACCGGTATCGCGACCGAGCGTCGCTGCGGCGGCGGATAGGCGGGCGGATACCCCGACGGCCCGTACACCGGCGGACCGGGTTGCGGTCCTGCGTAGTTGTGCGCCCCCGAGAACTGCTGCGGCCCCGAGAACTGCTGCGGCCCGGAGAACTGCGTGGTCCCGGCTCCGGCCTCGGGGCCCGTCGTGTGCCGCACGAGGGTCGGTTCGTACCCGGGGTCGGTGGGCGCGATGACCGTGTCCGGAGCGCGGACGACACCGGTGGGTGCTTCCGGAGGCGGTGGCGACGCCTTGACGAGATCCGGCCCCGGCCCCGGCCGGACCCCCTCCACTCCCCCGGCGAGCGCGCTGCGAGCCGCGCGGGCGAGCGCGACCGCGGAATCGTGACGGGAGGTGGGATCGGCGGCCAGGGCCGTGCGGATCACCTCGTCCATCGCCGGCGGGACGTCGGCGTTGACCGCACTCGGCGACGGGGCCGGTGACAGTACGGCCGCCTTGATCGCCGCACTCACCGTCTTCGCCGGATGCGGCACCCGCCCGGTCAGGCACTCGAAAAGCACACAGGCCAGGGCGTAGATGTCGCTGGCCGCGCTGACCTGGGCGGCGTCGAACAACTCCGGGGCCATGTAGGCGATCGATCCCACGGCCGTCCCGGTCTGGGTGAGGTGGGTGTCCTCGGCGGCATGCGCGATGCCGAAATCGACGAGATACGCGAAGTCGTTCGCCCCGACCAGGATGTTCTCCGGTTTGATGTCGCGGTGCACGAGCCCCTCGGCGTGTGCGGCGTCGAGCGCCGCGGCCACCTGTTCGATGATCGACACCGCGCGTTCGGGCGGGAGCCGCATCTCCTGCGTCAGGAGCGCGCGTAGATCTTCTCCGACGACCAACCGCATGTCGATGAACAGCACGCCGTCGATCTCGCCCCAGTCGTGGATCGGGATGACGTGCGGTTCGCCGAGGCGGGCCGCGGCATGCGATTCCCGGCGAAACCGTTCCTGATACATCGGATCGTGTGCCAGCCCGGGGTTGAGCAGCTTCAGCGCGACGACCCGGTCCTTGGTCGTGTCGTATGCGCGGTAGACCTCGCCCATCCCACCGCGGCCCAGTAGTTCGTCGAGGCGGTACGGCCCGAACTGTGTGTTGACCCGACTCCCAGCCATACGCAGGAGCATATGTCGGTAATCGGACATCGTCTGTCGACCACTCGATTGCACCTTCCGAGTACAGGTGTCGCGTCGGGCCCCGAGCCCGCGCCGTCGCGTGACTACGCTGTGCCTGGTGACGCCGTCCACCCGGACGGCACGGACTCGGCCCGCTCGCTCCGCTCCCGGCGCCGATACGGACTCGGCCCGACTGATGTGAGGAAACGCCCGGAGATGTCTGCTCTGACCAAAGGCCAGAACGGCCCGTTGCCGACCCCCGATGTCATCGTCTCGGTGGACCTCGCGACCGCCGCCGACCTGTCGGCCCTCCTGGTCACCGACCGGGGGGTGGTGCGTACCGACGACGACTTCGTCTTCTACAACCAGCCGACCGGGCCCGGCGTCCGGCTGGAACAGGCCGCCGCAGGTTCTGCGCGACTGCACATCTCGACCGCTCGAGTACCTGCCGACATCGACGCGGTCCGCGCGGTCATCACGCTCGACGACGCGTCGTCGACCTTCGGCCGTTTCGCACCGCCGGTCGCTCACGTCACCGACGAAGCGGGCCGGCCGCTGTACGACTTCACCGTCACCGGCCTCACCAGCGAGTCGGTGGTCATCGCCCTCGAGGTGTACCGACGCAACAGCGAGTGGAAGGTACGTGCCGTCGGTCAGGGATACGCGGGCGGTTTCGCCGACCTGGTCCGCGACCACGGGGTGAGCGTCGACGACGAGCCGCAACCGATACCCGCCCCGCCCGCGCCGATCAGCTACTCGCAGCCGTCGGCTCCCACTCCCCCGGCACCCGCGCCCCCGGCGGCGGCGCCCACTCCCGCGCCCCCTGCACCCGGACCGCCTGCTCCCGCACCCCCGGCGCAGCCCGCCGAGGTCAGCCTGCGCAAGGGCGCCCCGGTGAGCCTGGCGAAAGGCCAGAAGGTCACCCTCCGCAAGGAGGGTGGCGTGGCACTCACCGACATCCAGATGGGACTCGGGTGGGATCCGGTGCGCGGCGGATTCGGGCGCCGGGGCTCGATCGACCTCGACGCCTCGGTGCTCATGTTCTCGGGCGGGAAATGCGTCGAGACCGTCTACTACGGTCACCTCAACAGCAAGAACCGTTCGATCCTGCACTCCGGCGACAACCTCACCGGTGAAGGCGAGGGCGACGACGAGGTCATCCGCGTTGCGCTGCAGTCGGTCCCACCCCAGATCGACGCGTTGATGTTCATCGTCACGTCGTACCGGGGCCACACGTTCGAGAAGATCGAGAACGCCTACTGCCGGCTCGTCGACGAGACGACCTCCGCCGAGCTGGCCCGTTACACCCTCAAGGGCGGGATGCCGTTCACCGCGGTCGCGATGGCGGTCATCTCCCGCGACGGCGGCGAGTGGAAACTGCGTGCGATCGGCGACGGTTTCAACGCGAAGACCCCGAAGAAGGCCGTGCCGCTCGTCGGCCGCTACCTCTGACGCCGACGCCGGACGCCCCCGCGGTCAGATCACGCCGTGCAGGGGCGGCTCCTCGCCGCGCAGAACCCAGCGCCCGATGTGCTGGTACTTCCATCGCACGGGGTCGTGCAGCGTGTGCGTCCGGGCGTCGCGCCAGAAGCGATCCAGCCCCCCACCACCGGCGGCACTGCGGGTCCCGCTCACCTCGAACAGGGCCGACGCCACCGAGGGGGCCACCCGGTCGGCCACCACCTTCGCCGTCGCGACTGCGATCGAGGCCTCCGCGACCAACTCGCGCGAGGACGATTCCGGGGTACCTCCCACTGCCGCGTCGACTCTTCGACCGGCCGCGGCGAGGGTCGCCTCGGCGGTCGCGACCTCGACCTCCAACTCGCCGAAGCGCTGCACCAACAGCGGATCATCCACTGCCCGTTCGACATTCGCCTCGAACCACGGTCGCGACTTCGTACGCACGAACTCCGACGCCGCGCGCAGCGCACCGCGGGCGATACCGACGTCGATCGCCACATGGAGCAGCTGGGCGAAGGCGCCGTAACCGGTGGGCGCCGATGTTGCCGGTGCGCGCGCCACCAGATCCGCGAGACCCACGCCGACCCCGCTGAACCGGACGGTCCCCGAGCCGGTCGTGCGCTGTCCCACCGCATCCCAGTCGTCGACGATCTCCACGCCGTCGGCATCGGCCGGGACGAACGCCACGTACTCCCCGGGCGCGACGTCGCCGACGGCGACGTCCAACCGCGCGAGGACGGCGAGGGTGTCCGCGAACAACGAACCGGTGCAATAGAACTTCTCACCGTCGAGGACGAATAGCGTCGATGCTCGATCGGCCACCGGACTCAACCGTGTCGAGATGTCGGCGATGGTCTTGCCGCCCCGCTCGGACTGAGCGTTGGCCACCCGTCCGCCGGCGAGGACGTCGGCGAAGATGCGCTCCTGCAACACTTCTCCCGCGGACAGGCGGACGAGGTTGAGGTAGACGAAGTGGCTGTGCGGGATCTGCGCGATGCTCGCGTCCGCGGCGGCCAGGATGGACACCACCTCGGCGAGCGCACTGGGACGCAGGTCGAGACCACCGAACCGAGCCGGGACGGTGAGTGCCAGCAGCCCCGACTGCGACAGACGGTCGATCTCGGCATGGGGCAACCGACGTTCGCGGTCGCGCTCGGCCGCCCCGACCGCGAATTCGGCGGCCAGTTCGCGCGCGATCGACAGCGCCTCGGCCTCGGACCCGATCCGCACGGCGGACCGGACCCGCGCCTGGCTCACTGCGGTCACGCCACTCCCGCAGGCGTCGGGGCGGTGTCGCTCTGGGCGCCCTCGATCTCGCGCACCAGAGGCAGCACCTTCTCACCGAAGTACTCGATCTCCTCCTGGAAGTGCAGGAAGCCGCCGAGGATCAGGTCGACGCCCAGACGCTTGTAGGCGACGATGCGTTCGGCCACCTGCTCCGGGGTGCCGATCAGCTGGGTCCGGAAGCCGTCGTTGTACTGGACGAGGTCCTCGAACGACGAGTCGGCCCACATGCCCTTCTTGTCGCCTGTCGAGTTCCCGGCCTGCTGGACGGCGTCCCGGAAGCCCTCCACCGCAGGGCGATTCGCCTTCTCGACGATCTCGCGCAGAGTGTCGCGGGCCTCTTTCTCGGTGTCCCGCGCGATGATGAAGCCGTTGAGCCCGAACTTCACCTCGCGCTCGTGGGCACGTGCGACGGCGCGGAGGTCGTCGAGCTGCTCGGTCACGCCGTCGAAGTCCTTGCCGTTGGAGAAGTACCAGTCCGCGTACCGTCCGCCGTTGTTGCGGGCGGCCGAGGAGTTCCCGCCCTGGAACAGCTCGGGGTTCGGACGCTCGACGGTGTTGAGCGGCTTGGGCTTCAGCGTGAAGTCGTGGATGCGGTAGAAGTCGCCGCGGTAGTCGACCTCGTCCTCGGTCCAGATCTTGCGGATCACCTCGAGGAACTCTCCGCTGCGCCGGTACCGCTCGTCGTGCTCGAGCCACGGCTCGCCGAGGTGGGTGAACTCGTCCTTGAACCAGCCGCTGACGACGTTGATCGCGAAGCGACCCTTGGACAGGTGGTCGGCGGTGGCGCCGAGCTTCGCCAGGACGGCCGGATGCCAGAGCCCCGGGTGCACCGCCGCGATCACCTTCAGCCGCTGCGTGGCGAGCAGGAGCGCGAGGCTGAAACTGGTGGATTCGTGCTGGTATTCGGCTCCGTAGCTTGCCTCGTACCGCACCTGCGACAGCGCGTACTCGAAACCGTTGTTCTCGGCGGTCTGCGCGAGTTTGACGTTGTAGTCGTAGTCCCAGCCGGTGCGTTGCTCGATGGTGCTGGTGACCAGGCCACCGCTGACGTTGGGCACCCAGTAGGCGAACTTGATCTGGTCCGCGATGGACTCGGTGGACATGGCTACCTCCGCGAGGTGTCGGTTACATGGCGAGAAGGGACGTGGTGAAGGTGAAAAGTGTTGTCGATCAGGATGATGCGGCCTGCAAACGCGGCAGGAACGCGGTGCGCACGGCCTCGGACGGGCCTGCCGACGCCGGGTCGAGCAGTCCGAGCCGGGCGAGAGCGGGCCGGACCCCGTCGCCGAAGTGGTACGCCTCTTCGAGATGCGGATAGCCCGACAGGATGAAGTGGTCCAGTCCGAGCGCGGCGTACTCGGCGATGAGTGCGGCCACTTCGTCGTAGGAGCCGACCAGAGCGGTGCCGGCACCACCACGGACGAGTCCGACCCCGGCCCACACGCCGGGGTGGATCTCCAGCGAGTGCGGATCGTTGTGGTCGGCGAAACCGGCTCCACGACCGTGGAGTTCGGACATACGTCGCTGACCCTCGGACTCCGAGCGCGCCAGATTCTGCTGGGCGGTCGCGACCTGCGCCGGATCGAGCGCACCGAGCAGACGGGCCGCCTCGGCCCAGGCCTGCTCCGACGTCTCGCGGGCGATCACGTGAAAACGGATGCCGTGCGAGAGTTCCCGGCCCTGCGCGGCCGCGAGGCCGTTGACCCACGCGATCTTCTCGGCCACCGCGTCCGGACGTTCGCCCCAGGTGAGGTAGGTGTCGGCGTGCTTGGCGGCGACGTCACCGGCGGCCGGCGACGATCCGCCGAAGAAGATCTCCGGCGTCGGATCGGGACGACGTCCGAGCTGCGCACCCTCGACGCGCAGGTACTTCCCCACCACGTCGACGGGTTCTTCCTCGGTCCAGAGTCGCCGGATGATCTCCAGGTACTCGTCGCAACGCTCGTACCGCGCGTTCTTCGCCAGGAAGTCGCCGAAGGCGCGCTGTTCACTCGACTCGCCGCCGGTGACGACGTTGACCAGAAGGCGGCCCTGCGAATGCCACTGGAACGTGGCGGCCATCTGGGCGGCCAGCGTCGGCGAGATGAGCCCGGGGCGGAACGCCACCAGGAATTTGAGGCTCTCGGTGGCGTCGATCAGAGCGGCGGTGGTCAGCCAGGCGTCCTCGCACCAGAGACCTGCCGGGGTCAGGACGGCTTCGAAGCCGTTGGCCTCGGCGGCGCCGGCGAGCTGTTTGAGGTAGCGCAGATCGGCCGGCCGGTCCCCTGTCATCTGGCTGCCGTGTCCGCCCGCGATCAGATTGCGCGAGTCGCCGTAGGTGGGCAGGAACCAGTGGAAATGCAGAGACACCGCGAGGGCACCTTTCGGTCGGGTCGGCACGTGACTAGCACGACACCGCCTCGACTCCCGCCTCGAGGCGAGTGGGCCGGCGCGGTGCCTCGGCCCAGTGTCCGGCACCATCGCGTCGACGGACCACAGTTGAAATCGCCCTGAGGGCAAATCGACAACCGCGGGGCCCGGCCGCTAGGCGTCGGCGGATACGACTGTTTCAGCAGTCACAGACCACCGAGTCCAGTGGCGCGGTGAGCGGGTCTTTGGACCTGATGATCCGGCTGTGATCATTCTCGACGGGGTAGCCCTCGCGCGCCCAGTACTCGTAACCGCCGATCATCTCCTTGACCCGGTAACCCAGCTTGGCGAACTCCAGCGCGGCCCGCGTCGAACCATTGCATCCGGGCCCCCAGCAGTACGTCACAACCGGTGTGCTCGTTGCTATCTCGTCGACGGCGCGCGCGGCGATCTGTGACGTCGGCATGTGCACGGCTCCGACGATGCGCCCCTGCGCCCACGCCGCCTCACCTCGTGAGTCGATCAAGACGAAGTTCACACCGCGTTCCTGATCGGCGTGCACGTCGGACGCATCGGTCTCGAAGCCCGCCTCGAAGAATTCGGGGTGATTCAGCGGCTACAGCGCCAGCGTCGACCCCGAGCGGCTCGGGTTCGCGATCCTGGCCTTCCTACGGCTGCGGTATCCCAGCAGCAGGTACGAGCCGTTGCACACCCTGCTCGCGGAGCTACCCGAAGTCATCGAGGCGCATCACGTCACCGGCGACGACTGTTTCATCATGAAGGTCGTCGCCACCGACATGAAGCACCTGGAACGGGTCAGCGGCATGGTCGGAACCCTCGGCAGCGTCACCACCAATGTGGTCTACTCCTCCCCGCTGCCACCTCGCCCGCTACTCCCGCCCAGCGGGTCGGGACTCACCGAGAGCGCCGCCAAGCTGTAGGTCGGCAACTACCAGGGCGTCCGATCCCCGCCGCTCAGTCGGTCGACGGGCGCCATTGACCCATACCGAGGAAGACCATCACGAGTTGTCGCTCGGTGCGCTCGACGATCTCCTGCTCGGCGGAACGTCCGCGATACTCACCGTCGAGCAGATCGGCCACCGCGGTGAGCATGATGATGACGATCAGCTCCGCTGCCAGTTCGAGGTCGTCTGATTGCCACCGTGCCAGGTCCGGGATACGGGCGAGATCGATCGCGAGTTCCTTGGAGAACAACCGGAGTTCGGTGTCGATCGCACGACGGATCTCGGCGATGCCGCCCCGCTGCTCGCGCACCAGGAACCGGAATTGCGACTCGTTCTCGCGGACGTGCCGCAGCAGGATGGCCAGCGAGTTCTGTGCGGTGGGCAGGGCGTCACGCGCCGCCAGGTCGCGTCGTCCCTCACGCAGCGCCCGTCGCAGGACGCGCATCGAGTCCTCGACGACGGTGACCCCGAGATCCTCCATCGATGCGAAGTGGCGATAGAAGGCGGTCGGCACGATCCCGGCGCCACGGGCGACCTCACGGAGGCTGATGCTGCCGAAACTGCGCTCGCCGACCAGTGACCGCGTGGTGTCCAGCAACGCCTGTCGCGTCTGGTTCTTGCGGTCCGCACGGGTCTGCGCATCGCGCCGGCTCGGCTCTCGCGTGCGTGTCACGCATCCGAGTCTATGCGTCGGGTCAGCCGACGCGGCGGAGAGGCACAGGCGGTGTCGTGACGGCAGTCACATCAGCGAACACTTGACGATCGACCATCGCGCTGTGTCACACTTGCCGGTGTACACATGTACACCGAAACAGACCGAACGGAGCCCAGCCCATGAGCATCCGCACACCCCAGGACCAGACCCGCGCCGGCACCGGCGCCGAGCCCGGCCGGTGGAGCCGTCTGGTCGGTTCGATCGTGGAGGCAGCGCTGTCGCCGCATCCGGTCGACCGCTACCTCGAGTTGCTCGATCCGATGATCACCTGGCGCGATCTGCGCGGCGAGATCACCCGTGTCGAGCGTCCCACGGCGCGCACCGTCCGCCTCACCATTCGTCCGACCCGTCAGTGGCGAGGCCACGAGGCCGGCCAGTTCGTGCAGCTCAAGGTGGTCATCGACGGCGTTCGGCACACCCGCTGCTTCTCGCCGGCCAACGCCGCCGCGGGCCCGCACGGCGAGATCGAGCTGACCATCACCGCACACGACGACGGCTTCGTGTCCACCCACCTTCGTGAGCACGCCCGCGCCGGGGACGTCGTCGGGCTGTCCGCCGCCGACGGCGAGTTCGTGCTTCCCGACACCGACCCGACGTCGGCGGTCTTCGTCAGCGGCGGCAGCGGGATTACACCTGTACTCTCAATGGCGCGAACACTCGTCGCCCGACAGTACGCGGGACCGATCACGTTCGTGCACTATGCGCGCACCCCGGCCGACGTCGCCTACCGCGACGAGCTGCGTGAACTCGCGGACAGCCATCCCCGGTTCGACCTGCGCGTGTACCACACGCGCGACGACGGACACTTCAGCGCCGACCACCTCGACGGAATCCCGGGATTGTCCGACGCCGACGTGTTCGTCTGCGGCCCCGCCGCCCTCATGGACGAGGTCGCACGGGTCCATGCCGAACTCGCCATCAGCCAGCCGTTGCACAGCGAGGCCTTCGCGCCGGTCATCCCGGCCGTCGACCCGGACTCCGTCGAGGGCGAGGTCACGTTCTCCTCGTCGGGGACGTCGGCGGCCAACGACGGCCGTCCGATCCTGGACCAGGCCGAAACGGCCGGGCTCACGCCCGAATCCGGGTGCCGGATGGGGATCTGCTTCTCCTGCGTCGCGACGAAGAAGTCGGGGTGCACCCGCAACGTCCTGACCGGCGAGATCGACGACGAGTCGGACACCCAGATCCAGTTGTGCATCAGCGCGCCGGTCGGCTCGGTAGACATCGACATCTGATGCCCGCGAGCTGATCCCCCAGATCCACCCTTCCCAGCCACATCTCCTCTCCGAGAAGGAGGCAATGCCATGACCATCGACATCAGCCGTGACATCGAGACCACCATCGACGACAACCTGCCCGCGCTGCACCGCGTCGGCGCCGACCAGAAGGTCGCGGACGATCCCAACACCGTCGTCATGTCCTACGAGCAGGTCGAAGCGCTCGGGCGGGACCTCGACGCCCTGCGAGCCCGGATCGTCGCCGACCTGGGCCAGAAGGACCGCGACTACCTCTACTCGGTGATCCGCGCCCAGCGCGGCTTCGAGATCGGCGGACGCGCACTCATGTACCTCGGGTTCTTCCCGCCCGCATGGATCGCCGCGGTAGGCGCCCTCTCGGTGTCGAAGATCCTCGACAACATGGAGATCGGCCACAACGTCATGCACGGTCAGTACGACTGGATGCGCGAGGACACCTACAACTCCCGCGAGTTCGAGTGGGACACCGTCTGTCCGGCCGACCAGTGGAAGCACAGCCACAACTACCTGCACCACACCTTCACCAACATCCTGGGTGAGGACCGCGACATTGGTTACGGCATCCTGCGAATGGACCGCGATCAGAAGTGGAACCCCTACTACCTGGGCAACCTCGGCTACGCGACCGCCCTCATGCTGCTCTTCGAGTGGGGCGTCATGCTGCACGACCTCGAAGCCGAGAACGTCATCGCCGGCAAGCGCAAGTGGAGTGACGTCAAAGGCCTGCTGAAAGGCATGTGGCGCAAGGCCGGTCGTCAGGTCCTCAAGGACTACGTCGTCTTCCCCGCGCTCACGGGCCCGCTGTTCGTCCCGACCCTCATCGGTAACGCGACCGCCAACCTGGTGCGCAACGTGTGGACCTACTCGATCATCTTCTGTGGCCACTTCCCCAGCGGTGCACAGACATTCACGTCCGAGGAATGCCAGAACGAGACGCGGGGCCAGTGGTACCTGCGGCAGATGCTCGGTTCGGCCAACATCACCGGCAGCCCGTTGTTCCATGTGATGAGCGGCAACCTCTCGCACCAGATCGAGCACCACCTCTTCCCCGACATCCCGGCCAGTCGCTACCCCGAGATGTCCGCGGAGGTCCGGGAGATCTGCGAACGCTACGGACTGCCGTACAACACCGGCTCGCTGAGCCACCAGCTCGCGTCGACCTGGAAGAAGATCGCGAAGCTGTCGTTGCCCAACTGGATGACGCGCGACGACAACGATCTCACCGTCATCGTCGAGCGCGAGAAGCCCGCCTCGGTCGCCTGACGCCGGTTTGATCGGTGTGCCCCGGGGGTAGGCTCTGGGCACACCGATCAGGCTCCAGCCGCAACCAACTGCAGGGGGATTCCCGAAGCGATGGTCGACAGCATCGAACGCAACAAGGATCTGTTCCAGGAATTGATCGAGTCCACGGCCACCCATGTCGGCCGGATAGCGACCATCATCACCGGAGCCGTTGCGGGCGTGACCCGCGAGATCGGTGAGATCGTGACCGACGGGTTCGAGATGCGCGAGGCCGCCCGCAAGGCCAAAGCCGACGCGCACTCGCGATACGACGCGAGCGGCATCATCGACGCCGAGTTCGCGGACGCATCGTCCGAGGTGGACACCTCGGCCCCGTACGCCGAATCCGAACAGGCCAGAGAGGTGACCGGAGTGGACATGGACGAACTGCCAGACCGCATCGACGTCGGCGAGCAGGCCGGTATCGACCAGGAGGGCGAGGTCTCCCGCGAGGCGGAACTCGCCTCCGACGGCGGCGAGACCGACAAGGACGAACCGGACGTCGACGACCCGCGGGACATCGCCGCGTCCGAGCCGCGAATGGACCCGACCGCAGGGTCCTGACCGGCGCCGATCGATTCACCCTGGGCGCAATCGTTGCCCGATGGGGCCGTCGCACGTACCTTGGTCGGCGATTGTCCCCGCTCTCCGGAGGTTGTTGCCCGATGTCGGTGCGCTCTGTCCTCACGTTCCCGAACCCGGTCAACGACTACGCCGCGCGCAGTACCGCCGGGTTGGTCGTCGTCCTCGCGATCATCGCGGTGTCGGCGAACACGCCCGTGCTCTACGGCATCCTCGCCCTGGGGTTCGCGCTGCGTGTGGCATCGGGACCGACCCTGTCGCCTTTCGGGCAACTCTCGGTGCGCTTCCTCGTGCCGAAGATCATCCGCAAGGAGAAGCTGGTCCCGGGGCCGCCCAAGCGGTTCGCCCAGACCATCGGCCTCGTCGTCAGCGGGACCGCCTTCGTGCTCAGCCTGCTCGGCTACGGGCTCGCCGCCCAAATCGCCACGGGCGTGCTGATCGCCGCCGCTACGCTCGAGGCCGTCTTCGGCTTCTGCCTGGGCTGCACGATCTTCGGATTCCTGCAGCGCCGCGGTGTCATCCCCGAGTCGGTCTGCGAGGCGTGCAACAACATCTCGCTGCGCGATCCGGCTGCCGTCTGATCCGACGCCGCTCAGCCGTCGGACTTCACCGAACGGTCGGGAACGGTCATGGCCACCATCATGATCTCGGTCTCGCTGTAGTCGCGGCCGGGATGTTCGGCGGCGAGGTGGGCCTGGACCGACGGCACGAAGTCGGCTTCGAGGGCCGTGATGGACTCACCGCAGGGGCAACGCAGGTTGTATGCCATGCGACGCATGGTAACTGGATCGAGCATTGCTCAGTCGAGTATTCCCAACGCGATCCCGTCGAGGATGTCGTGTTCGCTCACGACTAGTTCGTCGATACCGGCACTTTCCGACAGCACTCTCGCGAGCTCGAGGGTGATCAGTGATCCGCCGCCGATGACGTCGACGCGCCCGGGGTGCATCGGTCCGAGCGCCGCGCGGTCGGCGCGTGTCATACCGATCAGGTTCCGGCAGACCCGGTCGAGTTCGGGCAGCGAGATCGTCGACAGATTGATCGCGTCCGAGTCGTACTCGGGGAGGCCGGCACCGAGCGCGGCGAGCGTCGTCATCGTGCCGGCGACGCCCACCCAGGTGCGAGCGGACTGAACCGGCACCGCGGCGAACGCCTCGGCGAGACGTGCGCGTGCGAATTCGGTCGCCGCGGCCAGCTCCGCCGGCGTGGGCGGGTCGGACGGCAGAGCACGCTCGGTCAGCCGAACACACCCGATGTCGGCCGAGTACGCCGCGGTCACACCGTCCGCATCGCCCAGGACGACTTCTGTCGAACCGCCGCCGAGGTCGGTGACCACGAAAGGCCCATCCGCCGAATCCAATTCGCCGACTGCCCCGCGGAACGACAGCCGCGCCTCCTCGTCGCCGGTGATGACCTCGGCGATCGCGCCTGCGGACACGCACCCGAGCAGATCGGCGGTCATGGCGAAGAACTCGTCGCGATTCGACGCGTCGCGGGTCGCGGAGGTGGCGACCATCCGCACTCTCTCGACGCCGAGCGCTTCCATCGTGTCGACATAGTCGCTGAGGGCGACCCGCGTCCGCTCGATCGATTCCGCGGCGAACATCCCGGTCGCGTCGACGCCGTAACCCAGTCGGACCACACGCATCTCACGATGGAGATCGACGAGTCGCCCGTCCGGGCCCGGCTTCGCCACGAGCAGGCGGATCGAGTTGGTGCCGCAGTCCACGGCTCCGACGACGGTCACTCGTCGGTCCCCGTATCCGACGGCTCGGGCCAGTCCTCCGGAATCGCGCTGCCGCGCAACCCGTTCGCGGCCGCGAGCGCCACCGCCTCGTCACCGAGAGGATTGAGCCCGGGGCCCTTGGCCAGGGAGTGCGCGATCAGGACGTGCAGGCACTTCACCCGGTCCGGCATACCGCCACCGGTGAAATCGGTGCCGAGGGGTTCGATCGCGTCGCGTTCGGCGAGATAGTCCTCGTGCGCACGGCGGTACGCCGCGGCGAGTTCGGCGTCGTCGTGCAGGCGCGCGGTCATGCCCTTCATGACACCGGCCGACTCCTGGCGGCTCGCCTCGGCGGTCAGACGCGGATCGGTCAGGTAGTACAACGTCGGGAACGGTGTGCCGTCGGGCAGCCGGGGCGCGGTCTTGACGACCGCGGGCTTCCCGTCAGGTGTGCGGTAGCTGATCTCGAGGACCCCGCGCGGTTCGCGTCCGAGCTGGGCGGCCACCGTGGCGAGATCCTCCGCGGAGACACCGTGGCCGGAGGAGGAGCTCACTGCACGCCGGGAGGGGTCGACAGCGTGTCCCAGAGATTTCCGTACCACGGTGCGCGGGCGCGCTCTTCGGCACGTTCGGCGGCCTCGCGCCGTGCCTCGTCGGCGGGGAACAACATCACGAGCGGGATCTCTCCTGGTTTGACGAACTGCAGGCGCGTCCGCGCCTGGGCCTCGATGTAGGCGGGATCGTTCTGCTCGTTGACCTTCTGCTGATAGTCCGCGACCTCGCGTTGCAGCTGCTCGTTCGACGCGGTCAGCTGACGGAATTCCGAACGCTGACTGAAGTACGTCCGCAGCGGCATCGCGAGCGTCAGTGCCACCACGCACACCACCACGACGGTGATGACGAGCGTCGCAAGGCCGGCCGGGGTCATCTCGACACCACGCAGGCGGGCGCCGATGCCGGCGCGGGCCGGACGTCGGCGGGTTCGAGGCACGCGCTCCGGCGCCACCCGACGGACCCCGGAATCCGAGGTGTCGTCGGCGACCGGTGCGTCGAGATCGGCGGGAACCTCGTGCCCGGCCGCCTCGACCGCTTCCTCGGGCGCCGCCGACGACGCAGGACGAGCGTGCCGCCGCGTGCGACGGGCGCGTTCGCGTGAGCGCGCGTCTACCCGACGATCGCGCCCACGCTGACGCCCGTCACCGCGGTGACGTCGCTGCGAAGCCATGCAGACAGCTAATCACGAACCAAACGAGAAACGCGGGAAGGCGAGGTCGCCCGCGTACCGTGCCGCGTCGCCGAGTCCTTCCTCGATCCGCAGCAGCTGGTTGTACTTGGCGACGCGCTCGGAGCGGGCCGGAGCGCCGGTCTTGATCTGTCCACAGCTGCAGGCGACGGCGAGGTCGGCGATGGTGGTGTCCTCGGTCTCACCGGACCGATGACTCATCATCGTCTTGTAGCCGTTGTTGTGCGCGAGTGCGACGGCGTCGAGGGTCTCGGTCAGGGTGCCGATCTGGTTCACCTTCACGAGCAGCGCGTTGGCGATGCCCTTGGAGATCCCCTCCTCGAGACGCTCGGGGTTGGTGACGAACAGGTCGTCACCGACGAGCTGCACCCGGTCGCCGATCGACTCGGTCAGCTTGGCCCAGCCGTCCCAGTCGTCCTCGGACAGACCGTCCTCGATCGAGACGATCGGGAAGTCGCTGATGAGCTTCTCGTAGAACGACACCATCTCGTCGGCGCCGAGTTCCTTGCCCTCGAGCTTGTAGGCACCGTTCGAGAAGAACTCGGTCGCTGCGGCGTCGAGCGCGATGACGACGTCGCGGCCGAAGTTGTAGCCGGCCTTGCCGACCGCCTCACCGATGACCGCGATGGCCGCCTCGGTGTTGGGCAGGTCGGGGGCGAAGCCACCCTCGTCGCCGAGTGCGGTGCTCATGCCCTGCTTGCTCAGGACGCCCTTGAGGGCGTGGTAGACCTCGGCACCGCACCGCAGCGCCTCCTTGAAGGTCGGCGCGCCGACCGGGGCGATCATGAATTCCTGGAAGTCGATGCCGTTGTCGGCGTGCTCGCCACCGTTGATGATGTTCATCATCGGCACCGGCAGGATGTGGGCGTTGGGTCCGCCGATGTAACGGAACAGCGGCAGCCCGGCCGATTCGGCCGCGCCCTTGGCGACCGCGAGCGAGACACCGAGCAGCGCGTTGGCGCCGATACGGCTCTTGTCGGGGGTGCCGTCGCAGTCGAGCAGTGCCTGGTCGACGAGGCGCTGTTCCTCGGCCTCGATCCCGATCACGGCCGGGGCCAGTTCCCCGAGGACACCCTCGACGGCCTTGGTGACGCCCTTGCCCAGGTACCGGTCGCCACCGTCGCGCAGTTCGACGGCCTCGTGTTCGCCGGTCGACGCCCCGGACGGCACGGCGGCCCGGGTGAAGGTGCCGTCATCCAGGACGACCTCGACCTCGACCGTCGGGTTGCCCCGCGAATCGAGAATCTCACGCGCACCTACCTGCTCGATGATTGCCACGGTTGCACCCCAATCTCGGTGGACGAGTTCGTCGGCGTGATCCCAGGAGATGTGTCCTCCGACGGGGCCGCCTACGCCGACGACGGCCGGGTCTGGTGCCGGCCGATAGGCAAGAGCCTAGTGGCTGCGCCGAAGCCGCACGTGACAAGGTCGACGCAAGCGCAGAAGGCCTTCCCGGCAGGGTTCAGAAGCGGACGTTGATCGAGTAGGCGTTGGCGTGATCGCGCACGTCGAGGACGTAGGCCATCGAGTTGTTGTAGGTCCGGACGGCCTTCTCCCACCCTTCCGGCGTCGTCATGTCGTTGCCGGCGGAGACACACAGATAGCGGGCCGCCGAGAGGGCGGCGTCGTCGATGTTGTCGGGGTCGGGGACGCCGTCACCGTTGGCGTCGACGCCGTAGCGCTTCCACGTCTCCGGGATGAACTGGAACGGCCCCATCGCTCGATCGTGGGTGGCGTCGCCGTCGAGTGCGCCGCCGTCGGTGTCGAGGATCTCCATGTTGCCGCGGGTGCCGTCGAGTTTGACGCCCCGGATGGGCGGGTTGACGTCGCCGTTGTCGGCCACGTCGGAGCCGCGGTAGTGGCCGTGTTTGCTCTCGACGCCGGCGATCCCCGCCAGCGTGGTCCAGTTCAGTCCGCACTCGGGGTGTTGCTGGCGCTGGATCTCGGCGGCGTTGCCGTAGGCCTGGAGCGAGACGACCGGGATACCGGTGGACTCCGCGATGGGCACGGCCCAGTCGTGCATCCTGTCCGCGGTACGCCCGGGTGCGTTGATGTCGATGTAGGGCTGGGGCACGCCCGCCCCCGGCGGGATGCCCTCCGGGATGTCCGGCCTGGTCAGCGACGGCAGGTCGATGCAGCCGGCCAGCAGCACCGACGACGCGACCGCCACGGCCGAGGCCATGAGGCCGTTCCTCCACGGGTTCGGCCGCCTCGACTCCCGACGCGCCGCATCCCGGCCCTCCACACGCATTCCTGCCCTACTCCCCTCTCCGGTCCGACGACTTTCGGGCGGACACCGCCCGAGGGGAACCACGATCGCACAGCCGATCGGGTCTCCCGGAAATCGACACACAGTCTGCTGATCCAACTGACCGCGGTGGAGTTCGGTTCCCGGGCGCCGGGAGCGCAGCGAGCGGGCCCTGTGTCCCGGGCGCCGGGAGCGCAGCGAGCGGGCCCTGTGTCCCGGGCGCCGGGAGCGCAGCGAGCGGGCCCTGTGTGTCCAGCGACGTGTGGACGGGTTGTCGGCCGGATGGATGTCAGCCGGCCGCGGGACCGACGGTCCGGAACCCGATGTTGCTCGCCGTCGACTCCGGCGTGTTGTGCGATCGCGCAGCGACCCGGTAGCGATGACAGTACGAGTCGTGGCAGAGATGGCTGCCGCCCCTCAGGACGCGAGCGCTTCCCCGGCCCGGCCCCAGCGGGTTGCTGCGGTCGGACACGCGGTAGTACCGGGCGCTGAACGTGTCGGCGCACCATTCCCAGACGTTGCCGGCGCACTGGTACAGGCCGAAGCCGTTGGGCTCGAAGTCCCGCACGGGCACGGTGCCGACCCGGGCGGTCGGCGCATCCGGGAACTCGCCGCGAAAGATGTTGCAGCGGGGCTCTTCCGGGGTCGGCTCCGCGTCCCCCCACGGATATCGTCGGCCGCGCAACCCACCCCGCGCCGCGTACTCCCACTGCGCTTCGGTGGGCAGGACACGTCCGGCCCAGGCGCAATAGGCCTGCGCGTCGCGGTGGCTGACGTGGACGACGGGGTGGTCGGCCAGATCGTCGACCCGGCTGCCGGGACCCGCCGGGTGGCGCCACGACGCACCTTCGACCGCGAGCCACCACGGTGTTCCCGGCACGGGTTTGCCCGGCGCGGTGGCGTAGGTGTGGAACACCGCGGAACCGCCGAATCGCTCGGCATCGGTCTGGTGTCCGGTCGCCGCGACGAACGTGGCGAACGCGGCGTTGGTCACCGTCGTCGCGTCGATCGAGTACGCACCGAGCTCGACCTCGTGCACCGGTCGCTCACCGTCGGTGCGGTACCCCTCGTCGAACGCGTCCCCCATGGCGAAGCCCCCGGCCGGGATGTCCACCGTCTCGATCGGGTGCACTCCGGGACCGCCACCGGCGTGCTCGGCCGGCGGGAACGGCGCACCCGGGCCGCCGTGCGCGGGTCCCGGGGGATGACAGCAACTCACCCCGCCATGATGCCGCGATCCATCAGCGCACCGAGGATGAGCGACGCCAGCCGGTCGATGTCCGCGCCGGTGGTGTCGAATCGCAGATCGGGGCTCTCCGGACTCTCGTAGGGCGCATCGATACCGGTCAGCCCGCGGAGTTCGCCGCGACGCGCTCGTTCGTAGAGGCCCTTGGGGTCGCGGCGTTCGCATTCGGTGACCGGCGTGGAGACGTGGACCTCGATGAAGTCGAGGTCGGCGGCGCGGTGCAGTTCACGCGCGATCTCCCGGTCGGAACGCAGCGGCGAGACCATCGACGCGATCGCGATGACCCCGGCGTCGGCGAAGAGTCGGGCCACGTGGCCGACACGGCGGATGTTCTCCGCGCGGTCACCGGCGGAGAAGCCGAGGTCGTCGGAGATCCCGTGCCGGATGTTGTCGCCGTCGAGGAGGTAGGCGACGCGCCCGCGGCTGACGACGGCCCGCTCGAGCGCGACGGCGACGGTGGACTTGCCCGACGCCGGTAGACCGGTGAGCCACACCGTCGCTCCGCGCTGCCGGGTGTGCGCCCATCGTTCCGCACGCGCCAGCGAACTCGGATGCCACTTGATGTCGTTGCGCGTCGCCTTACCCGGGATGACCTCGCGCGGCACGAGGATCGTCCCCGCGCCGACCGTGTCGTTCGAGGCCTCGTCGATGAGGATGAACGCGCCGGTGTCGCGGTTGCTCGCATAGGGGTCGGCCGGCACCACCGACGACGTCCGCAGCGTGACGGTGCCGATGTCGTTGAGCACGAGCTCACCGGGGGCGACGTGCTCGATGAGGGTGTCCGGGTCGAGGCGCCGCTCGAGGGACTGGACGGTGGCGCGGACCGTCGACGGGCCGTGCTTGAGGGCGACGCGGTCACCGGCCCGCAGCGGCGAGTTCGACAACCAGCACACGTGCGCATCGATCTCGCGGGCCAGGACCGGTACATGCGCTCCGTCCGCACCGCTCACGATGACGTCGCCGCGACCGATGTCGATGTCGTCGGCGACCTGGATTCCCACCGAGAGAGGCGCCACCGCAACGTCTCTCGTGGGATCGAGGGTATCGAGCGCAGTGATGGTCGAGCGGCTTCCCGACGGCAGCACGACGATCTCGTCACCGACGCGCAGTGTTCCGGAGGCGAGCCGGCCGGTGTAGGTGCGCCGGTTCGACTCGCTGGGACGCGACACCCACTGGATTGGAAGGCGCAGTTCCTCGGTCACCGGCGCGGGCGCGTGGAGCTCGACGTCCTCGAGGTACTCCAACAGCGTTGTCCCGGAGTACCACGGGGTGTTCGACGAGCGGTGCACGACGTTGTCCCCGTGCTTGGCGGCCACCGGGATCGCCGGGATCTCCCCGATCCCGAGTTGCACCGCGAGTTCGGCGAGGTCGGCCCGGATCTCGTCGAAACGGTGCTCGGAGTAATCGACGAGGTCGATCTTGTTGACCGCCGCGATCACGTGCGGCACGCCCACGAGAGTTGCGATCCGGGCGTGGCGTCGGGTCTGCCGCAGCAGGCCGTGCCGGGCGTCGACGAGCAGGATCGCCACGTGCGCGTTCGACGCCCCGGTGAACATGTTGCGGGTGTACCGCTCGTGTCCGGGGGTGTCGGCGAGGACGTAACTCCGTGTGGGCGTGGAGAAGAAGCGGTAGGCGACATCGATCGTGATGCCCTGTTCGCGTTCGGCGCGCAAGCCGTCGGAGAGGGCGGCCAGGTCGACATCACCGTCGCCGTCGGTGACCGCGGCGAGATGATCGGTCGGCAGACTGCCGGTGTCGTGCAGAATCCGGCCGATGAGCGTGGACTTGCCGTCGTCGACACTGCCCGCGGTCGCGATCCGCAGGAATTGCCTTGCGGACGTGCTTGTTTCGTCACCGGCGGGGACGACCGGCTGTGGCGAGGTGAGAGTCATCAGAAGTATCCTTCGCGCTTGCGGTCTTCCATGGCGGCGCTGGACGTGCGGTCGTCGGCGCGGGTCTCCCCGCGTTCGGAGACGGTGGATTCGCTGATCTCGGCGATGATCTCGGCGATCGTGGTGGCCCGCGAGCGAACCGCCCCGGTGATGGTCAGGTCACCGACGGTGCGGTAGCGCACCCACTCGGTCCGTACCTCCTCACCGTCGCGGGGCCGTGAGTACTCCGAGACCGAGAGCAGGATCCCGTCCCGGTCGAAGACCTCCCGCTCGGCGGCGAAATAGATGGAGGGCAGCTCGAGGCCCTCGAGCTCGATGTAGCGCCAGATGTCGGTCTCGGTCCAGTTCGAGAGCGGGAACACACGCACCGACTCCCCACGACGGATCCGCCCGTTGTACAGCGACCACGGTTCGGGTCGCTGGGCGCGGGGATCCCATTGCCCGAACTCGTCGCGGAAGCTGAAGATGCGCTCCTTGGCGCGGGCACGCTCCTCGTCGCGGCGGGCGCCGCCGAACGCGGCGTCGAATCCGCCCTCCTCCAGCGCATCGAGCAGGGTGCGGGTCTGCAGGCGGTTCCGCGAACCCGACGGGTCGGTGGACTCGGCGACTCGTCCGGAGTCGATGGACTCCTGGACCGAGGCCACGATGAGTTCGATGCCCTCGGGATTCTCGGCGGTCGGCGCGACCCGTCGGTCACGGAATTCGATCACCTCGTCGAAATTGTGGCCGGTGTCGACGTGCATGATCGGGAAGGGCAGGGGCGCGGGCCGAAATGCCTTCTCGGCCAACCGGAGCAGGACGATGGAGTCCTTGCCGCCGGAGAACAGCAGCACCGGCCGCTCCAGTTCCGCCACCACCTCGCGGATGATGTGCACCGCCTCGGCCTCCAGCACCCGGATGGCGGTCACATGGTCGAAGTCGTCGGCGTCCCCGGGCCGGGCCCGGTCGCCGGTCGCCCGGTCGAGCGAGGTCTCGTCTACAGCGGTCACAGTGGGTATCCGTTTCGTTCGGCGTCTTCTCGATAGCGTCGGGCCCACTCCTTGGACCGCGAATTGGACTGTGGCTTCAGCGGTGGCGGCGGCGCCAGCTCCGGGTCCTGCCCGATCTTCTCCAGCACCAGTGCGGTCGCCTTCGTGGGATCGGTGACCAGGTCCCGGAACCCGATCTCGAGCGGTTCGATCCCCTCGGCGGCGAACCAATTGCGCCACTGTCGTTCCTGGTCGCTCAAGATGCCGGCGAGATGGGCGATACCGCCGGCGTGATACACCGCCTCGTCGTGCTCGTCGGTGTCCGAGCCGTCGTGCCGCCACACGCGGGTCTGCACCGCGCGCCACATCGACACCGCTTGCGGCACAACATCTTCTCGATGGACGTGCACGTAGAGCGGATCGGCTCCGTCGAACAGCCAGCGGACGGCGCCGCGCAACGAACCCGACGCGACCCGGCTGCGCGAGATCAGCAGCGGCGTCTGGTTCCACATGAGCTTGCCGCCCCACACCCCGTTCGGCGTGCGACCCGCCGCCCGCACGTCCGAGCGCCAGGTGGCCGAATCGCGGGTGTCCACCACCCCGGGATCGAGTGGCTCCAGGAGCTCGAGGATGGTGGGATCGCTGACACCGGCGAACCATTCACGCGGCTGCGGAGCCGCCGAGGAATCCGAGAAGTACTGGAAGAACTCCTCCGGACGACCCGCAACGCCGGTCGCGGCGAGCGACTCCACCAGCAGCGTGCTGCCGCTGCGCTGGCTGGCACACACCAGATAATTTGCCGGTCCCGACGAGGACTTCGCTGACATGAAAGACGAGTCTAGCGAGCGGGAAAAGCACCGCAAGCTGGCCTTTTACGCGCAGCCGGGTCGAAACCATTGACACCGAGACCGCGCTGTGGGTGTCGTGAGATCGCGTGTCCGAGATGACGCTTTCGTGCCGACGCCCCTCAGCGCTCGCCCGATGTGATGTCCCCGGCCAACTCGCGACGGGCACCCAGCGGACGCCGGGACGGCAATGCCTCCTCCTCGGCCTCGACCTGCGCCGCCTTGGCGTGGAATGCGTCCATGAAGGCCTCCGCCGTCGCCGTGCCGGCCGCTTCATCGGGCAAGTCGTCATGGGTGCGCTCGCGCCAGTCGGCCAACGCCCGCGCGAGCTCGTCCCGGACATGCGCATACGACGGGTCGTCGGCGAGGTTGTTGCGCTCATGCGGATCGGAACGCAGGTCGTAGAGCTCGACCCGCAACCGATCCTGTTGCACCTCTTGCCGATCCAGCGACCGCGCCGACAAACTGTCGGCGATGTCGAGCGGGAGCAACAACGCCGGCCGCGCCGCGTAGTTCTCGATGTAGCTGAAGTCCTTGGTGCGCACGGCCCGGATCGGATCGAAGGCATCGTGGTAGGTCTTTTCGGTGAACACCTCGGTGCGAACGGCCGTGCATTCGGTTCCCACCAGCGCGGGGGCGTGCGAGTCACCGTCGACCGTGTCCGGGATGTCGACACCCACCAGGTCGAGCAGCGTCGGCGTGAGATCAACCCCCGAGAACAGATCGTCGTAGACCGTCGGCGTGATCCCCAGCCGCGACGGCGGGCGCATGATCAATGCGATCCCGGTGCCCTCTGCGTACAGCGTCGATTTCGCCCGTGGGAACGCCAGACCGTGATCGGTGACGAACACGATCCAGGTGGAGTCGTCGAGACCGAGTTCGGCGACGGTGTCGAGGAGCCGGCCCACGGCCGAGTCGGCCTTCGTGATCGAGCCGTGCAGACCCGCCAGATCGTCGCGCACGTCGTCGGTGTCCGGCAGGAACCCGGGCACCGCGATCGTGCTGGTGTCCGCCGGCTTGTACTCGTCGACCGGGTAGGGCCGATGCGTTTCGAAGAAGCCCGCCGTCAGGAAGAACGGCCGATCGTCGTGCGCATGTCGTCGCAACCAGTCCTGAGACCGGTCCACCACGTAGTCGCAGCGCGAGTCGGACACGTCCACCGAGTCGAAACCGAGCCGGCCGGGGTCCGCGCTCTCGTGCTGCATCCCGAAGAGTGCCGAGCGGTAGCCCGCACCCGCGAGGAGAGCCGGCAGGGTCTGCACGTCCGGGAAGTACTCGAACCCGTGGTGGGCCAGGCCGACGAGCCCGTTGCCGTGCGGATAGCGCCCGGTGAACAGGGAACCGCGGGCCGGTGAGCACAGCGGCGCCGTGGCGTGTGCGTCGGCGAACCGGATGCCGGCGGCCGCGAGGTCGTCGAGGACGGGACTCTCGACGCCATCGGCGCCGTAACACCGCAGATGGCGACCGAGATCGTGCCAGTGCACCAGGATCACGTTGTCGCGGCGCGCGGCATCGGGTGAAGAGACCATTCACCCATGATGGCGCAGACGATTCCCCTGCCGGGGCCCACCCGGGGCGGCGGATGCGCTCTCTCCCGCCGCCGCACCGCCTGACCAGATCAAATCAGCGTGAGCGAAAGTCCGGTGGCCGGGGTCACGGCGATCGCGCACCGGATCAGGTACGGAGCAGCCGGACGAGCACGCCGGCGGCGTGGGCGCGCGCGGCCCGGTCCGCTTCGTCGGCGTCACCGACCTCCAGTGCCGCGACTATCCGGCGGTGCTCGGTCACGGCGTGCCGACGGTTGTCCTCGTGCGACCACATGTCGGATCGGTAGAGATGTGACTGGGTGTCGAGCTTCAGCAGTGCGTCGCACAGCGGGGCGTTTCCCGACAGCGACCGGACCGCGGTGTGGAAGTCGAGATCGAGTTCGGCGTCGCGTCGGTGATCGGGCTCGGTCTCCAGCAGACGTTCCTGCTCACGAACCCGATCCCAGAGCCCGGTCAGCTCGGCACGGGTCACCCGGATGGTGGCCTGGCGCGCGGCGAGTCCGTCGAGGACCTCGCGGACCTCGAAGACGTGCCGCAGCATCTCGTCGTCGAGGACAGCCACCTTCGCACCGACACGAGGCGTGTAGACCGCCAGCCCGTCCATGACGAGTTGTTGGACCGCCTCGCGCACCGGGCTGCGGGACACGTCCAGTCGGGCGGCCAGACCGGGAACCGAGAGCGACGCACCGGGTTCGAGCGTGCCGTCGAAGATCTCGTCGCGTATCCGGCGCAGGACCGACTGCATGAGCAGCGCGCCGTCGTCTCCGTTTCCCGTCATGATCGTCCCAGCGTAGAAGGCCGATGCCCCGACCTCATCCCGCGGCCATCACGCGCTGCGCCTCGCGCTCGGCGCCGACGGGTGCGATTCCGCTCTTCATCCCGGCGAGCTTCGCATCGATGTTCTCGGCGACGGTGATCGGCGGATATCCCGGGTGGTCGGTACGCGCGCACCCGGGCAGCGTCTCGATGACGGCATCGGCGTTGCCGTCGAAGAAGAACGCTGCCGATCGACGACGCAGGATCCGGCCGTCGACGACGGGCGGGTCGACGCGGTGGACAGTCGATCGCCACCGGTCGTTCGTCCACCGCGCCATGGCGTCGCCGAGGTTGACCAGCAGCGCGCCGTCGGCGGGTGCCACGTCGTGCCACCGCCCCTCGTGATCGAGCACCTGGAGCCCGGGCACCTGGTCGGCCCAGAGCACGGTGAGGATGCCGAAGTCGGTGTGCGCACCCATCCCGGTCAGCTCCCCGGCGAGTTCGATCTCGCCTTCGGGGAGGGTGTAGTTGTTGAGCTTCAGCGCGTCGATGGAGTGATCGGTCATCCCGTCGAAGTACCCGGGCGGCAGACCGAGCGCATCGGTGAAGGCGGTGAGCAGAACTCGTGAGAGGCCCCGCGCCGCGTCGAACCAGGATTCGACGGCCGGGCGGAATCCCGGCGCCGCGTCCGGCCACGTGTTCGTCGGGTAGCTGGACGCCGGCAGGTCGAGGCCCGGGAACCAGGAACCCTCCGAGCCGACGGTGAACGCCTCGTAGAAGTCGTTCATCTGATTCGCCGCGGCCACACCCAGACTCATGCTCAGCGACTCACTTTTCGGCGGGCTGTAGCCACGATTCTGCCCCGGGCGGGCGTATTGCTTCTTCACCTCGAGGGGCAGCGCGTAGAACTCGTCGAGCGCCGCGGTCAGGGCATCGATGACGGCCGGTGCGATGCCGTGACCGACGATCTGGACGAAACCGACTGCGCTGCAGGCGTCGTCGAGGGCGCGCGCCACGCCGTCGCGGGCCGCGGCCGAGCTCTCCGGGTCGAGGTAGGGCGAGATGTCGATGGTGGGAACGGTGAACATGAATCCTCCGGATGGGTTCGGGTCGAGGTGGTTGCGAGCGCGGAGATGGCCTCAGCGACGACGGTTCACGGCTGCGTTGAGAATGCTGAAGGCGCCGAAGACGAGGATGCCGAACACCGAGGCCAGGACGATCGCCGCGATGAGGTCGTCGGACTGCAGGCGAGCCCGGTAGATGTCGAGCAGGGTCCCGATACCGGGTTCGCCCTTGGCGAAGAACATGTCACCGATGATGGCGCCCACCACGACCAGCCCCGAGGCCGTCCGGAAGCCGGTCATCATCGACGGGAGCGCCGACGGGAACTCGAGCATCAGCAGGCGTTGCACCGGTGAGGCCTTCGACAGGGTGAACAGCTCCTGTGAGGACTTGTCGACCGAGACGAGCCCGAAATGCGTGTTGGCGATGATGGGGAAGATCGCGATGATCACGCACACGATCGTGCGGGCGACCATCCCGTAGCCGAACCAGAGTCCGATCAGCGGAACGATCGCGAGCACCGGGATCACCTGCAGCACAACGGCCCAGGGGTAGATCGCACGTTCGAGGAAGGACCCCCGGCTCATCAGGACGCCGATGGCGACCCCGATCAGCGCGGCGAAGGCGAAACCCACGAGACAGACCTTCGCGGTGACCCACAGGGCGTCGAGCATGGGGCCGACGCTGTCCGGGTCCAGCAGCGACTCGGTCAGCACGCTGTGTGGCGGCGGGAGCAGGAAACGCCGTTCCGGAGTGAGGATGAGATAGCTGACCGCGTACCAGGCGGCGATTCCCACGGCGAGGGAGAGGACCGGGGGTGCTCCGTACCTCAGCACGGCTGCCGTGACACGGCGGGCGCCACTCTTCCGCGACGACCGTTCGCCGCGTGAGGGTTCGGGCTGCGGCGCGGAGACCGGTCCGTGGTGCTCGCCGGCGGCGGGACGAGATCGGGCGGCGGTGGTCATCGTGCACCTCGGAGGGTCTCGGAGATCTCGGCGACGTGGTCGGTGAAACGGCTGTCGTAGCGCAGATCCGGGTGGCGTGGGTGAGCGAAGTCGATGCCGATGTCGGCGACGATCCGCCCGGGGCGTGCGGACATCACGATCACCCGGTTGGCGAGGAAGACCGCTTCGGACACCGAATGCGTGATGAACATCGCGGTGAACCGGCGTTCGGCGTAGAGCCGTTGCAGCTCGGATTGCATGTCGAGCCGGGTCATCTCGTCGAGAGCGCCGAAAGGCTCGTCGAGGAGCAACAATTCGGGCTCGGAGGTCAACGCGCGGGCCAGCGAGGCACGCATCTTCATGCCACCGGACAGCATGCGCGGCAATTGCGACTCGAACCCGGTGAGACCGACCGCGTCGATGGCGGCCTGCGCCCGGCGTCGTCGTTCACCCCGCGGCAGCCGGGCGATCTCGGCGCAGAGTTCGACATTGCCCCGCACACTGCGCCAGGCGAGGAGGGTCGGTTCCTGGAAGATGAACCCGACCGACTCCGTGGACAGTGCCACGCTTCCCTCCGTGGGCTTCTCGAGACCGGCGGCCATCCGGAGCAGGGTCGACTTACCACAACCCGACGGTCCGACGACGGCCATGAAGTCGCCGGCGCGCACGTCGAGGTCCACCCGGTCCAGCGCCTGGGTCCCGGACTCGAATCGCTTCGTCACCCCGGAGACGGACGCGACCACATCTTTGGTGAGATGACGCGCATCCACATCCCTCACCGTGTCGTAGAGTTCCATCCGGCCTTCCCCTGTGCTGTCTACATGTAACTGTTGCACTCTTACTGCAACTAGATGATTGGTTACATGTATTTCAGGTTGATGACCGCGTGTAAACACTGCGTCACCAGCCGCGGCGGACCGGGCCCCTCACATCGCGCATTTCGACCCATAAGTCCAGTTCAATGCACATCTACGGCCGAATTCGACACGTTCGAGACACCACCGTTCTCGGCTGGCGCAATCCTGAACGTCCACCTAGCTTTCACATGTAGATCGCGAATGTGTCGCGAATGAACGGCATCAGTCCAGGAGATCCCATGACCCCTCACCCACCGTCCCGCCTCCGCACGTCGCGTCTGGCCGTGGCCGCCACGGCGGCGACGATCTGCGCAGCGGTTCTCGCCGGCTGCTCGAGTTCCGGGTCCGACGACACCGCGTCGTCGAGCCTCCCCTCGGCGCCGGCCGAATCCACCCTCGCCGGAACCTGCCCCGACAACGTGGTGGTTCAACTGCAGTGGCAACCGCAGTCGGACATGGCCGGGGTCATCGGACTTCTCGGACCCGGGTACACCGTCGACACCGACAACAAGTCGGTCTCCGGGCCGCTCGTCTTCGACGGCATGGACACCGGCGTCGACATCACGCTGCGCGCCGGCGGCCCGGCCATCGGATTCCAGTCGGTGCCCTCGGCCATGTACTCCGACGACTCCATCCACCTCGGTCTCGTCCACGGCGACCAGATGATCTCCGCCGCCAAGGACCAACGCGTGGTCGGTGTGACGCCCCTGCTGCAGTACAACCCCTCGATCATCATGTGGGACCCCGCAACCCACCCGGACGTGAAGACGATCGCCGACATCGGCCGATCCGACGCCAGCGTGGTGGTGTCGAAGGATCAGATCTTCCCGCAGTGGCTGGTCGCGAAGGGGCTGCTGCAGCAGGATCAGCTCGACACCAGTTACGACGGCGCCCCGGCACGTTTCGTCGGCGACCCGTCGATCACCCAGCAGGGGTTCGCCAACTCCGAGCCCTACACCTACGAGAACGAGACCCCGTCGTGGAACAAGCCGGTCGCCTACGCGATGGTCAAGGACGCCGGGTACGACGTCTACGCGTCGAACGTCTCGGTCCGCGCCGGTGACGTCGATGAGATGTCGCCGTGTCTGGAGAAGCTGGTCCCGATGATCCAGCAGACCGGTAAGGACTACGTGGCCTCGCCCGACGCGGTCAACGCCACCATCGTCGACTGGGTGTCCCAGGACGTCTCCTTCACCCCGTATTCAGCCGGCGAGGCGGCGTACTCGGCGGGCTTGCTGAAGGATCGCGCGGTCATCGCCCCGGGCGCGGACGGTGTCTACGGCAGCTACGACATGGTGAAGGCGCAGAACGTGATCAACGACCTCGTGCCGATCCTGAACGGCGGAGGCGCCGACCTGCCGGCCGCATTGCCCGCCGACCAGCTGTTCACGACCCAGTTCATCGATGAACAGATCCGCTGACCCGACGCCCACGTCTTCCCCGACCACAGAGAGACACACGATGACCGAGACCACCACACCCCCATCGCCGGCCGCCTCGGCCGGCCTGGCCGAGCTCGACCGGGAACGCCGGATGGGCGGGCTGGGAACCGAGACCACCGACCGCGAGATCCGCCGGATCAGTCTGGCCGATCTGGACAACCGCCGCGACGAGATCGCCGACCAACTCTGGTCGGCCGCAACCGACATCGGCTTCTTCCAGGTGATCGACCACGGCATCGACCTGGCCGCGGTGGACCACGCGTTCGAGATGTCCGCCCGGTTCTTCGCGCTCCCCCGTTCGATCAAGGAGCAGTATCCGCTCAAGAAGGGCCAGAACGCGGGCTGGGAGTACCGCACCCAGGTACGCCCGTCGATCGGCACACCGGACCAGAAGGAGTCCTACCAGTTCACCCGGCCCCGCATGGACGGACTGTGGCCGAGTGAGCGCGAGCTCGCCGGATTCCGCTCCACCATCGAGGATTTCGAGCACCGGTGCTGGTCGGTGGCCATGACCCTGCTCAGCTGTTTCGCCCAGCGTCTGGGTCTCGACCGCGACTTCTTCACCCGGGCGCACGACCCGACGGCGGACACCTACCAGAGCACCCTGCGGCTGCTGCACTACTACGCGTTCCCCGACGAACTGATCGACTCCGAGAACAGTTGGCGCGCCGGCGCACACACCGACTTCGACGCACTGACCCTGCTGTTCCAGCGGTCCGGTCAGGGAGGCCTGCAGGTGCTACCGGGAGCCGAGGCCGACGGTCAGGCCTGGACGTCGGTCGAGCCGTCCGACGACGCCATCACCTGCAACATCGGCGACATGCTGATGCGCTGGTCCGACGACCGACTGCCGTCGAACTTCCATCGGGTCCGGGCTCCCCGACGGGGCGAGTACACCGGTCCGCGCTACACGCTCGCGTTTTTCGCCCAGGCGAACTCCGACGTGCTGATCGAGAGCGCGGGCGGCACCTACCCGCCGATCACCGCCGCCGACTACCTCGCCCAGCGCATCGCCGCGAACTTCGCGAAGTGACCGACACATCATTGCCCGGGGCCGCCGTCACCGCGGCGGCCCCGGCCTTTCGCGACGTCACCGTCTACACGGCCGGGCAGTGGAAAGCCCATCACGACGTCCATGTCGTCGACGGGATCGTCACCGCGATCGCACCCACCGCCCGTCCGGGCGGTGGAACCGGTAACGGTTACGTCATCCCCGGGTTCGTCAACACCCACACGCACCTCCAGCAGTCGCTCATGCGGGGAATCGCCGAATGCACACCGTTGCTCGAATGGTTGCTGGCCGTGGGCGAGGAATCGGTGGCGATCACACCCGAGCGGGCCTACCTCGCCGCCGTCTCGGCCTGCCTCGAACTGTTGCGATCGGGCACGACGACCGTGGTCGAACACATGTGGCCGCACCCGTCGCACGAGATCCATGACGCCGTCGTGCGGGCACTGCGCGACACCGGAATCCGGGCGATCCTCGGCCGCGGGGTCGCCGACCGCACCGACCCGAGCCGCAAGTGGGGGTTCGAACCGCGGCTGATGCAACCCCTCGGCGAAGTCCTCGACCACGTCGACCATCTCCGCAACGAGGTTGCCGGGTCAGCGATCTCGATGGCCCTGGCGGTACCCAATCCGCGCTCGGTCACCGACGCCGGGATGCGGACGATCCGCGACTTCGCGCAGGAACGTGGACTGCCGGTCTCCATCCACCTGCTCGAGACCGGCACCGACGAGCAGATGTGCCGGCAGCACACCGGCTTCGGGGCCGTCGACCACCTCGACCGCAACGGCTTCCTGTGGGACCGCGTGCTCGCCGTCCACTGCGTCGAGCTCGACGACGCCGGCCAGCGCACCCTCGCCGCCCGGAAGGTGGCGGTGTCGCACAATCCATTGTCGAACATGCGTCTCGGCAGCGGGGTGGCCCCGATCCCGGCGATGCTGGAGCGCGGCCTGGCGGTCGGGCTGGGCGTGGACGGCGCCGCCAGCAACGACACCCAGGACATGCTGGCGACGCTGCGCATCGCCGCTTACCTGCAACGTGCCGTCCACCGGCGTGCGGACCTGCTCGGGTTCCCCCAGATGCTCGACATCGCCTGCGGCGGCGCCAACTCCGCGCTCGGTCTGTCGCCGGTGACCGGCGGCGTGACGGTCGGGTCGCCCGCGGACCTCACCCTGGTGCGGTTCGATCGCGACTACGCCACCCTCCCCGTCCGGGATCCCGGCGCGTCGCTGCTCACCACCGGATCACGGTCCATCGTCGACACGGTGATGGTGGGTGGCGAGATCGTCGTCGCGGACGGACGCCACACGCGAATCGACGAAGGGGGGTTCACGAAACAGCTGGCCGCACTGTCCGTCTGAGCCTCGATCCGGTTCATCTCCCCACACCCCGCGACAGTGGTCGCGTTTCGTTGCGCGGATCGCAACGAAACGCGACAACTGCGCCGCTTGATGATCAGGCCGGGTTCTCGCCCAGTACGGCCGACCACGCCTCGGGCGAGTCGAGGGTGATGCCTCGCTCGGCCGCACGCGCTTCTGCCGCGCGCACGTCGGCCATCAACGCGAGCGCTCGGTCCCGCGCCTGCGCCTCGACGCTGTCGCCGCCGGCGACGACCGTGACGGTCAGGGTCTCCGCGGGGATGGTGTCGACGGGATAACCGGCCGCGGTGAGCCGTTCGAGGACCTTCTGCACCAGGGCGAGAGCGGGCTGGGTCGTGGCGACGCCGTCGAACACCGAGCCGCGGCGCTTCTCGGCCGCCTTGCGTTCCTCCCATTCCCGGATCTGGGTCTCCAGATCCGAGTGGGCGCCGGACAGCACGCCCGGGGTCCGGCCGGTCACCTTCGACGTGAAACTCCGTGCGACGTCGTCGATGTCGAACGGCGACTCCGGGTCGTCGGCGGCGATGCGCGCGTGGAACAGCACCTGTAGCAGGAGGTCGCCGAGTTCCTCACAGAGCTCCACGGGGTCACCGGCCTCGATGGCGTCGAGCAACTCATAGACCTCTTCGAGCAGGTAACGCCGCAACGAGTGGTGCGTCTGCGTGCTCTCCCACGGGCCGTTCCGACGCAATGTGTCCATCAACGCCACGGACTCGAGAAGCGCCATGCCGGAAACCGTCTGCGCCGCGATGACGTCTTCCCCGCGCGCGATTCGCGCCTGCACCAGCGGATGTTCGGGATCGGTACTGACGAGCACCGATGCCGGATCAACGGGTGCGTCGTCGAAGACGGGTTCGACGTGGTCGAACTCCCACAGCATCGCCGCGGGCACGTCCTCGGTGACCTGCACCGGCCCGGCGAGACATGAGCGTGCCTGAATGGGGATCAGATCCGGCCGTGCCGGGTCCAGCAGCACCACCGTCATTCGTCGTACGCCCTTCCCTGAGGAGCGCCCGGAGCCTGCGGAGGGCGCGCTACCCCCGCTCCCTGAGGAGCGCCCGGAGCTTGCGGAGGGCGCGCTACCCCCGCTCCCTGAGGAGCGCCCGGAGCTTGCGGAGGGCGCGTCACGAAGGGTCCGGCCGGAGTTGGGTGAGGAAAGTCGTCAGGTACTCGATCAGCTCGTCGTCGCGCAGGCGCGCCGACCCCACGCCTCCGGTGCGCGGGATGGGCAGCGTGACCACCGACGTCGTCGCCCGGTAGGTGGCCGACGAGTACAGGCGACGAAGACGTACCTGCTCGCTGTCGAGCAGCGACAGCGGCGAGATCTTCATTCCCTGTCCGGCGAGACCGATCTCGGTGATCCCCCGCTCCCGGCATCGCAAGCGCAGCCGGGCGATGGATGCCAGCCGCGTGGTCTCCACCGGCGGTGGGCCGTAGCGGTCGTTGAGTTCGACGAGGACCGAGTCGACCGCGGCGTCGTCGGTCGCCGACGCGAGCTTGCGGTACGCCTCGAGACGCAGGCGGTCGGAATCGACGTACTCGACCGGGATGTGCGCATCGACGGGAAGGTCGATGCGCACCTCGCCCGTCTCCCGGGATTCGACGGGCTTACCGTCCGCGGCCGCGCGGTAGGCCTCCACCGCCTCGCCGACCAGCCGGACGTAGAGATCGAAGCCGACGCCCGCGACGTGCCCGGACTGCTCGGCGCCCAACACGTTTCCGGCGCCGCGCAACTCGAGATCCTTCAGCGCCACCGCCATTCCCGCGCCGAGCTCGTTGTTCTGCGCGATCGTCGCCAGCCGGTCGTAGGCGGTCTCGGTCAGCGGCCGGTCGGGGCTGTAGAGCAGGTAGGCGTATCCACGCTCGCGGCTGCGACCGACGCGACCGCGCAGCTGATGTAGCTGCGAGAGGCCGAGGTTCTCGGCGCGGTCGACGATCAGGGTGTTGGCGTTCGAGATGTCCAGACCGGTCTCGATGATCGTCGTACAGACCAGCACGTCGTACTCACGATTCCAGAATCCCGACACTGTGCGCTCGAGCTGATCCTCGCCCATCTGACCATGTGCGACAACAACTCTCGCCTCCGGGACCATCGCCGCGATGTCCTTGGCCATCTTGTCGATGGTCGACACCCGGTTGTGCACGTAGAAGACCTGGCCGTCACGCAACAGCTCGCGGCGGATGGCGGCGGCGACCTGCTTGGGCGCGTAGGCACCGACGTAGGTGAGCACCGGGTGCCGTTCCTCGGGCGGGGTCAGGATCGTCGACATCTCGCGGATCCCGGCCATCGACATCTCCAGCGTGCGCGGGATCGGGGTGGCCGACATCGTCAGCACGTCGACATGGGTGCGCAGCGACTTGATGTGTTCCTTGTGTTCCACACCGAACCGCTGCTCCTCGTCGACGATCACGAGTCCGAGGTCTTTCCATACGATCCCGGTCTGCAACAGTCGGTGGGTACCGATGACGACGTCGACCTCGCCCTTCGACATCGCCTCGGCGATCTCGCGTGACTCCTTGGCATCGGTGAAACGCGACAGGCCGCGCACGCGCACCGGGAAGCCGCTCATCCGTTCGGTGAAGGTCTGCAGATGTTGTTGCGCGAGAATCGTCGTCGGGACCAGGACCGCGACCTGCTTGCCGTCCTGGACGGCCTTGAAGGCGGCACGGACGGCGATCTCGGTCTTGCCGTAACCGACGTCGCCGACGACGACGCGGTCCATCGGCACCGCACGTTCCATGTCGGCCTTGACCTCGGCGATGACCGTGAGCTGATCCACGGTCTCGGTGAAGTCGAAGGCGTCTTCCATCTCCTGCTGCCACGGGGTGTCGGGACCGAACGCATGTCCGGGCGCTGCGTGGCGGGCGGCATAGAGTTGTACGAGCTCGCCGGCGATCTCGCGAACAGCCTTGCGCGCCTTGCGTTTCGTGTTCTGCCAGTCCGACCCGCCGAGTTTCGACAGCGACGGTTGTTCGCCGCCGACGTACCGCGAGAGCTGGTCGAGTGCATCCATCGGGACATACAACCGATCGGCCGGCTGGCCGCGTTTGCTCGAGGCGTACTCCAGGACGAGGTACTCGCGCCGGGCACCCGAGACGGTCCGCTCGATCATCTCGACGAACCGGCCGATGCCGTGCTGGTCGTGCACCACCAGGTCGCCGGCGGCCAGGGCGAGCGGGTCGACCTGGTTGCGCCGCTTCGCCGGCAGCCGGCGGCCGTCCCGGACGTTCGCGACCCGTGTACCGGTGAGGTCGGCCTCGGCGACCACCACGAGACCCGCGTCGGGACAGACGATCCCGGCACGCAGCGGCGCGCAGAAGACGGTCACCTCGCCGGGCTGCGGCCGATGCCCGGGTTCGGCGAGCACGTAGGGCACCTCGGCGTCGGACAGTCGTTCGCCGACACGCTGTGCGGTGCCCTTGCCCGCCACCACGATCGCCGCCGTCTTGCCGTCGGAGACGTGGGCGCGCAACTGCGCGAACGTCGCCGCGATCTCGCGGTCGTCGCCCCGTGGCGCCGGGCCGGGAGCCAGGTCCAGTTCGAGTTCGTCACCGCTGCCGGTCGCGAGTGGACTCAGGGTCCACCAGGGCCGGCCCGCGGCGAGCGTCGCCTTCCGCACCTCGTCGAGAGACCGGTACGCGCTGGCCTGCAGATCGATGCCGAGGCTCTCCGACGACCGGCCGTCGATCGGCGCCGAGGCGCCCATGGCCGCCGCCGTCCACGATGCCTCAAGGAATTCCGCACCCGTCTTCGACAGATCCGAGGCCCGGGTCCGCACCTTCTCCGGGTCGAGGATGAGGACCCGGGTGCCGTCGGGGATCACCTCGGTCAGCAACTGCATGTCGCCGTCGACGAGCGCGGGGATCAGCGCCTCCATCCCCTCCACCGGGATGCCCTCGGCGAGTTTGCCCAACATCTCGGTCATGGTCGTGTCGCCCGGATCGGCGGCCGCGAGATCGGCGGCCCGCGCACGGACCTTCTCGGTCAGGAGCAGTTCACGGCACGGGTGAATCCGCACCTCGCTGGTCTCGACCTCGGGCTGGCTGCGCTGGTCGGCCACCGAGAACGCACGCATCTCGGTGATCTCGTCGCCCCAGAACTCCACGCGCACCGGATGATCGGCGGTCGTCGGAAAGACGTCGAGGATGCCGCCGCGTACCGCGAACTCGCCGCGTCGGCCGACCATGTCGACGCGCTCGTAGGCCATCTCGACCAACTGGGACAGCAGTGCGTCGAAGTCGACCTCGATGCCCTCACGCAGGGTCACCGTGGCGACGTCGGCGAGGCCCGGTGCCATCGGCTGGACGAGCGAGCGAACAGTGGTCACGACGACCCGCAGCGGGGTGTCGCCGGGGTTCGCCAGGCGGTGCAGCACGGCCAGTCGCTGTCCGACGGTGTCCGCACTCGGGGAGAGCCGCTCGTGCGGCAGCGTCTCCCAGGACGGGAACTGTGCGACGGCCCCGGCGTCGTCGAGGAGTTCGCCCAGCTCGGCCGTCAGATCGTCGGCCTCGCGGCCGTTGGCCGACACGACCAACAGCGGCGCCTGCGCATCGGTGACCAGGCACGAGACGAGGAAGGGGCGCGCGGCATCCGGCGCGGTGATGTCCAGTCGGCGCTCGTCGCGGTGCTTGTGCACCTCGCGGAAGGACTTGTCCGCACACGCGAGTGTGGCCAGACCGGACAGGGCAGACAGCGTCGACACTCCGTCGATTGTATGGGTCGCCGATCGACCCGCCCTGCCCGGTCGGCGGACTCGTCCCGACGGAGTTCTCGCCGTCGGCGCCCCTGCCCTACTCTCATCGGCATGAGCGACCGCACCTCCGGCGCGACCTCGCCCCCGATCCGCGTGTCAGACGCGACGATCGACGATTGCGAGGCCGTCGCGGACATCTACGCGCACTACGTGCAGCACACCGTCGCGACCTTCGACTACCTGGTTCCGTCGGTCTCGCAGTGGCATGCCAAGCACGCCGCGATCACCGCTGCGGGCCGGCCGTTCGTGGTGGCCCGCGCGGTCGACGACGGGGTCGAGCACGTCGTCGGATACGCCTACCTGGGGACGTTCCGGACGATGCCCGCGTACGACCTGTCGACCGAGGACTCGATCTACGTGCGGCCCGGTCACGGGGGGCGCGGGATCGGCACCGCGTTGATGTCCGCGCTGCTCGCCCGCGCCGACCCGGACAACGTCCGCCAGATCGTCGCGGTCATCGCCGCGACCGGAGGTGAGGGCTCGATCGCACTGCACCGGCGGTTCGGATTCGACGAGGTGGGTCGCCTGCGCGCCATCGGTCACAAGGCCGAGCAGTGGATCGACTGCGTCTACATGCAGAAGGACCTCTGGAACGGCGACGATGCTCCCGTCGCGGGCGCCTGACCGGCCGGGCCACCGGGTCGGGGTGAGCCGTCGCTCAGCGTTCCAGACCCGCGGCCTCGGCGGCCGCGTCGGCCAGTCCGACGCCGGTGCCCTCGTAGATGTGGAACGCCACGTCGGCCCCTCGCTGGAGTAACTCGTCGCGTTCGTCGTCGTACTGCGCGACGACGGCGATGGTCCCGGTGACGCCGAGCTCCTCGATCCGTTCGAGCGCGACGAGATTCGAGCCGTGGAAGGGCATGGCCAGGACGAGCAGTTCGAGCTCGCCGACGCCGACGGCCCGGTCCCAGAAGTCGGTCTCGGTGGCGTCGGCGTCGAGTACCCGGACACCCTGCTCGGCCAGTTCGCTCGCCTTGAGCGGGTCGTTCTCCACGCCGATCACGGGTAGGCCGTATTCGTCGACCAGCCGGTCGTAGACCGAGTGGCCGACGCGACCCATCCCGAGGACGAGTACGCGCGCCGGTGCCAGGACGATCGGCGCGTCGTCGGGGTGCGCCCGGGCGGCGGCCGTGGTCGGGACGAACGCCGAGAGCCGGGTCACCAGGCCCGTGCCGCGACGGTTGACGAGGGTGGAGAACACGAAGCTTCCCGCCACCGCGACCGATGTCACCACCAGCCAGTCCTCGCCGATGATGCCGGCCCCCACACCGGTCGCGATCACGATGAGCCCGAATTCCGAGAAGTTGGCCAAGGCGAGTCCGGTGAGGATCGACGTCCGGCGACGCAGGCCGAACAGCGAGAGGACCAGCGTGTACACCGCTCCCTCGAGCGGCAGCAGGATGAGCAGGAGCAAGCCGAGCAGCACGGTCTCGGTCGTCGGCGTGACGTGCAGACCGATCGACACGAAGAAACCGACCAACAGCAGCTCACGCAGACCGAACAACGTCCGCGACAGCTCCCCCGCGCGCGGGTGCGAAGCGAGGAGGACGCCGATGATCATCGCTCCGAAATCGCCCTTGACACCGACGGATTCGAAGAGCCAGTAGCCGGGCACGAGCGCCATGACGATCCCGAACAACGTCTGCAACTCGCCGTGGCCGAGGGTGTTCCACAACCGCCGGACGATCCACGCGCCGGGGATCAGCAACACCAGGGCCAGCGCCCAGGGGCTCGGCGGCTCGCCCTGCATGGCGGTCAGATAGACGACGGCGACGATGTCCTGCAGCACGAGGACGCCGATGGCGATCCGGCCGTAGAGGGAATGCGACTCCGACCGCTCGTCGAGTACCTGGACGACGAACACCGTGCTCGAGAAGGACAGCGCAAATCCCAACAGCGCCACCGTCTCCCAGCCCTCACCGGCGAGCAGCCGCACCCCGATGGCACCCAGGACGCCGAGGAAACCCATTGTGAGACCGAGGATGACGAGCAGGTTCGCCGCCGTGGTGATGACGACCTCGCGCCGGAGCAGCATCCGCACGTCGAGCTTGAGCCCGATCGTGAACAGCAGGATCGTGACGCCCAGTTCGGCCATCGTGTCGATGATCGGCAGTTCGTCGATTCCCGGTGCGTGCAGGATGAACCCGGCGGCGAGGTAGCCGACGAGGGTGGGCAGGCGGGCCACACGCGCGAGCAATCCGCATCCGAAGATGACGACCAGGTAGATCCCAACGGTCTCCACGCGCGGCGCCTCAGCGGGATGCCACGGCTGGCCGACCGGCGCCGTACGGGGTCGACATCGGTTGATCCTTCCGACCGGGGGACGCAGAGTGAATCAACAATAGACGCGGTCGGGGCACACTGCCGTGCACCTCGGGTCGGGTGTGGGCCGGGGCGCGAGCGGCCCCCGGTCAGGCGTCGTCGACGGTCGTCCGCTTGAGCGATTCGACGTAGTCGGGCCCGACGAGTTCGGGATCGGGTTCGAGTCGTGTGAGCCCGTTCCAGCACAGGTTGACCAGGTGCGCCGCCACGACCTCCTTCGACGGTTCGCGGACGTCGAGCCACCACTGCGCGGTCACCGACACCATCCCGACGAGCGCCTGGGCGTAGAGCGGTGCGAGGGCGGGATCGAAGCCGCGTCGTTCGAAGTCCCCGGCCAGGATGTGCTCGACCTGACTGATCGCGTCGTTCAGGAGACTCGAGTAGGTCGCCGTCTCGTCCGTGCTCGCGGTGCTGTCGCCGCGGACCAGGATGCGGAAGCCGTCGGTGCGCTCCTCCATGTACGTCAGCAGCGCGAGTGCGACCTGCTGGATGCGATAGAGCGAGCGGTTCTTCGACAGCGACGAGGTCACCATCTCCAGCAGGGTCTCCATCTCACGGTCGACGACCACCGCGTACAGACCTTCTTTGCCGCCGAAGTGCTCGTAGACGATCGGTTTCGAGACACCGGCACGCTGCGCGATCTCTTCGATCGACGTGCCCTCGAAACCTCGTTCGGCGAACAGTCCGCGCGCCACCTCGATGAGCTGCAATCGCCGTTGCGCGCCGGTCATCCGCGCCCGCGGCGCGCGCTGCACCTCCGCCGAACCCTCCGATGGACGCCCGATAGCCATGGGCCCAGCGTAGTGGTGCATCTCGGGAGATTCCGAGCGGTCGCGCGAGGTCGGGTTCAGTACAGGCTGGACCAGTACGACCAGAATCGCACCGCGATCAGCACGATCACGAGGCCGACCGCCGCGACGAGGATGGGCGCGTGGTTGCGGGCCAGGGCGAGCGCGACACGGGACCGCGAGGTGAGCCCGCTCGCGTGCGCGTTGCGCACGCTGACCAGGACGAAGATCGGCAGTGTGACCGCCCAGACGACCATGCAGTAGGGACACAGCGCCCCGATCGAATAGAGGCTCGAATAGACCAGCCACCCGATGAAGACCATCGCCGCGGTGACCCCGACCTGTAGCCCCGCCCAGTACCAGCCGGCGAGGCGCGCCCCGGCCAGCAAGGCCATCCCGGTGGTGATCGCGACCGCGAAACCGGCGATCCCGAGCAGCGGGTTGGGGAAACCGAAGAGCGCCGCCTGCGGCTGCGCCATCACCGAACCGCAGCTCAGCACCGGATTGAAGTTGCAGGACGGCACGTACTCGGGGTCGGCGGCCAGTTCGAATCGTTCCACGGTCAGCACGAACGCCGCGACGAAGCCGATGGCCCCGCCGACACTCAGCACCCAGGCGACGATGCGCGTCCAGGAACGCACGGCCTCGGCCAGGTGGGCCCGATCGTCGTCGGGTCCGACCTCCGAGCTGGTCAGCGCAGTCTCACTCACCCATCCAGGATGGCACCGCGTCGAGCGGAGATCGACCCACGCCGCGTGAAAGTCACACTGGATCGGTCCAAATGTCGGCAGTCTCGTTCAACTCTGCGTAATGTCGACGCAGACACCGGGGGTGGGACACCGGGGATGGGACACCGACAGTGCAATTGTGGGATTACCTCAGCGAGAACGCCCGATCACTCACTTTTCTGACATATCAACACGCGTCTCTGTCATTTCAGACAGTGCTCGTGGGTACGGCCGTGGCGATCCTCATCGCCGCCGTGGTCTATCGCCTCCCGCTCGCCAGCGCGCTGACGCTGACGTCGAGCCGTGTGGCGCTGACCATTCCGTCGCTTGCCCTCCTGGCCCTGTTGATCGTGCCGTTCGGACTCGGTGTGACGCCGTCGTTTCTGATGCTGGCCTTCTTCGCCACGCTGCCGGTGATCGGCAACGCGGTCGTCGGTCTACGGTCCGTGCCGCCGGCCGTGGTCGAATCCGCCCGCGGCATCGGGCTTTCGAGATGGCGCATCCTGCTCACCGTCGAGCTGCCGATCGCCTGGCCGGTGATCCTGACCGGCATCCGCGTGTCGACCCAGATGATCGTCGGTGTCGCCGCGATCGTCGCCTACGTCCTCGGCCCCGGCCTGGGATCGCTGATCTTCAACGGGCTTTCCCGCCTCGGTGGTGCCAATGCACTCGAAATGGCGCTCGCCGGAACGATCCTGATCGTCATCATCGCCCTCGTCTTCGACGCTCTCCTGGTTCTGCTCGGCCGACTCACCATCTCCAAGGGACTCTCATGACCGACTCCGCCACCTCGTCCGCGCCGAACGGCAACAACCGCAACGTCACCGGCGAGTCCATCCGGCTCGACGGCGTGGCCAAACGTTACCGGGGAGCCACCACGCCGGCCGTCGCCCGTCTCGACCTGGAGATCGACGCCGGTGACATCGTCGCCTTCGTCGGCCCGTCCGGATGTGGCAAGACGACGACGCTGAAGATGATCAACCGCCTCATCGAACCCACCGAGGGGCGCATCTACATCGGTGGACGCGATGTCACCGCGGAGAACCCGGACAAGCTGCGGCAGTCCATCGGCTACGTCATCCAGTCCGGCGGACTCTTCCCGCACTGGTCGGTGAGCAAGAACATCGGCGCCATTCCGCGAATCCTGAACTGGGACAAGAAACGTATCGCCGAGCGCACCGAGTACCTGCTCGACCTCGTCGGACTCGACGCCGCGACCTTCGCCGAACGGCTCCCCAAGGACATGTCCGGCGGCCAGCAGCAGCGGGTCGGCGTCGCACGCGCCCTCGCCGCCGATCCCCCGGTGCTGCTGATGGACGAGCCGTTCGGCGCCGTCGATCCGATCACCCGAACACGCCTGCAGGACAAGCTGATCGCGATCCAGCACGAGCTGGCCAAGACCATCGTCATCGTCACCCACGACTTCGAGGAGGCGACGAAACTCGGCGACAAGGTGTTGATCCTCTCCGAGGGCGGGCACATCGAACAGTTCGCGCCGCCGGAGGAGATCCTGGCCAATCCGGCGAGCCCGTTCGTCGAGGAGTTCGTGGGATCGGGCGCGACTCTCGCCCACCTGACCCTCACCCGCGTCCGCGATGTCGACTTCAAAGAGGTGCTCACCGCCCGGGTCGGAGAACCGTCCGGTGCCGTGGTGACCCGCGCCAAGGCGGCCGGCGAGGACTGGGTCGCCGTCGTCGACCAACACGGCCGCCCACGCGCATGGCCGTCGGTCGAGGAGATCCGCGCCAAGCCGGAGGTCTCCGACTACCTCGACCATCGCCTCCCGGTCGTCGCCAAGTCCTCGACGCTGAACGACGCTCTCGACTCGATGCTCGCGACGAGCCAGGGTGGTGTTCTCGTCACCGACGGACGCGGCGCGGTCGTCGGTGCGCTGAACATCGCCTCGGTGATGGAAGCGATCCGCGGCCAACTCGCGACGGTGCGGGAGGACGACGACCACGGCGGCTATCTCGACCACGCCGAGGGTTCGGCTCCCGTCGAGACCCCGGTCGTCGCGGCCGACGACGAGCCCGGCCTGGAACCTGCCGCAGGCGCCGGTTCCGCGACAGCGCCGGTGGGCACGCCCGAGACGAGCGCCGAGCGGTGACGGGTTTCATCGCCGAAGAGGCGAGGATCACCGAGACCGCGAAACCGCCTGCCCCGGAGTCGGTCCCGAGCGGCTTTCGACGACGGCTCTCCCGTATCCCCATCGACGTGTGGTTCGAACCGCTCGTGATCGTGGTCGTCGGCGTGGGTTTCGCCATCTGGTACGCGAACACCACGTTCACCACCACCGAGAGCGCGTCGATGTCATGGGCCGCGCTGCGCGCCACCATCCTCGATCACATCCAACTGACTCTCGTCGCCACCGTCATCGTCGTCGTGATCGCGATCCCACTGGGTATCGCGCTCACCCGACCGTCGCTCCGGTGGCTGAACCCGATCGCGGTCAACATCGCCAACATCGGGCAGGCGGCGCCGGCGATCGGTCTGCTGGTGCTGTTCACCTTCTGGCTCGGCACCGGTTTCAACACCGCCGTCGTCGGCCTGGTCGTCTACGCCGTGCTCCCGATCCTGCAGAACACCATCGTCGGATTGCGTCAGGTCGATCAACGGACCGTCGAGGCATCCCGGGGCATCGGCCTGTCCGCCGTCCGCACCCTCGTCCAAGTCGAACTCCCGCTCGCCGTACCCGTCATCCTCAACGGGGTGCGGACCGCACTGGTGATCCTGGTCGGCACCGCCACCCTCAGCACGTTCATCGGCGCGAACAGCCTGGGCACGCTCATCACCACCGGCATCACGCTGTTCCTGCCCAAGCTGCTGGTCTCGGGCGCGATCCTGGTCGCCCTGCTCGCCATGACGATCGACTGGCTCGGCCGCCTCGTCGAACTCGTCGCGACACCACGGGGGATCGCATGATGACACGGTCGCACTCGGCCCGCTCGCTGCGCTCCCGGGCACTCGCAATCCTGGCCGCGTCGGCGGCCCTCGTGATGACGCTGTCGGCGTGTGGTCTGGTGAGTTCGTCCGGAACCTTCCGTCCCGCTTCCCTTCCCGGCGGCGAACGTCCGCTGGAGGGTACGTCGGTCGCCGTGACGTCGAAGAACTTCACCGAACAGGTCCTGCTCGGCAAGATCACCGCGACCTATCTGGCAGCGGCCGGGGCCGACGTCGACGACCTCACCAACGCACCGGGTTCGATGTCCTCGCGGCAAGCGGTTCTCAACGGTGACGCCGACATCGTGTGGGAGTACACGGGCACCGCCTGGCAGACCTATCTCGGCGAGACGGAGACCATCGCGGATCCGCAGCAGCTGTACGAGCGCGTCCGCGACGCCGAACGCGCCAACGGTGTCGAGTGGCTGCCGCCTTCGTCGTTCAACAACACCTACGCCTTCGCCGCCTCGGCACCGACGGCCGAGCGGTTGAACGTCACCAAGATGTCCGACATCGCGAAGCTGCCCGAATCCGAGCGGACGTTCTGCATCAACGACGAGTTCCTCTCGCGCGCGGACGGTTTCATCCCCATGCTGGAGGCATACGACATCCCGCTCGACGCCCCCGGCGGCGTGCCCAAGAGCAACGTGACGACCATGGACTCCGGCGTCGTCTACACCTCGACCGCACGGAGCGAACCCTGCAACTTCGGCATGGTCTATTCCACCGACGGTCGCATCAAGAACCTCGACCTCGTCGTCCTGGAAGACGACAAGAAGTTCTTCCTGCCCTACAGCGGCTGCCTCGTGGTGAGCACCGGCGTCAACGACGCGAACCCGGAGATCGCCGAACTCATGGCTCCGGTGTCGGCGAAACTCACCGACGAGCTCATGCAGGAACTCAACGGACTCATCGACATCGATGGTGCCGACCCCTCCGACGTCGCCTACGACTGGCTCGTGAAAGAAGGCTTCATCGTCCCGGTCGACTGACCGTCGACTCACAGTCAATGAGACTGGCTCGGTGCGTAGACCGTCATCCAATGCGGGTGCAGGCGAAAGTAGATGACCTCGACGTCCCAGTCGAACGCATCATCGCCGTAGATCTTCTTGAAGTGGGCCACCAACTCGGGCCAGTCATCGGCGCGGTCGCCGTCGAGCGGGTTGAGGATCTCGACCGTCCCGTGCGTGAACACCCCGAGTTCCTCGCCCTGGATGTGAGCCGCGCTGGCGGCCGGACGGGCGGCGAGGTGCCGAGCCTTCGCAGCTGTGCGCGCCGTGCCGAAGACCCACTTGCCGTGGAGGAAATGGCCGTCGACGGCACTGATCCGCGGTTCACCCGATGCGGTCACCGTCGAGAGCGCAAGCACTCGCATACCGGTCAGGATCTCGGTCAATTGGGTTGCGTCGACCGTGTTCTCGCTGCTGATGATGGACCGCAGATGATCAGTCGATCGGGACAGGGACGCGTCGAGAAGGGTCTGCAGTTCGTGTAGTTCATCCGGGGTCTCGTACATGGTGGGCGTCCTCGTGGCTGCTCGTCGGCGACGACCGTCGTCACCGGAGAACCTCATGGTGCCACCGGGACCCGGTTATGAGACCTTTCCGCGGCCGACCGTTCTTGCTGACTCCAGCGGGAGACCCAGGTGCGGTGCCTCCGGATGCAGCGCCGCACACACGGCGAGTAAATCCACGTCGACGCGACGCCGGATGCCGGTGAACAGCACCCTCAACGACGACCGCACACCGGCGCGTCGTCCGAAACCCTCTGCCGCGTAGCCGGTCATCTCACTTCCCTCGCAATCCCCATGCGGCCGCCAGCAACTCATGCGACGCCAGCCGGTGGTCGAAGTCGTGGGTGACGCTGGTGACGAGCAGTTCGTCGGCGCCGGTCACCCGCACGAGGGTGCGCAGCCCGTCCACCACGGTGTCGGGGTCGCCGACGAACTGGGTGCGCACGCGATCGTCGACCAGTGGGAGCGCGTCATCGTCGAGCGGCCGTGCCGTGTCAGGGTCCGGGTACGGTTGCGCGCCGGCTCCGCTGCGGATGCCGTACACCCAGTGTCCGTAGGTGGATGCACGGTGCCGTGCCGTCGATTCATCCGCGGCGACAACGACATCCGCGGAGACGACCACATACGGCTCGGCCAGGACCGGCGACGGCCGGAACGCACTTCGGTACGCCTCGACGGCCTCCAGGACCGTGCTCGGGCTGACGTGATAATTGGCGACGAACGGCAACCCGCGCGCACCTGCGGTCTGGGCACTCTGCCCCTTGCTGCTCCCGAAGATCCAGACCGCCACGTCAGCGCCCCGCCCCGGCACCGCGGTCAGTTCGACGTCGCGGTGACTGAACCCGCCCGTCAGGAGCGCCAGGACATCACCGACGGCGTCGTCGAAGTCCGGCGGCGACGCACCGTCGAACTGCGAGGCCTCGAACGCGGCGACGACCCGCGGTGCGTTCAGGATCGACTCGACAGGGAACGGCGACGGTATGAGCAGGCCGTCGACGACCTCGTCGGGCTGTCGGGGTGCGGGCTCGCGGGGTGCGGATCTCCGGTCGGCAGTCGCCAACTCGGTGCGACGCTGCGCGGAACGACCGAGACCCAGGTCCAGTCGGCCGGGGTGGAGCGCGTCGATGGTCCCGAAGGCCTCCACGATCGACACCGGGGTGTGCAGGCCACTCTGGACCGCCGCAGATCCCACGCGGATGGACTCGGTCGCGCCGGCGATGAGTCCGATGAGCGTGGTCGTCGACGAGCTGGCCACTGCCACGAAGTGATGCTCGGCAAGCCAGAAGCGGTGATATCCGAGACGTTCGGCGTGCCGGGCCAAGGCAACGCTGCGGCGCACCGCCGTCGCCGCGTCACTCCCCTCCGTGACCGGCGCGAGGTCGAGCACGGACAGCGGTATGGGTTCATGTCCCGTCATACCGCTCCCCGACCGTCTCGAGTCCTGTGCCGAACACACCTCATCCTGATCAGCGAAGCGGCATCGGCGGGACATCGGAAGGGTTAGGCCCACGCCGATCCGATGGCCTGGTCCTGGAATCCCGTGTCATGCCGCCTCTGTTCGAGACGGAGACACACATCGACGACACGACTCGAGGGGAGACTCGATGACCGAACACGTACGCGTCGCCGTGGCGCTGGACGGTTGCGGGTCGCATCCGGGTGCGTGGCGTGCGCCCGGGGCCCGGGCAAACGCGCTCACGACAGCGGCGCACTGGCAGCAACTGGTCGGCGAGGCCGAAGCCGGGCTCCTCGACTTCGTCACCCTCGCGGATACCTTCGCCCTGCATCGCGGGCATCCCCGCACCGACCGGGCGACGGGAGGACTCGATTCGGTACTACTCGCCTCCCGTCTCGCTCCCACGACCCGTTCGATCGGGCTGATCCCGACGGCGACCGCGACCCACACCGAACCCTTCCACGTCTCCAGGGCGATCGCGACCCTCGACTATGTGAGCAACGGCCGTGCCGGAGTCGTGGTGCGCACCACCGCGGATCCCGACGAGGCCGCATTGTTCGGTCGAAGGAGATTCCCCGACGACCCGGCGGTGCTCGCCGACCTCGCCTCCGAGGCACTCGATTTCGCGACTGTGTTGGGACTGCTCTGGGATTCCTGGGAAGACGACGCCGAGATCCGCGACGTCGCGACCGGCCGTTTCATCGACCGGGACAAGTTGCACTACATCGACTTCGCCGGGGATCAGTTCTCGGTGCGCGGCCCCGCCATCACGCCGCGCCCGCCGCAGGGCCGGCCGGTCATCGCCGCGACCGGCGCCCATCCCACCGATCTGCGGCTGATCGGTCGGGGCGCCGACCTCGGGTTCATCAGCCCGCGCGACGTCGACGACGCCGTACGCGCGGTGGACGCCGTGGGCACCGCACACTCCGACGCCGGTCGCGAGATCACCGATCCAGCACTCCTGTTCGTCGACCTGTTCGTCGTGCTCGCCGCATCGGAGGCGGAGGCCGACGACCGTCGGGCGCAGCTCGACGACTGGACAGGTGGCCCGTTCACGCCCGACAGCGCGGTCTTCACCGGCACACCGGTCGGGCTCGCGGACGAGATCGAGCGCTGGGCCGCGGTGGCAGGAATCAGCGGAGTACGACTACACCCGGCCGCCTTGCCCGAGGACCTGCGCGCGATCACCCGAGAGCTCGTACCGGAACTCCGGCGCCGCAACCAGTTCCGCGATGAGTACAGCCATTCGACGCTGCGTGGGCACCTCGGCCTGGCGCGCCCGTCCAATCATTTCGCCACTGGAAAGGCCGGTGTCGCATGACCAAACAGGTCCATCTCGCCGCGCACTTTCCGGGGGTCAACAACACCACGGTGTGGAGCGACCCGCAGTCCGGCAGTCAGATCGAGTTCCACTCGTTCGTCCATCTGGCCCAGGCCGCCGAACGTGGGAGGTTCGACTTCTTCTTCCTCGCCGAAGGACTGCGGCTCCGCGAGCAGAACGGGCTGATCTACGACCTCGACGTGGTCGGCCGACCGGATACTTTCACCGTCCTGTCCGCCCTGGCCGCAGTGACCACCCACCTCGGCCTGACCGGCACCATCAACTCGACCTTCAACGAACCGGTGGACGTCGCACGGCAATTCGCCACTCTCGATCACCTGTCCGGGGGACGCGCGGCCTGGAACGTCGTGACGTCGTGGGACGAGTTCACCGGTGAGAACTTCCGACGGGGTGGCTACCTGGCCGAGGACGAGCGGTACGCACGCGCGAAGGAATTCCTCACCGCTGCGACGACTCTCTGGGACTCGTGGCGCGACGACGACATACTCGCCGACACCGAATCCGGCCGCTTCCTCGCGCGCCCCGATGCGGGTGAATTCGAGTTCACCAGTTCCCAATTCGACATCCGCGGGCACTTCCCCACCCCGCGCTCGCCGCAGGGGCGGCCGGTGATCTTCCAAGCCGGTGACTCCGACGAGGGCCGGGAGTTCGCGGCCGCGACCGCAGACGCGATCTTCTCCCGGCACGCCACCTACGATGCCGGTCGAGCCTTCTACGCCGACGTCAAGCGGCGACTCGCCTCCTACGACCGGCGACCCGACGAACTCCTGGTGCTACCCGCGGCCACCTTCGTCGTCGACGACACCGACGCGCAGGCCGCCGAACTCGCCCACGAGGTGCGCCTACAACAGGTCACCGGGCAGACGGCGATCAAGTTTCTGGAGCAGCTGTGGAATCGCGACCTCTCCGACCACGACCCCGACGGTCCGCTGCCGCAGGTGGATCCGGTCCCGGGTGAGAACACCGTCGCGAAGGGACGCGCAAGTGTGCGTATGCATCGCGACCCGGTCGCCGTGGCGCACGAGTGGCGCGACCTGGCCGAGGCGAAGAACCTGACGACGCGCGAACTCATCATCGAGGTCACCGGCCGCCAGTCGTTCGTCGGCTCGCCACAGACCATCGCGCACACGATCAACGACTTCGTTCAGGCCGACGTCGCCGACGGCTTCATCCTCGTGCCGCACATCGTGCCCGGCGGACTCGACCGGTTCGTCGACGAGGTGGTGCCGGTCCTGCAGGAGCTGGGCACGTATCGCACCGACTACGACGGCACCACGCTGCGGGACAATCTGGGGCTGGCGGCCCCTACCCGGTGATCGGCGGTCCGGAAGTCGACACATCCGGGGCCAGGCCGAAGCCCGGGTCGTATCATACCCACCCCGGAAGAACAAGAAGCGACCACGAGCTGAGCGGCCCGACGATCACCATCACACCGGTGAACGTGAGGAGACCTCTGTACATGCGGGGCCGCCACTGTTCCGGCGCGTTGGCCAGATAGATGGCGCCGCCCGTGGAGAACGGCGAGAGGTCGACCAGAGAGGATGAGATCGCCAGGGCGATCAAGAACCCGGCCACCGAGACGTTGCCGGTGGCAAGAAAAGGAACCGAGAGCGGGACGATCATGCCCAGGAGTCCCGTGGTCGACGCCGCAGCGGACGCGATGGCGGCCACGAACAGGATCAGCAGCGCCGTGACAGCGGGGGCCCCGAAATCGGCCACCTTCGTCCCGGCCCATTCCACCGTTCCGTTCGCTTCCAGGAGGCCGACGTAGGTGAGCACCCCGCAGATCAGCAGGATCACTCCCCAGCTGATCTCGGAGATCGCCTGCTTACTCGACGACGGAAACACCAGCGAGAGGACAACTGCGATGGTGAGCGCCAAGAAGCCGATGTCCAGACCAATGATGAGTCCGCCGACCGCCAGGACGACGAATCCGACGGCGGTGATGTAATTCTCGACCCCGATCGGGCGGACCTCGGTCATCGCGCCGGGACCGCTTCGCCTGACGACACCCGATGTGCCGTGGAGTGCCTCCTGCGGGGCACGTTGGTCGGTGAACTCGGGTCGCGATCGCATCCGCAGCACAACGGCCGTCCCGATGGCGACAAGGGTGGACATGACGAGGACACCGACGTAGAGGACAGTCGGGGCGACGTCGATGTCGCTGCGTTCACCGACGCTGTTGACGATGACCCCGAGCGGCGCTATGGGCGAGAACGATCCGGCGATGCAGCCGAGGCCGATCACGATACTGCAGAGGAGTGGGTCCAGCCGGTACTTGACCGCGAAACTCATCGCGATCGGGGCGAGCATCGCTGCGACAGCGGGAGAGAAGGCCCCGATGGAGCAGATGATCACGCCCAGAACGAACAGTACCCAGGGGACTATCTGAGCCCGGTTGCCCGTCAGACGCATTGCCGCGTCGACCATCCAATCGACCGTTCCGTTCGCGCGTGCCACCGAGAACAGATATGTGATGCCGACGAGCATCACGAAGAGATTGGCAGGGAACGGCTCGAGGATCTCCGCGGTGGTGGAACCGAATCCGATCGAGCCCATGACAAAGGCGGCCACCAGGGACAACGCTCCGAGGTTGATCGGTCGGGCGGTTCCCAGGACCAGCACCCCCGCGAGTACCAGGATGCCGAGAAGGTGGACGTGATTGTGCATATTCGTACTTTCGCTGAAATGTGGAGTTCGCAGACAGGAGCGACGAGCGAGCTATCCGCGAAGTAGTCGGATGACGCCGGAGACGTCCGCGCTGCTCGACATGCCGGTCACCGCGGACACGATCGAGTTCTGGCGGTCGGGGTCCCACACTGCGCCGGTGATCGATCGGAACTTTCCGGCCACCACGCTGAGATCGATTCCGCCGTCGGGTTCACCCGAGGGGGCATCGACGCGAACCGCTTCTACGCCGACCGTGAGGGACGCCCCGGCGGGCTCCACGTCGGGGTTGACGACGACCTGGATCCGCTCGCTCAGCGAGACGACGTCCGGATCCGAGAGGCGGTCGTAGACCGCCCATCCGAGGTTGCCGTACCGCAGAGCCGCCGCGATCTGGAAGTACACACTGAACTGGCCGTCGACGGTCGTGCCGGGGAATCGCTTGGCGGGGACGGCTTTGCCGACGATGTCGTGCGCGATCGGACTGATCTCGACGGTGATCGAGGCCCTGCCGAGTTGCTCGGGCGTCAGTCGGGTTCGCACGTCCAGTGCTGCGTCGATCGCGCCGTGGGTGAGCCGGCACGCTGGGTAAGGTTTGATGCCCGTGCCGAGCAACGTCCACGTTGCGCCGAGGTCAGCGGTCAGCACGTCTGCATTCGGGCTGCGCGAGAACGCTTGCAGCAAGCCGTATCTGCCTGTCAATGGCTCGATTGCGCCGCGGAAACCGTGACGTGCGAGCTCGAGAGCGAACAGGGCATCACGTGCGGCCAGCCCTGGGTGGATGCGCTTGTTCCAGGTGCCGTCTTCCAGGCACTGCAACGAACCCCCTGCCATCGATCCGGCGAGGCCCAATGCACTCGTGGTCCGGGCCGAATCGAGGCCGAGTAGGTGCGCCCCCGCTGCCACCGCGCCGAATATTCCCGCCAATCCCGTGGGGTGAAATCCACGTTCGTAGGGGCTCTGCCCCAGCGACTCGCCGACTCGGCACGTGACCTCGTATCCGGCGGCGAGGGCGGTGATGAGGCGCCTCCCACTGACACACGACGACTCCGCGAGCGGTAGCGCGGCCGCTATGACCGGAGCGCCCGGGTGAAGCGACGAGGAGATCGTGGTGTCGTCGAAATCGAGCGAATGTGCGTAGGCCCCGTTGAGGAATGCGGCCGGGCCTTGCCCGAGTACGGCGCGCTCCCCGATGACAGTGCACCCATTGAGAGCACCGGCTCCATCCGAGGCACCGAAGGTGGCCGCATGCAAGGCCTCACTCGATTCCGCGTACGTCTTACCGGCTGCGGCAACCGCGGCGAAATCCAGGAAGTGGAGCGGAATACGTGTCTGGACAGCAGCACCGAGATCCTCGTAGGTGAGGCCGACCAGCCAGTTCGCGAGTGCAGCGGTGTCCGCAACGACGGACGTATCAGGAGCCATCTGTTCAACCGTTCGTGTGAAGTGTGCGGTACCAGCGGAAAGACATCGCGCTGTCGGCTTGCTACGTGAAGACCAGAATGCGGTTTAACTATCCGCTGAGTGGACAATAGTCATGTGGCCTGAGTCACGTCAAGCGCGCTATCGTCCGACAACTTCGATGTTGCGCGGACTTCATTGCCACTCTATGGTGAGACAAACCACATCGTGGTTCTCCACTCGTAGGAAGGCCGACTGTGTCAACCGATTCGGTGCAGGTGCTCGCCAAGATGATGCGTATCCTCGACTGCTTCACCCCTGATCAGCCCCGCATGACCGTTGCCGAGATCAAACGGATCACCGATCTGCCCACGACGACAACAGCTCGACTGGTCAAGACGCTGGTCGACCATGACCTGTTGCGCAGGGCGGGGGATCAGTACTCGATCGGCCTGCGTTCGCTGAGCTGGACGGCCGCAGCCACCGCAGGATCAGAATTGCTCGAGGCCGTAGGTCCGGTGCTCACCGAGCTGCGGGACTTGTCCGGGGAAACGTCCGGGGCCTATGTCCGCCGGGGCAACAGCCGCGTCGCAGTCGCCGTCGAACTCTCGCAGCGGTCCGTCGTGTACCAGGCGAGGGTCGGTCAGGTCATGCCGATGCATGCCGGCGCGGCCGGCAAGGTGTTCATGGCCTTCGACGACGACGTATTCCGTGCGGCCGTGGCGCAGGAAGGTCCCGATGCGGGAGGGGCACTGGCCGAGCTGGGTTCGCTTCGCGGGGAGTTGGACCACATCCGCGCCCAGGGCTGGGCCTACACCCAGGGGGAGCGAGAAGTCGGCCTCAACTCCATGGCCGTGCCGGTGCGCGACGCATCCGGACTGGTCATCGCCACCCTCGCTGTCGGTGGTCCGTCCTTCCGTCTCACCCCCGACGTCGCCGAACGAATCGGTCCGGAGATGTCACTCGCAGCCGCCAGACTCTCGCGGCGGCTCGGCTGGCGGGAATTGGAATCGGCATCGCCGGAACGCTTCGCGCCGAACGCCCTCTGAACGATCCCGCCGACATGCCCGATACAAAGGAACAACCTTGCCCAACATCATCGACAAACTGTGGGAATCTCATGTGGTACATCGGGATTCCGAATTTCCCGACTTACTTTACGTGGACTTCCACCTACTTCACGAGGGCTCGAGCCCACAGGCTTTCGACGGCCTCCGCCGATCCGGCCGATCCGTACGAAGACCGGATCTGACGCTGGCAACCGAAGACCACATCGTCCCCACCAGAACGCTCACCTACCCCCCCGCCGACAACACCGCCGCGTTGCTCATGCGCACGCTGCGTATGAACTGTGACGAGTTCGGCGTCATGATCCATCCGATGGCGTCACCCGGCCAGGGAATTGTGCACGTCATCGGGCCCGAACTCGGAGTGACACAACCGGGAATGACCATCCTGTGCGGTGATAGCCACACCAGCACACACGGCGCATTCGGCGCACTCGCCTTCGGTATCGGGACCAGTCAGGTCGAGCATGTTCTCGCGACCCAGACCCTGTCGATGGAGAAGCCGAAGACCATGGCGATCACCGTCGTCGGCGCCCTACCGAACGGCGCCACCGCAAAAGATCTGGCGCTCTTCATGATCGCTCGCATCGGCACCGGAGGAGCACAGGGGCACGTCGTGGAGTACCGCGGCGAGGCAATCCGCGCTTTGTCCATGGAGCAGCGTATGACGCTGTGCAATATGAGTATCGAACTCGGAGCCCGAGCAGGTGTCGTCGGTCCCGACGAGGTCACCTTCGCCTACCTGCGCGGTCGGCCCTACGCCCCGGCCGGCGACGGCTGGACGCGGTCCGTCGAGCGATGGCGACAATTCGCCAGCGACGCGGACGCCCACTACGACAGCGAAGTCGTCATCGATGCCACGCAGGTGTCTCCATATGTCACCTGGGGAACGAACCCGAGTCAGGCATCGCCGTTGTCCGAATCTGTCCCCGTCCCTTCCGCTTTCGACACACCCGAAGCGCGTGCGGCCGCTGCGAGGGCGCTCGAGTACATGGACATCGCGCCCGGTACGCCGATGAGCGAGATCGGAGTGGACACGGTCTTCCTCGGCTCGTGCACGAACGGGCGGATCGAGGATCTCCGATCCGCGGCGGAAGTACTCCGCGGCCGTCGCGTCGCCGAGGGCGTGCGCATGGTCGTCGTGCCGGGCTCCATGGCGGTCAAGGCCGACGCCGAAGCCGAAGGGCTCGACCACATCTTCCTCGAAGCGGGCGCCGAATGGCGCAACGCCGGTTGCTCGCTCTGCGTCGGGATGAACGACGATGTCCTGAAACGCGGTCAGCGTGCCGCGTCGACGTCCAACCGGAACTTCGAGGGCCGCCAGGGCACGGGGTCGCGCACCCACCTCGTCTCCCCACCCGTCGCGGCCGCCACAGCCGTCACCGGGCACCTCACCTCACCCGAATCCTTGGGAGCACTCGTATGAAGCCCCTTCCCCGTCATCGTGGGACCGCCATCGAGGTGGACCGGACATCGATCGACACCGACATCATCATTCCAGCCAAGCACTGCCTGCGGGTCACCCGCACCGGGTTCGCCGAACACCTCTTCGAGGGATGGCGGTCCGACCCGCACTTCGCTCTGAACGATGCGAGCCGCCGTACAGCGTCCGTCCTGGTCGCCGGACGCGACTTCGGAACCGGATCGTCCCGCGAGGCAGCGGTGTGGGCGTTGCAGGAGTGGGGCTTTCGCGTCGTCGTCTCGTCCCGGTTCGGCGACATCTTCTACACCAATTGCGGTAAGAACGGCGTCCTGGCCGCACGCATCGACGACAAACCGCTACAACAGTTGATGCGCGCGGTACGCAACCGCCCCGAAACCGTTGTCTCGGTGGAACTCCGCGCGAAAACCCTGACCTGGGACGACGGTGATCATCGTGGCGAGGCCCTCATCGACATCGATGACTTCACGTGCCGCCGGCTCATCGAGGGCCTCGACGACATCGACATCACTCTCCTGCGTGAGACGCAGATCGCGGCACACGAGCAGGCCAACAATCACCACCTCCCGAGAAGGCGTCCAGCAGCATGATCGACCACACCAACACACCGTCCCCGGGTGCCCGACTCCGTTCGCTGATCGACTCCGGACAGTTCGTACTCGCGCCGGGCATCTACGACGGCCTCACCGCGGCTCTGGTCGAGTCGATCGGCTTCCCGGCCGCGTATGTCTCGGGCGGCGCTGCCTCGGTGTCGGTCACGGGGGTCCCCGATCTGGGATTGATGACCGGCTCCGAGATGGCAACGCACGTCAGCAGGCTGAGGGCGGTGACCGACCTCCCTCTCATCGTCGACATCGACACGGGTTACGGCAACGAACTGAACGTGCGCCACACCATCGACAGGATGTGGCGCGCCGGGGCGGCCGCAGTACACATCGAGGATCAGCAACTACCCAAACGGTGCGGTCATCTGGCCGGGAAATCCCTGACACCGCTGGCAGATTCGGTGTCGCGAGTGCGTGCCGCGGTCATCGCGGCGGCGAACACGGACCTGGTCGTGATCGCGCGCACGGACGCACTGGCCGTCGAAGGGCGCGCCGCCGCGATCGCTCGGGCCCGCGCGTTCGCCGACGCCGGTGCAGACATGATTTTCGTCGAGGCCCCGGAGACCATCGATGACCTGGAAGCCATCGGTTCCGCGGTGACCGTCCCGCTCGTCGTCAATGTGCTGGCCAACTCGCGGACGCCTCTGTTGTCCGCGCAGGAGTTTCGCGACCTGGGATTCGCCCTGGCGATCTACCCCGCGGTGACGATCGCCGCCGCAGCAGCGGCTGTCCAGGTCGCACTGCGTGAGCTGCATTCCACCGGACTGCCCCCGGTCGACGGGAGCGGACCTGCCGATCTCTTCGAGATCGTCGGCCTGAGCAACTGGCTCGACTGGCCACAAGAGCACGGTTTGGTACCCGACTCCGCGCCGGTCCGATGAGCCCCGGAACGAGCCGCTCACCTCAGCGGACCGTACCGGCTGTGATCATGCGCGGTGGCACCAGCAAGGGCGTGTTCTTCCACGCCGCCGACCTACCACCCGAAGGGAATGAACGCGACCAGCTCCTCCTGCGGGTCATGGGGTCCCCGGACGCCCTGCAGATCGACGGGCTCGGCGGCTCTCGCGCCATCACGTCGAAGGTCGCGATCGTCGGGCCATCCAGCCGGCCCGACGCCGACGTCGACTACACCTTCGCGCAGGTGGCCGTCGACGCACCGATTGTTCAGTGGAATGGCAACTGCGGCAACATCTCTGCGGGAATAGGTCCGTTCGCTATCGACGAAGGCCTGGTTCCGGCCACCGACGGGATCACCAAGGTGCGGATCTTCAACACCAACACGCAGAAGATCATGACGGCCCACGTTCCCGTCGCGAATGGCCACCACACCCCCACCGGGACCTGTGCCGTCCCCGGTGTCCCGGGTACCGGCGCCGAGATCGTCATGGACTGGTCGGCCACGGTGGGTGCTCGCACCGGCACGCTGCTCCCCACCGGCAACATCGTCGACCGCCTGTCCCTGTCCGACGGCCGAAGCGTCCCGGTGACCATCTGCGATGTCGGGAACCCGGCAGTGTGGGTCGCGGCGGAGTCGGTCGGGGCTCGTGGCGACGAGTCGAAGTCGGAGATCGACAACTCGGCAACGCTGCTCGCAACCCTGCGCGAGATCCGTGCCCGTGCCGCAGAGATGCTCGCGATGAGCCCTGGTTGGCGCGACGCCGACATCGTGACACCGGGGCTCCCGGTGGTCGGCATGGTCGCACCGCCGTCCGACTACACCGCGATCAACGACACGCGGACGCGCGCGTCCGAGATGAATCTGACGGTCCGTTTGATGTTCATGGGCACGCTGCACGAAAGCCTGGCCGGCACTGCGTCGGTCAACCTCGCCGCAGCGTCCCGACTTTCGGGTTCCGTCGTTGCCCGCCTGGCAACGGACACGGATACGGACCGACTCCTGGCCGGCCACCCGTCAGGCGTGATGCGCGTGTCGGTCGCCTGCAGCGACGCCCCGGCCGAGACACCCCGATTCCACATGCTCGGAATGAGCAGAACCGCACGCCGCATCGCCGACTGCCGTGTGTACGTCCAGATGTGACAGTCACGACCCTGACAGAAGGAAGACCATGAACAGAACCACGATCGCCGTCGCGACCGGCGCGCTCGTCACCGCACTCGCCCTGAGTTCATGTTCGGGCGGAAGCGGCGAGAATGTCACCGCATTCGACATCGCGGTCAGCAACGCAACAGAACCGTACTCGATCCCCTGGCTCGTCGGAAAAGACCAGGGACTCTTCGAGAAGCACGGGGTGACGATCGGCGATATCGTCCCCGGTAAGGGTGGCGGGACCACCGTCCGGAACATGCTCAGCGGCGACCTCCCGATCGCAGACGTCGGTTTCACCTCGGTGCTCGAATCCCGCGGGGCCGGAGCAGAACTCGCGGTCGTAGGTGGCGCCACGCAAAGCGTCTACGGACTGGACTTCTATGCCTTGGCGAGCAATGACAGAGTACGCACCATCAACGACATCTCGACATGGGCATACACCAACCCGCAGTCGGTGACCCAGGCCCTGTCATTCATCCTGCCGGAGGTCGCCGGTGCGACACAGCCGATCGAGCGAACATCCTCCGGTGGTGTCGGCGAAGGTGTGGCGCTCCTCGAGGCCGGCAGCGTGGACGTTGCAGTTGTGCCTCCGTCGGTGGTTGCCAAGACCGACAAGTTCCGGGTCGCGGTCTCGAGCGCCGACTACCTCGAGAAGTTCCAGCAGAGCGTCATCGCCACCGCTCCAGAGTTCGCCGAAAACAACCCCGACACGGTCAGAGGCGTTGTCGCCGGCTACGCCGAGGCGGTCGATTCCATCCGGGACAACCCCGATCGGGCGGCCGAGCTCTACGCCGACTACATCGATATCGACATCGAGTCCGCCAGGGCGATCGTGAACCGGGCCGTCCAGTACGACAACTGGGGTGCGGGGTTCGACGCGGACGCCATCGAGCAGGCGGTGAAGGCCCAGCGCATCGCGATGGATTCCGACGACCTCCGGTTCTGTGACCTGTTCCGTGACGACTTCCTGCCCGAGAACGTCTCCGACACCCTCCCCGACGAGTGCAAGTGAGAAAGAGATGAGAGTCCAGACCCAAGAAGCGCGAAACTCCACGGTGACGCCCCCGGCACCGATCGTGAAAGTCGAGGGCGTCGAGCAACATTTCGGTCCGGTTCACGCCCTGGGCCCGGTCGATCTGACCATCGGGCGCGGAGAGTTCGTGTCGATCGTCGGCCCGAGCGGATGCGGAAAGTCGACCCTGCTCGAGATCATCGGAGCACTGCAGGACCCGGCACGGGGAACCGTCGAGGTCGGCGGATCGCCGCTGGACGGTCCGCGACGCCGTACCGCGATCGTCTTCCAGGAATCCGCCACTCTTCCGTGGCGGACCGTTCTCGACAACGTCGCGTTCGCCCTCGAGGTTCGGGGTGTCGGGAAGAAGGAACGTCGCGGCCGCGCCCGGGAGCTGGTCGAGGTCGTCGGTCTCGGCGGATTCGAGAACCATTACCCCGCGCAGCTGTCGGGCGGAATGCGGCAGCGTGTGGCAATGGCCCGGGCGATGTCGATGGATCCGGACCTGATCCTCGCCGACGAACCGTTCGGCGCCCTCGACGAGCAGACACGGATGTTGATGGCAGAAGAACTGCTGCGCGTGGTCGCGTCGATCGGCTGTGGAGTCCTGTTCATCACCCACAGCATCCAGGAAGCCGTGCTGCTGTCGGACCGAGTGATGGTGATGGGCAGGCGCCCGGGGACGTTCATCGACGAGGTGCCGATCGCGCTGCCTCGTCCGCGCGCACACGCCGCCCTGTCCGAACCGTCGGCCACTGCGGCCCAGGAACGCATCTGGGGACAGATTCGCGCGGAGGCAGAGGCGGCCATGGGGGCCGAACGGTGAGCCCGCGAGCGTCTGTTGTCCCGTCGTATGTCCGCCCGACGCCCCGCCGCGTGTCAGGCCTTCCGGCCGCGGCCTGGACGATGGTGCTGGTCGTTACCGCTGTCGCTGCAGTGGAACTCTACGCCCGCTCGGGTGCCATCTCCCGGCTCGATCTGATTCCTGTGAGTCAGATGGCTTCACGAGCCGTGGAATTGCTCGGCGACCGCGACTTCGTCGTCGACGCACTGGTGCGCAGCATGTTGCTGATCTGCGCCAGCTTCGTGGCGTCCGCGGTCACCGGCGTACTCGTCGCCTACCTGATGTCCCGATCGTGGTGGGTGCACAACGCCTTCAAGCCGTACGTGAACGTGTTCTATGCATTGCCGATCTTCGCGCTGTATCCCGTCATGGTGGTGATGTTCGGGACCGGTGTCGTGCCGATCATCCTCCTGGCGATCCTGTTCAGTGTCGTCATCGTCATCTCGAACTCGCTTGTCGGCTTCGAGGCGACACCGACGATCGCCAAGAAGCTCGCCAAGTCACTCGAGATGTCGCAATCACAACAGTTCCGGAAGATCCTCCTCCCCTCTGCACTGCCCGACATCCTGGCGGGCCTGAAACTGGGTCTCGCCTACACGATCATCGCCGTGCTGGCCACCGAATTCATCTTGGCCACAACAGGTCTCGGCCAGGTGGTCAATCGCGCCTACAACAATTTCAATACCGTGGACATGTACGCAGGCATTCTGTTCGTCAGCGCCTTCGCCCTACTGGCAAACCTCGCCCTCAGTGCCGCGCTGAGTTCATTCGATTGGAGGCGGCGATGACGGCCACACCGGGATCGACAGCGGACCGGACATCTCTGCGCCGACGCGGAACACCTTCCTGGGTGCCACCAGTCGCTCTCGCAATTGTTCTCCTCCTCATATGGGCGGCCAGCGCCGCGCTCGCAGACAGCGCGGTCTACCCTGGGCCTGTCGAGGCGCTCGACAGCTTGCGCGCGGACATCGGGAGCGACCGGCTCCAGCAGAGCGTGCTGGACACCGCGCGAGTTCTGTTGCTGTCCTATGTGGCTGCAATCGCCATCGGTTCAATCGCCGGAATGCTTCTCGGACTGAGCGCCTTCTGGTCCAGCGCCACCCTACCTGTCGTGTACGCACTCAACAGCATTCCCAAGATCGTCCTGTACCCGATCTTCCTGCTCTTCCTCGGTATCGGCGACTTCAGCCGCGGCGCCTTCGCCTTCGTGTCAGGCGTACTACCGATGTTCCTGATCATGGTGGAGGCCACGGCCGGCGTCAGTCGCCTCCACCTGAAAATGGCTGCCGGTCTGAATATGTCGCGCGGCTCGCTCATGCGACGCATCATCGTCCCGAGCGTCCTGCCCTCGTTTGCCGCAGGCATGCGCCTGTGCTTCGGACTGACTCTCATCGGCCTACTCCTGGCCGAGATGTTCTCCGGCTCCAGTGGACTCGGATACGAGTTGCTGCGCAATCTGTCTCTGGCCCGAGTGGAGAACATCATGGGACAGGTCGTGTTGATCGGCGTACTGGCACTGGTACCCACTCTCGCGCTCCAACAGCTCGAGGTCCGGATTCGCAACCGCTACGAGGTGAACTCATGACCACCACACCCGACGCGACACAACTCGAGATCGGACTGCCCACCGACCCGGATGGCGTCACCGGCCAACTGTCCACCTGGATCGCATCCCTGGGCTACGAAGACATTCCAGACGATGTGCGGGAACGGTCACGGCATCTCGTTCTCGACGGTCTGATCTGTGCCCTGGTCGGGGCTCGACTGCCCTGGTCCGAACGCGCTGTCGAGGCAGTCCTGGCACTCGAAGGGCGGGGAGACGTACCGGTACTTGGCTGGGGACGCACCACGTCGGCTCCGGCAGCGTGCCTGCTGAACGGCACGTTCATCCAGGGATTCGAACTCGACGACTATCACGTGAAGGCCCCGCTGCACAGCAACTCGCTCGTACTGCCGAGTGCCATCAGCACCATCGCCATGCTCGACCGGCCGGTCTCGGGTCGCGAGTTGCTGACGGCACTGATCGCCGGCTACGAGGTGGGCCCGCGCGTCGGTCTTGCCCTGCACGGCGCGGAAATGCTCTCCCGCGGATGGCATTCGGGGGCAGTGTTCGGCACACACGCCAGTGCAGCGACGTCGGCGTGGTTGCGTCGGCTCGATCCCTCGCGAGTCGAGGACGCGTTGGGCCTCGCGGGCACCCAGTCGGCCGGGTTGATGGCGGCCCAGTACGAGGCCATGTCCAAACGGATGCACCACGGCTTCTCCTCCCGCAACGGCTGGTACGCGGCAGGTCTTGCCGAGGCCGGATACAGCGGGATCAAACGCGTCTACGAACGTCCCTATGGGGGGTTCCTCACCACCTTCGGTGAAGGCCACCACCCCCGTGCCGATCTCATCGTCGCGAACCTGGGCGAGGAGTGGACGCTGCTGGACACTGCGGTCAAGGCGTACGCATCGATGGCTGCGACGCACGCGCCCATCGACTGTGCACTGGAGGCACGCTCCAGAGGGATCGATGCCGCCGACATCGCTTCCGTCGACATCGGGGTCTCCCATGCTGCCTACCACCACGGTTGGTGGGAACCGGAGCGTCCGCTGGAGACCATCGGCGCGCAGATGAACATCGGGTACACCGTGGCGGTTGCACTACTCGACGGCCAGGTTCTGGCAGAGCAGTTCACCCGTGCTCGGGTCGACTCCGGCGATGTCTGGGACCTCCTGTCTCGCATCTCGGTCCACCATCGTGAGGCTTTCGATCAGCCGCAGGACCGATTTCGCACATGTATGCACCTGACCCTCAAAGACGGTCGCTTCGAGACGATCGAGGTCGACGGCCCCCTCGGCGGGGCGACCCGCCCGCTGTCCAACTCGGACATCGTGACCAAGGCTCGCCGTCTCGCCGCATCGATCGGGATTGCCGACCGATGGCAGCGAATCGAAAGCCTCGTAGTCGACCTCGAGTCGGTGACCGACGTCTCCGACCTCGTCGACGAACTCGCCGCCGACGTCTCGGCACTACCCGTGACGCTCTAGCCCGAAGGAGTCCACCATGACCAACCTCGCAGCCCTGCTCGACGCAGCGGCCGACAGTCACCCCGACCGCACAGCCATCGTCTTCAACGGCACCGAACTCTCCTACGATCACCTCGATCGCGCATCGAACCAGGTCGCGAATCTCCTGGCTGCGCACGACGTGCAACACGGTGACAAGGTCGCCCTGTCATTCCCGAATCTTCCCCATTTCACGATCATCTACTTCGGCATCCTCAAGGCCGGGGCCACTGTCGTACCCATGAACGTGCTGCTCAAGCCTCGTGAAATCGCATACCACCTCTCGGATTCTGACGCGGTGGCGTACTTCGCTTTCGAAGGAACCGCCGACCTCCCGACGGGTGATGCGGCGACGGCGGCTTTCGACGACACCGACGGGTGCCGTTCGCTGTTCGTCGTGCCCGCCGATCCCGCCGCTTCTCCGTGGGCGGGCCACTCACCCGAGTTCGCCACCCTCGACGTCGACGACGACGCAACGGCAGTCCTGCTCTACACATCGGGAACCACCGGCCGGCCGAAGGGCGCCGAGCTCCGGCATCGCAACATGCGCGACAACGCTCTGGCCAGCAGGGATCTGTTCGGCTCCGACGCCTCCAGGCCGGACAACTACCTGTGCGTACTGCCACTGTTCCACTCGTTCGGCCAGACAGTCATCCAGAACGGGTCGGTCGCTTTCGGTGGCACCGTGGTGATGCTGCCGCGATTCGAGGCACGCACCGCCCTCCAGCTGATGCTCACCCATGACATCACGTTCTTCGCGGGTGTCCCGACGATGTACTGGGGTCTGCTCGATGCGGTCGACGAAAGCGTCGACGTCTCCGCGGTCGCCGACCGGCTGCGCGTCGCCGTTGCCGGTGGCTCGGCACTCCCCGGCGAGGTACACAAGAACTTCGCGGACCGCTTCGGAGTCACCCTGCTGGAAGGATACGGACTGTCGGAGACATCGCCGGTGGCGTCGTTCTCCGTCTACGGGCAGGAGCCACGGGTCGGGTCGATCGGCGTCCCGATACCGGGCGTCGAGATGAAACTCGTCGACGACGAGTGGACCGAGATCGCCGGTGACGTCGACGACGACGGCTTCAGTCCCATCGGGGAGATCGCGATCAGGGGCCACAACGTGATGAAGGGCTACTACAACCGCCCCGAAGCGACCGCAGAGGCGATCCGCGACAACTGGTTCCGCACCGGCGACCTCGCCCGGAAGGACAGCGACGGCTGGTATTACGTCGTCGACCGTAGCAAGGACATGATCATCCGCGGCGGGTACAACGTCTATCCACGCGAGATCGAAGAACTGCTGATCACCCACCCCGCGGTGTCCCTGGTCGCCGTCGTCGGCGTACCACATGAATCACACGCTGAGGAGATCAAAGCGGTGGTCGTCGAGAACACGGACCACGGCGGTGTCACCGAGGCGCAACTCATCGACTGGTGCAAAGAGCGACTCGCCGCCTACAAATACCCTCGTCTCGTCGAGTTCGTCGGATCACTCCCCATGACCAGCACGGGAAAAATCATCAAACGCGAGCTCTGACCGGTCCGTCCCTGGGACCGATGTCCCAGGGACGCACGACATCGCACTGCAAATCGCGACCTCGTCAGGTCGGACATCGAACCGTGAGGGACACAGGCGGTAGCCCCGCCGGGTGTCATCGACGGCGCCAGTCATTCGACGGCCGGCAGCGGAGGGTCGACGCACATGATCAGCGCTTGTTCTCGAATGGTTTGCGCAGCACGAGGTTTCACCCAACACTCCCGGGACGGTTTCACATATCGATCACCGTCGGTGCCGCGTCAGCGAATCTCTGACATCTACTGTTGCTCCGCCACCAGGACTCGAACCTAGAATGCCTGAACCAAAATCAGGAGTGTTGCCGATTACACCATGGCGGATCACTGCGCTGACGATTGTGCCACAGCGTCGCGGCACTCACGTCGGCGCGACCTCGTTTCGACGACGCGACCAAGAGTCGAGGTCGCGTCGTCGAAAACGGGTCCGGTGACCGATCAGTCCTTGGGGCCGCCGGCCACGTAGACGACCTGCCCCGACACGAAGCCGGCACCCTCGCTGATGAAGAACGACGCGGTGTGGGCGATGTCCTCGGGCACGCCGACGCGGTTGACCGGGATCTGGCCGGCGGCGGCGCGCTTGAAGTCCTCGAAGGGCACGCCGACGCGCTCGGCGGTGGCGGCGGTCATCTCGGTCTCGATGAACCCGGGCGCGATGGCGTTCGCGGTCACGCCGAACCGGCCGAGCTCGATCGCCAGGGTCTTGGTGAAGCCCTGCATGCCGGCCTTGGCCGCCGAGTAGTTGACCTGTCCCCGGTTGCCGAGTGCCGAGGTGCTCGACAGGTTCACGATGCGTCCCCACTCCGCCTCGACCATGTACTTCTGGGCGGCCTTGGTGACGTTGAACGCGCCCCGCAGGTGCACGGCCATGACGGCATCCCAGTCATCGACGGTCATCTTGAACAGCAGGTTGTCGCGGGTGATGCCCGCGTTGTTGACGACGACCGTCGGCTTTCCCAGTTCGGCGACGACCTTGTCCACCGCGGCGTTCACCGAGGCCTCGTCGGCGACGTCGGCACCCACCGCGATCGCCTTGCCACCGGCGTCGGTGATCGCCTTGACGGTGTCGGCACAGGCGTCGGCGTCGAGGTCCAGGACGGCCACCGCGAGCCCGTCGTCGGCCAGGCGCTTGGCCACGGCCGCACCGATCCCCCGTGCGGCCCCGGTGACGATCGCCGTCTTCTGCGTGCTCATTCACTACCTCCGTGTGGTCGTTTCGCGAGCCGGACAACTCCGGCGCGCATGGTTGGTTCCCCCGCACCCACCCTGTTCCGTCAGCGACAACGGCAATGATCTACCGATTGATCGCTCGGCGTTGCGGTCCCTATGTGTTCTATCAGGCCCGGTCGCGAGGTTTCGCCACAAACAGCGCGCTGCATTTCTGCCATCGGGTACCGATGCGTAGGATCGCACCCGACGTGCGACCGCGAACCCGGTCAGCGACCCCCGCCGGCGCCGTCGGACAGACATGATCGTGGCAGTCACCGATCAGGAAGAGGGTGGGCATTCGATGACGGGAACGTCGCCGTCCGTGGCCGTGATCGTCCTGGCCGCGGGTGCCGGTACCCGTATGAAGTCCAAGATCCCGAAGATCCTGCACACCATCGGCGGCCGCTCGCTCGTCGGCCACGCGCTCCACGGGACCGCGGGCATCGACCCCGCGCATCTCATCGCCGTCGTCAGCCACGAACGCGAACGGGTCTCCGCTGCCATCGGCGAGATCGGGGCAGGCCTCGGCGTCGAGATCGGCATCGCCGAACAGGACACGCCCCGCGGGACCGGGGACGCCGCCCGGGTGGGACTCGGCGGACTCCCCGACGACTTCGACGGCACCGTCGTCGTCACCGCTGCCGACGTCCCCCTCCTCGACGCCGACACCCTCCGCGCGCTCATCGACACCCATCTCGCCGACGGCGGGGCCGCGGTCACGCTGACGAGCTTCGTCGCCGACGACCCGACCGGATACGGACGCATCATCCGCGACGGGGACGCCGTCACCGCGATCGTCGAACACAAGGACGCCTCCCCGGAGCAGCGCGCGATCACCGAGGTCAACGCCGGCGTGTACGCCTTCGACGCCGCTGCGCTGCGCGACGGGTTGTCGAAGCTGTCGACGGACAACGTGCAGGGCGAGTACTACCTCACCGACATCGTCGAGATCGCCCGCGGCGAGGGGCGGGCAGTCCGCGGACACACCGTCGCCGATCCGGTGCTCGTGGCCGGCTGCAACGACCGTGCCCAACTCGCCGCCCTGGGCGCCGAACTCAACCGCCGCATCATCCGTCGTCATCAGCTCGACGGGGTGACCGTCGTCGACCCCGCCACCACCTGGATCGACACCGACGTCACCATCGAGCCCGACGCGCACATCGCGCCCGGCACACAGCTGCACGGGCGCACGCACATCGCCGCCGACGCCGTGATCGGACCCGACACCACTCTCACCGACGTCACCGTCGGACGCGGCGCGCAGGTGATCCGCACGCACGGCAGTGACGCGGTCATCGGCGCCGAGGCCACCGTCGGGCCCTTCGCCTACCTGCGACCGGGCACGGCCCTCGGAGACGCGGGCAAGATCGGCACCTTCGTCGAGACCAAGAACGCGACCATCGGTGCCGGGTCCAAGATCCCGCACCTCACCTACGTCGGCGACGCCACCATCGGCGAGCACTCCAACATCGGCGCGTCGAGCGTCTTCGTCAACTACGACGGGGTTGCCAAGCACCGCACCGTGATCGGCGACCACTGCCGCACCGGCTCGGACAACATGTTCGTCGCGCCGGTCAGCGTCGGCGACGGGGCATACACCGGCGCCGGAACCGTGGTGCGGCAAGATGTACCGCCGGGAGCCCTCGCGGTCTCGGCAGGCGAACAACGCGTCATCGAGGACTGGGTCGTGCGTAAGCGGCCCGACACCGCGGCGGCGCGCGCGGCCCTCGAGGCACGCGACAAGAACCCCGGGACGGCTTGACACCCCGACCCGCGCTCGACCCTGCAGATCCGAAACTACACGAACAGAAGAGTTTTCATGACCTGGACCACTGACAACCAGAAGAACCTGATGCTGTTCTCTGGTCGTGCCCATCCCGAACTCGCCGAAGCAGTCGCCGATGAACTGGGCATCAAGGTCACCCCGCAGACCGCCCGCGACTTCGCCAACGGCGAACTGTTCGTTCGTTTCGAGGACTCGGTCCGCGGATCGGACGCCTTCGTCCTGCAGAGCTGCCCGTACCCGCTGAACCAGTGGGTCATGGAGGCGCTCATCATGATCGACGCCCTCAAGCGCGGCTCGGCGAAGCGCATCAGCGTGATCCTGCCGTTCTACCCCTACGCCCGCCAGGACAAGAAGCACCGCGGACGTGAGCCGATCTCGGCCCGCCTCATCGCCGATCTGCTCAAGACCGCGGGCGCCGACCGGATCATCACCGTCGACCTGCACACCGACCAGATCCAGGGCTTCTTCGACGGCCCTGTCGATCACATGCACGCTCAGGGACAGCTCGCCGAGTACATCCGGGGCAAGTACGGCACCGACAACATCGCCGTGGTCTCCCCCGACTCCGGTCGCGTACGTGTAGCCGAGAAGTGGGCCGACACCCTCGGTGGCGCGCCGCTGGCGTTCATCCACAAGACGCGTGACCCGCTCGTGCCCAACCAGGTCAAGTCCAATCGCGTGGTGGGCGAGGTCGAGGGACGCACCTGCATCCTCATCGACGACATGATCGACACCGGCGGCACCATCGCCGGCGCCGTGCGGGTCCTCAAGGACGCCGGCGCGGGTGACGTCATCATCGCCACCACCCACGGCGTGTTCTCCGACCCCGCGGCCGAGCGTCTCGCGTCCTGCGGCGCCAAGGAGGTCATCGCCACCGACACCCTGCCGATCCCGGCCGAGAAGCGCTTCGAGAACCTCACCGTCCTCTCCATCGCACCGCTGCTCGCCCAGACGATCCGCGAGGTCTTCGAGAACGGTTCTGTCACAAGTCTTTTCGACGGCATCGCCTGACCGTTCGAGGCTCGCTGCGCTCGCACCTCAACATCTGCGGCCTCGCGGCCGGCGTGGACTCCGAAAGAACCCGTTGTGTTGGAGCGAGCCCAACCACTGCTCCCTGAGGAGGCCGGAGCTTGCGGAGGCCGTCACGAAGGGTCCTGGCGAGATGACGTCGCCAGCCCTTCGAGGCTCGTCGCTTGCGCTCCTCGCACCTCAGGGAGCAGAGGAATTGGCGCTTCTCAGGGAACAGAGGGATTGACGCTCCTCAGGGAGCAGAGGGATTAGCGCTCCTCAGGGAGCAAGCTGCGGCTCCCCGCACCTCAGCCAACAAGCGGCGCCCCACCGAGTACCGTGTCACCCGTGGACGCGACGATCTATCACAACCCGAAGTGCTCGACCTCGCGGAAGGCGTTGCAGGCCCTGCGCGACGCCGGGATCGAGCCGGCAGTCGTGAAGTATCTCGACGAGCCGTACAGCCGCGAACAACTCGTCGAGCTGTTCGCCGACGCCGGGATCACACCCACACAGGCGGTCCGCAAACGCGAGGCCCTCTACAAGGAGCTCGATCTCGCATCGGCCACCGACGAGCAGATCCTCGATGCCATGGTCGAGCACCCGATCCTCGTCGAACGTCCGATCGTGGTGACCGACAAGGGCACTCGCATCCCCCGGCCGATCGAGAAACTCGACGAGATCCTCTGACTCAGGGGCGCGGCAGCGCTCAGGTCAGGCCGGCACGGCCGGCGCGGGCAGCGGCCGCTGCACCGACGGCACGGCCAGTGCCACGACGCCCCGCGCGAGCGCCTTGGTCATGTCGAAGTAGTCGAAGTAGTCGCGCCACACCGTGATCCGACCCTCCCGTACCTCGAACCGGCCGCAGACCCAGAACTGGAGATGCAGCCGCCCGAACCGGAGTTCGTCGACGCGCTCGGTCAGCACCACGCCGGTGTCGTCGGCGGACACGTTGATCATCTGGTAGTTGAAGCCCACCGACTCCTTGCGCGTGACCCCGCCCAGGACACCGGCCACCTTCCGCTTGCCGCGGATCGTCGGCAGCGAGACGTTCGTGTAGGCGATGTCGTCGTCGATTGTCTCCAGCGCGGCGGGCACGTCGCCCCGCGCGAACTCGTCCAGCAGGGTCGTCACGATCTCGATCGGCGTCTGTGAAGTCATGGCAGACCAGTATCCCCCAGCGCGGCGAACCGAGCGGGCGATGTGACATCCCGGCAGGTCATCGACTACTCTGATCGCCGTTGTCTCGGCGAGGGTGACCCAGTCACCGTGATCGGCGCGGCCATCGCAGGTCTTCCTCACGCCCTCCGGGCGAATGGAACGCCCGCGGTCGGAACTCGTGCCCGGTGTTGCTCGTCGCGACGCCGACAGAACGTACCCACCGATCGCGAGGAGACCGTCATGGCCACCCAGACCAGCAAGCTGTCCGTCAGCACCCGTACCGAGAAGGGCAAGGGCGCAGCCCGCCGCGCGCGTCGCGAGGGCAAGGTCCCCGCCGTGCTGTACGGCCACGGCGCCGACCCCCAGCACCTGCACCTCCCGGCCCGCGAGTTCGCCGCCATCCTGCGTAACAGCGGCCTCAACGCCGTCATCGACCTCGACATCGAGGGCTCCAGCCAGCTCGCGCTCACCAAGCAGGTCGACGTCCACCCGATCCGCAACTACATCGAGCACGCCGATCTGCTGATCGTCCGTCGTGGCGAGAAGGTCACCGTCGAGATCGCGATCATCGTCGAGGGCGACGCCGCCCCGGGCACCCTCGTCGTCCAGGACGCCAGCGTCGTCGAGGTCGAGGCCGACGCCCTGTCGATCCCCGAGCAGATCGTCGTCAGCGTGGAGGGCGCCGAGATCGGCCTGTCCGTGCACGCCTCTGATCTGGACCTGCCCGAGGGTGTGACCCTCACCGCCGATCCCGAGACCCTCATCGTGTCGGTCACCGAGGCGCAGCTCGCCGCCACCGAGTCCGACGCCGACGGCTCGGCAGACGCCGCAGCCGAGGGCGACGCCGAGGGCGAGGCGACCGAGGAAGCCGCCGAGGAGTCGGAGTAATCCGACCACCGACTGCCCGGTTCGGGTGGTGAAACTGCGTAAGTGGTGAAACTCATTGTCGGACTCGGCAACCCAGGGTCCAAGTACGAGAAGACGAGGCACAACGTCGGCGCGATGGTCGCCGACGGCCTCGTCGCCTCGGCCGGCGAGCGCTGGAAGGTGCACAAGAAGTCCGGTGCCGAGGTCGCCGAGGTACGCCTCGGCGGCCAGTCGGTACTCGTGGCCAAACCCCGCACCTACATGAACGAGTCCGGCCGTCAGATCGGCCCGCTCGCCAAGTTCTACTCGGTCACGACTGACGACCTGATCGTCGTCCACGACGAACTCGACATCGACTTCGGCGCCGTCCGTCTCAAACGGGGCGGCGGCGAGGGCGGCCACAACGGGCTGCGGTCGCTCAGTCAGGCACTCGGTACGCGCGACTATTTGCGCGTGCGCATCGGCATCGGCCGGCCACCCGGCCGGCAGGATCCCGCCGATTTCGTGTTGAAACCGTTTCCGTCCTCGGCTCGCAGCGAGGTCGAACTCCTCATCGCCAACGGTTGCGACGCCGTCGAACTATTGCTCGGACAGGATCTGGAGTCCGCGCAGAACACCGTGCACGCCTGGTGAGGACACCGAATTCGGCGGCCGCGCGGCCGTAGAATCGCTGCGGCGGGCAATGAAGGGATCGGCAACAGTGGTCAACCTCTCGGTGAAGACCGGACACCAGAACGTCTCGATGCTCGGCATCGGCGCCTACCGTCCGCGACGCCTGGTCAGCAACGACGAGGTCTGCCAGGTCCTCGATTCGTCCGACGAGTGGATCTTCGAGCGGAGCGGTATCCGCAACCGCCGATGGATCAGCGGCGACGAGTCGGCGCGTTCGATGGCCGCCGCGGCCGCCGAGCGGGCCATCGCGAACTCCGGGGTGGCGAAGGAGAAGATCGGTGCGCTGATCCTCGCCACCAACAGTTGGAAGACCAAGATCCCGCACGGTGGCCCGATCGTCGCCTCCGACATCGGGCTCAACGGCATCCCCGCCTACGACGTCGCCGCCGGGTGCGGCGGCTTCGGCTACGGACTCGGCGTCGCCGCCGACACCGTCCGCGCCGGCAGCGCCGAGTACGTCCTGCTCGTCGGCGTCGAGACCATGTCGGTGGTCATGGATCCCACCGACCGCAACACCGCGTTCATCTTCGGCGACGGAGCCGGGGCCGTGGTCGTCGGGCCGAGCGCGGACAACGGCATCTCCCCGACCGTCTGGGGCAGCGACGGCGAGAACGCCGAGGCGATCGGCCAGAACTGGGACATCCCCGAGTACATGGACCGCGCGCAGGCCTACCAGGACAAAGACCCCGAGACCGACCCGGTCGGTCGCATGGTGGTGACGATGGCGGGACCCAAGGTGTTTCGCTGGGCGGCCGTCACCCTGCCCCGGGCCCTCGCCACCGTGCTGGAGACCTCGGGCGTCGGCGTGGAGGACATCGAAGTCTTCGTGCCCCACCAGGCCAACGCCCGCATCAACGACCTGATGAAGAAGAACCTCGGCTTCCCCGACGACCTGCCGATGGCGAACGACATCGAGAACACCGGGAACACCTCGGCGGCCTCCATCCCGCTCGCCATGGAGGAGATGCTCGCCACCGGCAAGGCGAGGGGCGGACAGACCGCGCTGCTCCTCGGCTTCGGCGCCGGCCTGAGCTACGCGGGCGCGGTCGTCACCCTGCCCCCGGCCCCGGCGATCACCAGTTTCGACTGAACCTTCGGGCCCGACCCTGCTCTTGGAGAAGCGAGCTCGCGAGCGTCACCCCCGCTCCCTGAGGAGCGCCCGGAGCTTGCGGAGGCCGCGGCCAACCCCCGCTCCCTGAGGAGCGCCCGGAGCTTGCGGGGGCGCGGCCAACCCCGCTCCCTGAGGAGCGCCCGGAGCTTGCGGAGGGCGCGTCACGAAGGGTCTGGCGACGCATCTCGCCAGGACCCTTCGTGACGCTCGCAAGCTCGCTCCTCAGGGAGCAGGGGTCGAGCTCGCAAGCTCGCTCCTCAGGGAGCAGGGGTCGGGCTCGCAAGCTCGCTCCTCAGGGAGCAGGGGTCGAGCTCGCAAGCTCCGGCCTCCTCAGGGAGCAATGGTGGGCTCACCCCTCAGGCGTTCTCCTTGCGGAACACCGAAGTGCCCCACAGGGTTCCGAGTCCGGCCAGGATGAGCGACGCGAGGACGCCCCAGAGGACCTGAGCACTGGCGAGGTCGCCGGAGAAGGTGTCGCGCACCGCGTCGACGATCCACCGGAACGGCATGAAGTCGCTGAGACTCTGCAGCCACGACGGCCCGAGGGTCATCGGGAGCAGGATGCCCGACAGCAACAGGACCGGCATCATGACCATGTTGATGAGCGGCGCCATCACATCTTCACTCTTCGTGGTCAGCGCCAGGGCGTTCGACGCCGCGGCGCACGCGCCACCGATCAGCATCGTGATGATGATGCCGAGGATCACGCCGATCACCGAACCCCGCATGCCCATCAGATAGCCCAGCACCACCAGGATCAGCGCCTGCACGAGAAGTTGCAGCATGTCGCGCATGAGTCGACCGGTGAGCAGGGCGGTGCGGCTGGCCGGGGTCACCCGTTCGGCCTCGATCACACCCTCGCGCCATTCCCCGATCAGGCTGAATCCGGCGAACAACGCGCCGAACAGACCGAGCTGCACGAGCAGACCGGGGACCAGGAACGTGTACGGATTGTCGGCGCCGCCCGGGAACTGCGCGACGAGGGGCTTCAGCAGCGGCCCGAAGAGGACGAGGTAGAGGACCGGTTGCATCACCCCGATGAGGACCCAGGCCGGGTTGCGCAGGTTCATGCGGATCTGTCGGCGGAACACGATGGTGCTCTCGCGGAGGAACGTGGTCATCGGTTGGCTCCCTGCTGACGGAGTTCGGCCGACTGGGCGTCGGCGTTCGTCGAATCGGTTGTTTCCGAATGGATCTCGTTGCCCCGCTCGGTCTCGGCGTCACGCAGCGACCGACCGGTGAGGGTGAGGAAGACGTCGTCGAGGGTCGGGCGGATGACCTCGATGGAGTCGAGGGTGATGCCCGCGGCGTCGAGGTCACGCAGCAGTCCGGGGACGGCCCGGCCCGCCCGCGGCACCCGGCTCCGGACGTGCCGGCCGTCGATCTCGATCCGGCCGTCCGCGCGGCCACCGGTGACCGAGGCCAGTTTCTCCGCGGCGGTGGACACGGCCGCGGAGTCGGCGACCTCGAGTGCCACCAGGTCGCCGGACACCTGCGCCTTGAGGTTGTCGGCGGTGTCCGCGGCGACGATCCGGCCGTTGTCGATGATGATGATCCGATCGGACAGTTCGTCGGCCTCGTCGAGGTAGTGCGTCGTCAAGAAGACCGTCGCGCCGCGTTCGGTGCGCAACCGCCGGATGTGGTCCCAGAGATTGGCCCTCGCCTGCGGGTCGAGGCCGGTGGTCGGCTCGTCGAGAAAGACCAGGGACGGTTCGTGGACCAATCCCATCACGATGTCGAGTCGGCGTTTCTGCCCGCCGGACATGTTCTTGGGCTGGCGTTCCCACAGGCCGTCGAGTTGGAGCTGGGAGAACAGGGCGTGGCCGCGGCGGGTCGCCTCGGCCCGGGACAGCCCGTAGAGCATGCCGTGATCGACGATCTCGTCGCCCGCCTGCGCCTGGCTGAAGGTGCCGCCGGCCTGCGAGACGTAACCGATGCTGCGGCGGACCGAGACCGGGTCGGCCACGACGTCGTAACCGTTGACGGTCGCGGTTCCCGCCGTCGGCCGCAGGAGGGTCGTCAGCATGCGCAGCGTGGTGGTCTTGCCCGCGCCGTTGGGCCCGAGGAACCCGACCACCTCCCCCTCGGCGATGTCGAGGTCGACGCCGTCGACGGCCCTCACCTCGCGCTTCTTCTTTCCCTTCCCGGTGCTGAACACCTGGACCAACCCGCGTGCGTGGATCATGCGGACTCCCCTTCTCGATGTCGTCGAATGGTGTACTGACTCGTGCGTTCGGCGCTGCGCGCACGTCATCGTGTGCTGATCGTCGTGACCGCGGGCCGCTTTCCGACGCCCCGGCGGTGTTCGATCGACCTGCGGACCAGCATTCCCCTCATCGAGGACGACTTCGGTCCGCGTTCCGCGACTCCGTAACGATTGCGGGCGGGGTCCCGCTACTTCCCAGTAAGAGGCGGTGTGAGTACCGTCGTATGTCGGGTCACATATTCGCCGGGCACGTTTTGGGAAGGGTTCACCATGGCGGTCATCGCAGACACCACTGGCATCAACAACATCGGCATGCTCGGCATCGGCGCGTACCGCCCCGAACGCGTCGTCACCAACGAGGAGATCTGCCAGCACATCGACTCCTCCGACGAGTGGATCTACACCCGTACGGGAATCAAGACGCGCCGGTTCGCGCGTCGCGACGAGAGCGTCATGGAGATGTCGGTCAACGCCGGCCGCAAGGCGATCGCCAATGCGCTGCTCCAGGGCTCGGACATCGACGCCGTCATCCTCGCCACCAACACCCACCTGCTGCTGACCCCGGCCGGCGCCACCAAGGTCGCGACCGAACTCGGCTGCAACGGCGTGCCCGCCTTCGACGTCACCGTCGGCTGCGCCGGCTTCGGCTACGGCATGGCACTCGCGTCCGACATGATCCGCGGCGGCAGCGCCACCCACGTGCTGGTCATCGGCGCCGAGCAGCTCTCGGTGACCATGGACATGACCGACCGCACCAACTGTTTCATCTTCGGCGACGGGGCCGGCGCAGTCGTCGTCGGACCCACCGAACAGCAACAGCTCGGCCCGGTGATCTGGGGCTCGGACGGCTCCCAGTTCAACGCGATCCGCCAGGACTTCGACTGGGTCACCTTCCTCGACAGCGACCGCACCCAGCGCCCCTACCTGCGCATGGAGGGCACCGCGGTGTTCCGCTGGGCCGCCTTCGAGATGGGCAAGGTCGCCCACCGCGCCCTCGAGGCCGCGAAGCTCGGTTCCGAGGACCTCGACGTCTTCGTGCCGCACCAGGCGAACGCCCGTATCAACGAACTCCTCGCCAAAAACCTCAAACTCCGCGACGACGCGGTCGTCGCCAAGGACATCGAGTACACCGGCAACACCAGCGCCGCCTCGATCCCGCTCGCCATGGAAGACCTGCTGTCCACCGGCAAGGCACAGCCTGGCCAGACCGCACTACTCCTCGGCTTCGGCGCCGGACTCTCCTACGCCGCGCAGGTCGTCACCATGCCGCCGGTTCCGTTCGAGTAGGGCGCCGTATCGAGTCCGGGGGCAATCTGATCCGCTCAGCGGCTCATGATGCCCCCGGATTTGTCATGCCGGCCGGTCGTGCTGCAAGCCGAGCGCCTGGCGGACACGTGCCACGACGTCGTCGGGCCGCTCCCGCAGATCACTCCACGTGAAGTTGAGGACGGTCCAACCCAAAGCGATGAGGTCGTTTCGGCGTCGGCGGTCTCGCTGGAACGTCTCCGCGTCGCGGTGGAACGCCATCCCGTCGATCTCCACCGCCAACAGCCGATCCGGGAACGCGAGGTCGATGAAGTACCCGCCGGCCGGGTGACCGCACGACCAACCGCTCACACCTCCGGCGCTCAACACGTCGACAGCCAGCCGCTCCGCCACCGAGCGCGCGCCGGATTCGACGCCGTCGACGAGGGCCGCGATCGCGGGTCCATCCTCCTTGCCACGTCGACGATCAGCGGCGACGCGCAGCTGGCGCAGCGAGACCTTGCGAACGAGCAGCGCGTTGTCGAGGACTCCACTGTCGCGCTCGAGTGCGGCTTCCAGCACGGACAGCGGCAAGGCTGTCACGAGCAAGTCCTTGCGGGTCACCACCTCCGCGTCCGCGAGGCAGCGGCGCCGGACCCGAACGCCCTCGACCGGAGTGCCATGCCGCGATCGCGGTGCGGTGACCGTGAACTTCTTCGGCGGCTCGTCGAGGAGCCCGTGCCACCACGCCGCTCCCGATCCGGACAGCGCCGCACCTCGGCCCACGCTCGCGACTGCCAGTCGCGCACGGGTGGCCGGCGTCGTCGGATGATCGGCGAGCGAATACACCCCGCGCGTGTGCGGCATCCAGTCTCCGCAATCGACTCGACGCCGGACCGCGGACCGCGTGAGGCCGAATTCGAGCGCATCCGCCATGGTCAGTACCCCGTCACGGGCGAGAACGCGGCGCCGAAGGCCCGGTGGAAGCTGCACGACCATCAGACGCACAGCAACGGTGACGGGTTCCCAGTTTTTGGGCGGGGGGCACAAGGTGCCGCATACCGGCACAACCTGCCCCGGCACTCCGCCGCGAGCGAGTTTGGCCGCCCCCTGCACGCCCGGTAGCCTGGAACCTCGTGAGTTCCGAGGTGATCAGTCGCGAAGTGACGCGTCGTCGTACCTTCGCCATCATCTCCCACCCCGATGCCGGCAAGTCGACGATGACCGAGGCGTTGGCGCTGCACGCGCGGATGATCAGCGAGGCCGGCGCCGTCCACGGCAAGGCCGGACGTAAGTCGACCGTCTCCGACTGGATGGAGATGGAGAAGGCGCGCGGCATCTCCGTCAGTTCGACGGCGCTGCAGTTCAACTACTCGGCCGCAGCCCAGGCCGACCCCGAGATCCCGAGCGTCATCAACCTCGTCGACACCCCGGGTCACGCCGACTTCTCCGAGGACACCTACCGCGTGCTGACCGCGGTCGACGCCGCGGTGATGCTCATCGACGCCGCCAAGGGACTCGAGCCGCAGACCCTCAAACTCTTTCAGGTGTGCCGCCACCGGGGCATCCCGGTCATCACGGTGATCAACAAGTGGGACCGGCCGGGTCAGAGCCCCCTCGAACTGATCGACGAGATCACCGAGCGCATCGGCCTCACCCCGACCCCGCTGTTCTTCCCGGTCGGCATCGCCGGCGACTTCCGTGGTCTCCTCGACCGGCGCACCGGCGAGTACGTGCACTTCACCCGTACCGCGGGCGGCGCGAAGATCGCGCCCGAGGAGATCATGTCCGCCGACGACGCGCTGGCTCGCGAGGGCGACGAGTGGACCTCGGCACTCGAGGAGAGCGAACTGCTCACCGAGATGGGCCAGGACCACGATCAGGAATTGTTCCTCGCCGGGCAGACCTCGCCGATGATCTTCGCGTCCGCGATGCTGAACTTCGGTGTGCGGCAACTCCTCGAGGTCCTCGTGGAGCTCGCTCCCCCGCCCGGGCCGCGGGCCGACGTCGAGGGCAATCCACGGCCGGTGACCGACCCGTTCAGCGCGGTGGTCTTCAAGGTGCAGGCCGGGATGGACTCCAGCCACCGGGATCGCCTGGCGTACATGCGGATCGTGTCCGGCGAGTTCGAACGCGGCATGGTCGTGACCCATGCGCAGACCGGAAAGCCGTTCGCCACCAAGTATGCCCAGGCCGTCTTCGGCCGCGACCGCTCGACGGTCGACACCGCCTACCCCGGTGACGTGGTCGGGCTGGTGAACGCGACCGCGCTCGCTCCCGGCGACACTCTCTACGACGGCCCCAAGGTGCAGTTCCCGCCGATCCCGTCCTTTGCGCCCGAACACTTCTCGACCCTGCGTGCCACCACCGCAGACAAGTACAAGCAGTTCCGCAAGGGCATGGACCAGCTCGAGAGCGAAGGCGTGGTCCAGGTCCTGCGCAACGACACCCGCGGTGATGCGTCGCCGGTGCTCGCCGCCGTCGGCCCGATGCAGTTCGAGGTCGTGACCGCGCGGATGAAGGCCGAGTACAACGTCGACACCATCATCGAGCCGCTCGGTTACACCCTCGCCCGTCGCACGGATGCCGACAGCGCGCCCGAACTGAATCGGCAACGCGGCGTCGAGGTCTTCACCCGCACCGACGGCGCCGTTCTCGCCCTCTTCAGCGACAAATGGCGCCTGCAGTACATCGAGAAGGAACACCCCGACCTCACTCTCGAACCCCTTGTCGCGGCAGCGGACTGACCGGTCGACGAGCGCACGGCGATGGCCGGTGCGCGCCGCCGTGCTGATGTGCGCGGCGGTGTCGTCGCTCGCCACCGCCTGTGGCTCCGACGCCCCGCACCAGTCCACGCCCACCACCTCGACGCCGGTGCCGACCGCACGCCCGGTCGACTCGACGCTCTGCACCGAGAAACCACCGCAGGGCAACGTCGACCGCAGCGGCCAGAACTTCGAGTTCCGTCACGGCAACATCAAGATCGCGGTCGCGGACACGCCGGCGGACTCCCGGCGCGGACCCGCGGTGGGCGCCACCCCCGCCGACGAGCCCAACTGCTATGAGTTCGACCGGTGGGGCCCGGCGCAGCCCGGCGTGCCGCCGGACTCGCTGCTCTTCGTGTTCAAGGACGCCGGCACCGGCGGCGCGCAGATCGAGTTCCTGATCAGCGAACTGACCGGCGGCCTGTTGCCACCGGTGGGCGCCACACGTCCGACCGTCGGGCCGTTGACACGGCCGATCAACGCCCAGATCGGGGTCTCGATCAACGGGGACTACCACCACTCGTCCGCGTGCCAGCTCAGCGTGAGCGGCATGTCTGGCTCACTCGCGGCCGGCTCGTTCACCTGCCCGACGGCGACACGGGTCGAGGCCAACCCGCTCGCGCCCGACGACGACGTCCGCTACGACCTCGACGAGTCGTCGGCCACGAAACAGCCGGAGTCCGAGGGCAACTCGACCGACAGCGTGTCGTTGTCGGGGTGGTTTCAGCTCACGCCCTGAGTTCTGCCGGTCGAGCAGCGTCGACCGAGCGTGGTAAGGACGCCACCCCCCCGCTGGTCGAGCAGCGTCGACCGAGCGTAGCGAGGACGCCGCGTCCGTCGAGGCCACCTCGGCAACCGACCTCGCAAACCCGTCCAGTGGCTTCGACAAGCTCAACCAGCGGGGAGGCGACTCAACCAGCGGGGAGGCGGCTCAACCAGCGGGGAGGCGACTCAACCAGCGGGGCGGCACCTCAACCAGCGGGGCGGCACCTCAACCAGCGGGGGCACCGACGATCCGGGCCACGACGGCGGGATCGACGTCGTCGATGCGCGCCGGATCGAATTCGGGATTGCGATCCTTGTCGACGAGCACGGCCCGCACCCCCTCGCGGAAGTCGTGGGTCTTCGTGATCTCCTCTGCGGCATGCAGTTCCCGGTCGAAGCACTCGTCGATCCCCGACCTCGCCCCGGCGCTGATCATCGACGCGGTGACCCACAGACTGGTGGGTGAGGCGCCCTCGAGCAGACCGACCATCTCCTGGGCCCAGTCGTCGCCGACCGCGCCGCGCAGGCCGCCGAGGATGGCGTTGACGTTGTCGTCGGCGAAGTACTCGCCGATCTTGCGCAACGGCACGTCGCTGGTGTCCTCGGTCCCCGACCTCGCCAGCGCGTCGGCCAGCGGTGCGCCCGACCGGATGCTGTCGGCGACCGCCGGCAGGTCGGCGGAGGACACGAAATGCGTTGCCAGTCCGACGGCAACCGCGTCCACACCGCGGATCCGGGCGCCGGTGAGTCCGAGCCACATGCCCACGCCCTCCGGGAGCCGCGGCAGGAAGTAGGTCGAACCGATGTCGGGGAAGAACCCGATCGCGGTCTCGGGCATGGCGATCATCGCCTTCTCGGTGACGACCCTGATCTCGCCATGCACGCTGATCCCGAGACCCCCGCCCATGGCCGCCCCGTCGATCAGGCTGATGTAGGGCTTCGGGTAGTCGGCGACGAGCTGATCGAGCCGGTACTCGCCGGCGAAGTAGCGGCTGATCGAGGCGTGGTCGCCGTCGATGGCGTGCTCGCGGATCGCACGGATGTCGCCTCCGGCGCAGAACGCCCGGTCGCTCGCCGAGGTGACCAGGACGGTGTCGATCGCGTCGTCGTCACCCCATTCGCCGAGCGTGACGTACATGTCGTCGATCATGCTCTGGTCCAACGCATTGAGAGCCTTGGGCCGGTCCAGGACGATCTCGCCGACGCCGTTGGACACCGAGGTGCGGAGAAATGACATACCCCAACCGTAGCGGTGAGCCCGGATCCGATTCGTCGGCGGTTAATTCCGTTGGCAACTCCGAGCGCGTCCGCTACGGTGGTCACCACTTGCCCCCCCCCGACCCGCCAGGAGTGATCCACCGCGATGAAGAACTGAAGTGGCCCCGGCCGTCGGCACCGCCGACGGACTCCACCGACGCCCTGTCGGTGTACCCGACCCACTTCAGGAGCGCTCATGCCGTCTTCCATCGTGCTGTCCGACGTCTCGTTCGCCTGGCCCGACGGGACAGTCGTCTTCGAACACCTCGACCTCACCCTGGGCGCCGAGACCTACTCCCTCATCGGCGCGAACGGTGCGGGCAAATCCACCCTCCTCCGCCTGATCGCCGGTCGATCACGCCCGGCGTCGGGCAGCATCACGATCGCAGGCGACACGTCGACGACCGATGTCGCTGTGGTCGTGCAGGACCCGCAGTCCGATCCGTCGTCGACCGTGGCACAAGCGCTCGGAATCGACGAGATTCGTTGTGCGATACGACGAATCGAGAGCGGTTCGGTAGATCCGCAGGACTTCGACGCAGTCGGGGACGACTGGGGCGTCGAGGAGCGTGCCATCGGGCTCCTCGAGCAGATGGGATTGCCACCCGACCTCGACCGCACGGTCGGCGCCATGTCCGGCGGTGAGGCGACCCTGCTGGCGATCGTCGCCGCACTCATCGCCGACCCGGCGATCCTGCTCCTCGACGAACCGACCAACAACCTCGACACCGACTCCCGCGCCCGGCTGTTCGACGCCATCGAGTCGTTCCCGGGCACGGTGGTCGTGGTCAGTCACGACCTCGAACTCCTCGAACGTGTCGATACGACGGTCGAGCTGTACCGAGGTCGGGTGCGGCTGTTCGGCGGCCCCTACTCCCGGTACCGCGAGATCATCGACGCCGAACAAGACGCCGCCGAGGCGGCGGTGGCCACCGCCGCCGGCGATCTGCGCAAGCAGCGCCGCGAGATGACCGAGGCGCTGATCAAACTCGATCGGCGGGCCCGGACGGGCGCGACAGCCGAGCGGGAGAAGCGGGTGCCGAAGATCGTGGCACACAACCGCCGGAGCGAGGCGCAGGTGTCGGCGGGCAAACTGCGTAACGCCCATCGTGACGACGTAGCCTCTGCGGCAACGCGTCTCGACGAGGCCCGCGAGGACATCCGCACCGACCGCACCGCACGGATCGTCGTGCCGACGCCGGAAGTGGCCCCGCGCGCCCAGATCGTCGTCGACGACCGCCTGCGCATGGACGGACCCGAGCGGGTGGCTCTGGTGGGGCCCAACGGTTCCGGGAAATCGACACTGATCGCGGAGTTGATCGTCTCCGAATCCGTCGTCGTACCGTTCGCCTTCGTGCCGCAGCAGATCACCTTCCCCGACCCGACCGTCTCGATCGCCGAGCACCTCGCGCGGACTCACCCGGACATCTCGACGCAGGAGGTGCGGGCGCATCTCGCGCGGTTCCTGTTCCGGGGTGCGCGCGCCGATCGCGCACTCGCCGAACTGTCCGGCGGCGAACGGCTGCGCGTCGCACTGGCCGACGCACTGCTCGGTGACCCGACACCCAAGCTGCTGATCCTCGACGAGCCGACGAACAACCTCGATCTCGACACCGTCACGCAACTCGTGGACGCACTAGAGGCCTGGACCGGTGCACTGCTGGTCGTCTCTCACGACGCCGGTTTCCTCGACCGCATCGGCATCGGTCGGCGCGTGTCACCGGTGCCCCCACCGGGCGAACCGGCGGGAACGCCGGGGCAGATCGGTGCCGAACAAACCGACGTCGAAGCAGACCGCTGACGAACAGTCGGTGACGCCGGCGGCGTCGAGAACCGTTCGGCGGCATACTGCGTGCGATGGCCGAGCCCGCACCCGTTCCCGTCGACGCGCCGGTGGTCGAACCCACGCCCGTCGTCCTCGTCCACGGTTTGCGCGTGAGCGGCGCGACCCTGCACCGGGTCGCGGCGGCTGTGGCCGGTCCCGACCCGAGGCGCGCGGTCGCCACCCCCGACCTCCCTGGCCACGGGCAGCGCCGCGACGAGGCGTTCACGATGTCCGGCGCGGTGGACGCCGTGCTCGCCGAGATCAGCGGGTTCGGCCGGCCGGCGGTCGTGGCCGGGATGTCGATGGGCGGCTACGTGGCGATGGCGGTCGCCGGACGCCATCCGGAAGCCGTCGCGGCCCTCGTCCCGATGTGCGCGACCGCGCAGCCCAGTCCGCTGCTGGCCGCGCCGTTCGAGACGTTCGGTGCGGTCACCGCGTTCCTGCCGCGTCAGGCGGCGATCATCAGTCAGGTGGCCACCCGCCTCGCCGTGGGACGTCAGGTGTCCGCCGACATGGAGATCGGCGGACTGGCACTGGGGTCGATCGCCGACGTCGTCGCCGAGATCAAGCGGTTCGACGCGCTCGGCGAGGTCCGGCGCTACCCCGGCCGAACGATGTTCGTCAACGGTAGCCAAGACCAGTTCCGGGTCCACGAACAACGTTTCGTCGAGGCAGCACAGCACGCGTCGCTGACCATCGTCCCCGGGGCGAGCCATCTCTTCCCGCTCATCCAACCGGAACTCGCCGGGCGACTGGTTCACGACGTCGCGGCGAGCTGCGACGGCGCCGCGGCCGGACTCGCCGACCTGGATCCATAGGTCCTACCTCAGGATGTCTGAGCCGCCCCCAGCTTGAGCGCGATCGCCTCTCGTGATCGGATGACTGTTGATCACTGCAACGATCATCAGCGGTGTCATCACGCGACGGACCCGGCGGGAGGCTGGATGGGCACGATCGAGGTCACCGGCACGCTGCAGAAGCAGGCCTGGGCCGACAAGGTGTTGCCCCCGGTCGAGGAGGTCCGGCCGCAGCTGTGGTCGATCCCGGTCCCCATGGGATCCAATCCGTTGCGATACGTCCTGGTCTACGCCCTCGGATTGCCCGACGGCGGTCTCGCACTGATCGACGCCGGCTGGCCGTCCGACAAGTCGTGGGACATCCTCGTCGCAGGCATCCGCTCCACCGGCCACGACCTCGCCGACATCAGGTCCATCGGCGTGACCCATCTGCACCCCGACCATTTCGGGCTCGTGCCGCGTCTACTCGAGCACGTGGACGCCGAGCTGTGGATGCATCGCAACGATTCCCGGTACCTGCGCCACTACTCCGATACCGAGGTGGAGACCCAACTCGGCCAGGCGCGATCCGAACTCCGCGCTCTCGGCGCACCGACCGAGGTCGCCGACGAGGGGCTGGTCGGTTTCATCCGCCTGCCCGACGGGCGGACCGTCGACCGCGAGCTGACCGGGGACGCCCCGCTCGACATCCCCGGCTGGGATCTCCGCGCCGTCTGGACCCCGGGCCACACCGCGGGGCACCTCTGCTTCGCCGACGACACCGCCGGCATCGTCTTCACCGGCGACCACCTGCTGCCGCGGATCAGTCCGAACATCTCGACCAATCCCATGCAGACCGACAGTCCCCTCGCCGACTACCTGATCTCGCTGGCCAACACCGAGAAGATGCGTGACCACGAGGCGCTGCCGTCCCACGAGTACCGGTTCCGAGGCCTCGGCGACCGCGTCACCGGTCTCCTCACGCATCACGAGGAGCGGCTCGATGAGATCGCCTCGACCGTGACCCGGTATCCGGAGAGCACGGCCTGGGAGATCACCCGGTCGGTGACGTGGTCGCGTCCGTTCGAGGAGCTGTCCCTCACCCTCAGCCGACTCGCGTTGCGGGAGACGCACGCCCATCTCGTCGTCCTGCAGGAACGCGGCGTCCTCGACGCCCACGTTCCCGATGAGACGGCGACCGATCCGACCACCCCGGAACCGATCCGCTGGTTTGCCGCCGGCGAGCCCACACCGGCTGAGCCGCAACAGATCTCCACATCCGAGAACACCTGACCGCCCATCCCGTCCACCAACTCCAGGAGTCCCCATGAGTGCCGTGCTCACCGAGTTCGCCGACGGCGTCGCCGTCATCACGATCAACCGCCCCGAGGCGAAGAACGCCGTGAATCTCGAGGTGTCGGAGGGTATCGCCGCCGCGATCGACGAACTCGAGTCGCGCGACGACCTCACCATCGGCATCATCACAGGTGCCGGTGGCACGTTCTGCGCCGGGATGGACCTCAAGGCCTTCGCTCGCGGCGAGAAGGTCGCGCTGGACGGACGCGGGTTCGGGGGCCTCACCGAGGCCCCGCCGACCAAGCCCCTCATCGCCGCCGTCGAGGGCTGGGCGCTGGCCGGCGGATGCGAACTCGCGTTGTCGGCGGACCTCGTCGTCGCGGCAAACGACTCCAAGTTCGGCATCCCCGAGGTCAAGCGCGGACTCGCCGCCGCCGCCGGTGGCCTCCTACGCCTCCCGAAGATCCTCCCCTACCAGCTCGCCATGGAACTCGCGCTCACCGGCGACCCGCTCACCGCGGTACGCGCCCACCAGTTCGGCCTGGTCAACCGGATCACCGAACCCGGCGAGGCACTCGCCGGGGCCCGCGAACTGGCCGCCGTCATCGCCGCCAACGGCCCCCTCGCCGTCCGCGCCACCAAACAGGTCACCTCCATGGCGATCCGCTACACCGATCCCGAACTGATCAAGAAGCAGTGGGACTTCCTCGGTCCGGTGTTCGTCTCCGACGACGCCAAGGAAGGTGCGATCGCCTTCGCCGAGAAACGCGCGCCGCGCTGGACCGGCAAGTGACCTGACACTCGGGTCACTAGAGTGACCGGGGTGGACCTGCACCTCGTGACCTACTTCGTCGCCGTGGTCGACCACGGCGGCATCACGAAGGCCGCCCAGTCGCTCTACATCTCACAGCCGTCGCTGTCCCAGGCGATCCGCACGCTCGAGAGACGTCTCGGCGTCACCCTGTTCGACCGCACCGGACGACGCCTCGAACTCACCGAGGCCGGACGCAAACTCGACGTAGCCGCCCGGCGCATCCTGGCCGACGTCGACCGCGCCAAGGCCAAGGTCGGCGCCGTTCGGGAGCTGCGCGCCGGTCGCGTCGACATCGTGACCTACGCGGCGTTCAGTGTGGACCCGGTGGTCAACATCGTCCGTCTGTTCCGGGAACGGTTCCCACGCTTGTCGGTTCGAGTCGTCTCCGCCGACAGTCCCACCGGGGTGTTGTCGGCGTTGCGATCCGGGGACGCCGAGATCGGGATCATGGACTCGGCCGCCGAGCACGCGACCTTCACCGCCATCCCGATGGCCGAGCAGGAACTCATCGTCGCGGCGCCGACGACGCTCGCCGACGGTCTGCCCGAACCGATACCGCAGTCTGCGGTGCGCTCGCTGCCACTCGTAGTCGATCACAGCGACCCGATCAGCGCGGAACTCCTCGGCGGACTCCTCGACGACAACGCCAAGAACGTGGTGGTCGACTGCCAGTTACCGTCCGCGGTGTGGAGTCTGGTCAAGAAGGGCACGGGCGCAACGGTTCTCCCACGCACTGTGGCCGACCGGCAGCTTGCGGGACTCCGCCGGATCGCGCTCGACCCACCGCTCACCCGACCGTGGGGTCTCGTGCTGCGATCCGGGCTCCCCTCGCCGGCCGCCCTCGCCTTCATCTCCGCGGCGAAGGTCCACTGCGGGATCGCGCCGGACCACGCCGAACCACGGGATTGGTGACACGCCATGGAATTGCGACAGGTCGAGTACTTCCTGGCGGTGGTCGAGAACAAGGGCATCGGCGGGGCCGCGTCGGCTCTCGGTGTCGCGCAACCCACCGTGTCCCAAGCACTCCGGGCGCTCGAACGCGAACTCGGAGTCCAGCTGTTTCACCGCATCGGTCGCGGGATGGTCCTGTCGGCGGCCGGGCGCACGATGGTCGGTCCCGCGCGACAGATCGTGCGCGACATGGACGCCGTCGACGATCTGCTCTCCGCCTCGGCGGACGAACTCACCGGCCACCTCGAGATCCTGGCCTTCGCCGCGACCGCGGTCGGGCCCGTCGTCGATCTCGTCGCCCGGTTCCGGGCCGCCTATCCGCGGGTTTCGGTGCGACTCGGCGAGTTACGCGATGAGACCAGGGCCGCGTCGGCCATCGAGGACGGTCATTGCGAGTTCGCCGTCGCCCACCTACCCATCGCCGGCGACGACCTCGAGGTGATCGTGATCGGCGAACACGAACACGTGCTCGTCTACCCGCCGGGCACCGACGTACCCGAGGGCCCGATCCCGCTGAACAATCTGCCGGCGATCCCGATGGTGTTCGTGCCACGCGGCTACTCGGTGGCCGACGAGTTCGAGGAGGCGATCCGCGTCGGGGGCGTCCGCCCGCCGCTGGCCGTGCTGTCGGAGATCCGCGAGGAACGGCTCCCGATGGTGGAGTCCGGAATCGGTGGCACTCTACTCGAACGATCGGTGGCGGAGTCGGCCGATGAGCCGGTCGTGATCCGTGAGATCGAACCGAATGTGGTGCGACCCTTTGCCATCGCATTCCACCCGCCGTCGCTGTCGGCCGTCGGTCAGGCCTTCGTCGACCTCGTGCGCGAAACTGCGGGGTGACGGGTGGAACACCGGGCCCCACCGGTGCGGATCAGGTGGGGCCCGGTGAGTCTCGGGGTCAGCTGACGCGTTCGAAGACCGCGGCGAGGCCCTGGCCACCGCCGATGCACATGGTCTCCAGGCCGTAGCGGGCCTCGCGCCGGTGCAGTTCACGCGCCAGGGAGGCCAGCATGCGTCCGCCGGTGGCGCCGACCGGGTGGCCCAGCGAGATGCCCGAGCCGTTGACGTTGGTGCGGTCGAAATCGCCGCCGGCACCGAAACGGCCGAAACCCCACTCGCGGGTGACGGCGAGTGCCTGCGCGGCGAACGCCTCGTTGAGCTCGATCACGTCGATGTCGGCGAGCGTCAGACCGGCCTTGGCAAGCGCCTTCTCGGTCGCGGGGACCGGTCCGATCCCCATGGTGCGCGGCGGCACACCGGCCAGACCCCATGACAGCAGCTTCACCAGCGGGCGTAGACCCAGCTTCTCGGCGACCTCGGGGGTGGTCACGATCGCCATCGACGCGGCGTCGTTCTGACCGCTGGCGTTGCCCGCCGTCACCGTCGCGTCCGGATCCGTCTTGCCCATGATCGGCTTCAGCTTCGACAGCGACTCGACCGAGACATCCGGGCGTGGATGCTCGTCGGTGTCGATGACCTGGTCACCAGATCGCGAAGCCACGGTGACCGGGATGATCTCCTCGGCCAGTACGCCATCCTTCTGGGCCCGCACCGCTCGTTCGTGCGATGCCACAGCCAGCTCGTCCTGTTCTTCCCGGGAGATCTCGTAGTCCTTGCGCAGGTTCTCGGCCGTCTCGATCATTCCGCCGGGCACCGGGTAGTTCTTGCCGCCGGCGGTCGAGCGCGCCCGGACGAGGCTGTCGTGCATGGCAATTCCGGTCCGGGCCCCACCCCACCGCATGTCCACCGAGTAGAACGACGCGTTGCTCATCGACTCGGCACCGCCGGCGACCACGACGTCGTTGTCCCCCGAGGACACCTGGTATGCGGCCTGGATGACGGCCTGTAGTCCCGACCCGCAACGACGATCGATATGCATGCCGCCCACTGTGATCGGCAACCCGGCATCGAGTGCGATGACTCGTCCCAGGGCGGGCGCCTCGCTGTTCCCGTTACAGTGACCGAGGATGACGTCCTCGACCTTCTCCGGGTCGAGTCCGGTCCGGTCGAGCATCCCCGTCAGCGCGGCGACCCCGAGATCAACGGCGGTGAGATTCTTGAACATCCCGCCGTAACGGCCGATCGGGGTACGGACCGGTTCGCAGATGACGACGTCGCGCATGGGTGACCTTTCGGTGTCAGAGGAGGCGTGGAGCAGGGCCGGCGGTCACATGAAACGGCCGCCGGTCACCTCGAGGACGGTGCCCGTCATGTACGACGACATGTCACACGCCAGGAACAGCGCGACGCTCGCGACCTCACCGACCTCGCCGGCGCGCCGCATCGGGATCTCCGCCATCTTCTGGTCCCACGCTTTCTGCGGCATCGCCTCGGTCATCGCCGACCGGATGAGGCCGGGCTGGATCGCGTTGACCCGCACGCCGTGATGGGCCATCTCCTTGGCCGCGGCCTTGGTGAGGCCGACGATGCCCGCCTTGGCGGCCGAGTAGTTGGTCTGCCCGACCATGCCGACCTTGCCCGACAGCGACGAGATGTTCACGATCGCACCACGCTTGGCCTCGCGCATGATCGCCGCCGCCTTGCGTGTGCCGTTCCAGGTGCCTTTGAGATGCACCGAGATGACCTGATCGAAATCGTCTTCGGTCATGGTGCGCATCGTCGCGTCCCGGGTGATCCCGGCGTTGTTCACCAGCACATCGAGTGCCCCGAACCCGTCGACCGCGGCCGCGAGCAGCGCGTCGACCTCCCCCGCGTCGACGACGTCGCACCTCACCGCGCGGGCCACGTCGCGGCTGCCGAGCTCGTCCGCGGCCGCCTGCGCGGCGTCGAGGCTGAGGTCACCGAGCACGACTCGCGCGCCGGCGTCGACGAACGAGCGGGCGATCTCGAAACCGATGCCCTGGGCTCCGCCGGTCACGACGGCCGTACGACCCTCCAGCAACGCGGCGGCGGGCGGGTGCGATGACATGTATCGGAGTCCTTTCGAGGGCGGCGGGGTGACGGTCGTCGGGCAACCGGTCGCGAAGCGCCGGGCCCGCGGTGAGTGCCGCGGGGACAAATCTATCGAGGTTCCGCCCCGATCGACCCGTCCGCGCTCATACGCAACGGCTATCGCAGCGATCCCGGTTTCGTATTGGACCCCTCGCCCGCCGGCCGCGAGAGTGACAGCATGACCGGAGTGATGCATTCAGCGCGGACGACCTCCTCCGAGGTGGGCGACGAGGACTTCGCCGACATCCTCGCCGCGACGCGCGAGTTCGTCCGCGAGGTGGTGGTCCCGCGGGAGCAGGAGATCCTCGACACCGACGCCATCCCCGACGACATCCGCCAGACGGCGAAGAGCATGGGCCTTTTCGGCTACGCCATCCCGCAGGAGTGGGGCGGTCTCGGCCTCGATCTGACCCAGGACGTCGAACTCGCGATGGAGCTCGGGTACACATCCCTGGCGCTGCGCTCGATGTTCGGCACCAACAACGGCATCGCCGGCCAGGTCCTCGTCCACTTCGGCACCGACGAGCAGAAGTCCGCGTGGCTGGAGAAGATCGCGTCCGGCGAGGTCGTCGCCTCGTTCGCGCTGACCGAACCGGGGGCCGGGTCCGATCCGGCCGGACTGCGCACGAGGGCCGTCCGCGACGGTGACGACTGGGTGATCACGGGCGAGAAGCGGTTCATCACCAATGCGCCGCTGGCCGATCTGTTCGTCGTGTTCGCACGTACCCGTCCGGCCGACGAGAACGGCACGGGCATCGCGGTGTTCCTGGTCCCCGCCGACGCCGCGGGGCTCAGCGTCGGCGCCAAGGACCGCAAGATGGGCCAGGAGGGCGCCTGGACCGCGGACGTGCACTTCGACGCCGTGCGGGTGCCGGCGTCGGCACTGGTCGGCGGCAGCGAGGACGTGGGCTACAAGGCCGCGATGATGAGCCTGGCCCGGGGCCGGGTGCACATCGCGGCTCTCTCGGTGGGCACCGCGCAGCGTGCGCTCGACGAGTCGGTCACCTGGGCCGCCACCGCCACCCAGGGCGGTACCGCGATCGGCGAGTTCCAACTGGTCCAGGCCATGCTCGCCGACCAGCAGGCCGGGGTGATGGCCGGACGCGCGCTCGTCCGCGAGGCCGCCCGGGCGTGGGTCGACGACACCGACCGCCGCATCGCCCCGTCGGCTGCCAAGCTGTTCTGCACCGAGATGGTCGGCAAGGTCGCCGATCTCGCCGTGCAGATCCACGGCGGCAGCGGTTACATGCGCGATGTCGCGGTGGAACGCATCTACCGCGAGGTGCGGTTGCTGCGCCTGTACGAGGGCACCAGCGAGATCCAGCGACTCATCATCGGGCGCAACCTGGTCAAGCGCGCGCAGCGCTGACCACACGCGCGTGCGCCGGCGCCTCGGGCGCCGGCGCTGACCCTGTCAGGCGTTCGCCAGGCGCTCCCGCAACGCCACCTTCTGGACCTTGCCGGCCGCCGAGGTGGGCAGCTCGTCGACCACGTACACGTCCCGGATCTTCTTGTAGGGCAACACCTGCGCGGCGACGAAGTCCGACACCGCATCGGCGTCGATGACGTGACCGTCCCGGGCGACGAGGAAGGCCACCGGCTCCTGCCCCACCGCACCCGCCTCCCGGGCGACGACCGCCGCCGCACCGACGTCGGGATGCGTCACCAGGATCTCCTCGAGCTCGCGCGGATACACGTTGTAGCCCTTGTAGATCAGCATGTCCTTGGCGCGGTCGCAGATGTAGAGGTACCCGTCGGCGTCGCGGTAGGCGATGTCACCGGTGTCGAGCCACCCGTCGACGAACTGCTCGGCCGTCTTCTCGGGGTGATCGAGATAGCCGTCGGTGACCTGCGGGCCGCGCACCCACAACTGTCCCTTCTCCCCCGGCGGGAGGACGACGGCCGGATCGTCGACGGCGCGGATCTCGATCTGGGTGTCGAACGTCGGCAGACCCACACTCCCGAGCCGGTATCGACCCCCGGACGTCAGGGGCGCCGAGGACACCAGGCACGTCGCCTCGGTGAGGCCGTATCCTTCCACGATCGCCGATGCCGGGAACGCCTTCTCGAGCTGCTCCAGGGTCACGTGATCGATCGGCGCCGCGCCGGAGGAGACCACCCGCACCGAGGTCAGGTCCCGTGTGGAGACGTCGGGGTGGACGGCGAGCGCATGCCACATCGCGGGACTCCCGGTCACGTACGACGCCCGATGCGCCTCGATGAGAGCCAGCATCCGCCCGGGCTCGAAACGACCGGCGAACACGTGCGTGGCACCGCACAGCAGGAGAAACGACATGTTGATGAGGGCGTGCGCGTGGAACAGCGGGGACACGACGACCGTCGCCGCATGTCCGGGCACCACCCCCGGGTTCTCAGACGACCGGGGAGTGAGGGTCAGGAGACCGTCGGTTCCCACCGCCACGGAATGACCTGCCCGCCAGGCGATCATCTGCGTGACGTTGCCGAGCACGTTGCGGTGCAGGACCCGAACGCCCTTCGAGACACCCGTGGTGCCGCCGGTGAAGGCGAGGTGCGCGACGTCGTCGCTCGTGGTCGAGACCGGCGGGGCCGTCTCGTGCCCGACGACGAACTCCGCTAGGGGGACGGTGTCGATGCCCTCCGGCGCATCCGCGGCCCCGTCCACCGTCACCACCGTCGTCAACGCCGTGCCGACGGCGGCGGACAGGAGACGAGCGGACTGCTCGATCTGCGTGAAACCCACCACCGCAGCGGTTTCCGCGATCTGACGTCGCAGACCCGGTACGGGCTGCAACGGATTGACCAGGGTCACCGCCGCACCGGCCCGGAGTGATCCGTAGTAGGCGACGACGAACTCGACGCTGTTGGTCAGGTACAGCAGGACCACATCGCGATCCCTCACTCCGACCGCACGCAACGCCGACGCCACGGCGGCCGAACGCGCGTCGAGCTCGGTGAACGTGAGCGTCGTCGCGCCATCGACGACGGCCGCGCGCTCGCCGTAGAGGGCGGCCATACTCGCCGGCAGCACCGCCATCGTGGCGTCGGGATAGCTCAGAGTGGTGGGCGCCGTGACAGACATCGCGATGATTCCTCTCGAAAGGCGTTGTGGAGACGCAGAACGGACGTGCCGGGGTTCGGGTTACCGCGGCGCCATCCGGATCGCCCCGTCGAGGCGAATGGTCTCGCCGTTGAGATAGGTGTTCTCCAGGATCGACGCGGCGAGTTGACCGAACTCCTCCGGCCTACCGAGCCGCGCCGGATTGGGAATGCTCGCGGCGAGCGCATCGCGCACGTCGTCGCGCAGCCGGGCGAGCAACGGCGTGTCCATCGTGCCCGGCGCGATGGTGTTGACGCGGATGAGCTTGCTGGCCAGGTCCCGTGCGGCGACCAGCGTCATCCCGACGATGCCCGCCTTCGACGCCGAGTAGTTGATCTGGCCGATCTGTCCCTCGTACGCCGCGACCGACGCGGTCATGATGATGGCGCCCCGCTCCCCGTCGACGGGCTTCTGTCGAGCGATACGTTCCGCGCCGAGCGAGAGCGCATGGAACGACCCGACGAGGTTGAGCTTGATGACGAACTCGAAGTCCTCCACCGAACCCGCCTTGCCCTCCTTGTCCAGGATGCGCATGCGCCGGCCCGCGCCGGCACAGTGCACGAGTCCGCGCAGGCCCCCTCGGTCGTCGGCGACATCGAGTGCGGCCGCGAACTGTTCACGGTCGGTGATGTCGGCGGCCGCGAACGACGCTGCGGCGCCGAGTCCGTCGGCCACGGCCTGACCGTCCGAGGTCGGCAGATCGATCAGGGTGACCAGGCCACCGGCGTCGACGACGCGCTGAGCAGTCGCGAGCCCGAGACCGGATGCGCCGCCGGTGATCGCGACCGACAGTCCATTGAGTTTCATTGTTATTCAGTACCTTTCGATGAAATTGTTCCGTGCCCCCTGAGGGGCGAGCTTGCGAGCCCGGCCCCGGCTCCCTGAGGTGCGAGCGAAGCGAGCCCCCGTTGCTCCCTGAGGTGCGAGCGAAGCGAGCCCCCGTTGCTCCCTGAGGTGCGAGCGAAGCGAGC